>NZ_LFJJ01000241.1 GCF_001189365.1 Candidatus Burkholderia verschuerenii | reverse complement strand
GCGAAGTTCCAAACTCCCAGGAAACCATTCAGATCAATATTGCTTCTGGGAGTTCTGGGAAACACGATCTTCCGGCGGCCCCTTGCCACCCTTGACTTCGACTAATTCTGAAGGGCCGACTACTGACTCATCACTCTCGTTGTACGCGTGCTTCAGATAGAGCAGCCCGACCATCAGTCGGATCGGCAGCCGGGGACGCCCAGCCGCGCTCATGCCCGCGCCCGCGAGCTTCGGTGCAACGCCAAACAGATCCAGCGCTTCACTGGAGCGACCTTCACGAGCAAGCCGCTCGAACACCGGCACTAACGTCGCTTCGATCGATGCCCACGGCATGCGATTGGCCAGCACAGCGAGCGGGTGACGTTGATCAATCATGCTGTCCAGGCGGCTGCGAAAGAAATCGGGCGTGCTCATCGGCGAGGTTCCAAACTCCCAGGAAACCATTCAGATCAATATCGCTTCTGGGAGTTCTGAAAAACACGATCTTCCGGCAAACCCTTGCCATGCTTGGCTTCGACTAATTCTGAAGGACCGACGACCTATGGCGCGCGCGTGCAAGGCATCGATCTGAGCCCGTCTTTCGTCGATGCAGCCCGCTTTCTCGCCCAGAAAACCGGCCTCGCCGATCTCGTCGGTTACGACTGCGCGAACGCATTGGCGCTGCCCTTCGACGACGAAGCATTCGACATCGCGTGGACGCAGCATGTAGCGATGAACATCGAAAATCGCGCGGCGCTGTACGCCGAAGCCTTCCGCGTATTGCGACCGGGCGGCCGCTTCGCGATGTTCGACGTGATCGCGGCATCCGGCGAGCCGCTGCATTATCCTGTGCCGTGGGCGCGCGACAGCGGCACGAGCTTTCTGAAGACATCGGACGAAATGCGCGCGCTACTGGAAAAACAGGGCTTTCGCGTCGAATCGTGGATCGACTGCACCGCCGAAGGCATTGCGTGGTTCGCCGAACGCGAAAAAGAACGGGCGAGCATCTCGACGATGCCCGCCCTCGGTCTTCATCTCGTCATGGGCCCGGATTTCCCCGCGATGGGAAGAAACCTCACGCGCAATCTGCGCGAAGGCCGGGCCGCGCTGCTTCAGGCCATCGTCACGCGACCTTGATATTCGACGCCTTCGGGAACGCCGTCTTGCGCCAATCGCCGGACTTCGGAATCGGCAGGCCGAGATTTTCGCGCAGCGTGCCGCCGGTGTAGTCCTTGCGGAACAGGCCGCGTCGCTGCAGTTCCGGCACGACGCTGCGCACGAAGTCTTCGTATGCGCCCGGCACGTGCGTCGGCGCGATCACGAAGCCATCCACCGCGCCTTCGACGAACCATTGCTCCATCTGATCGACGACGGTCTTCGCGGTGCCGCAGAACACCGGGAACTCGTCGATGCGCGCGCTTCGAGAAGTCGACGAAATCGCACACGGACGGGTTTTTCTTGCCCGACAGCGTGACCACGCGATCGCGAAAGCCGGTCCAGCCCGAGATCGCGGCCATTTCCGCATCGCTGAAGGGATCGTCGTAGCCGCGCTTCGAGAAGTCGGTGTTGAGCACTTCGCACAGCAAGGCGAGCGAGTCGATCGGCTTGGCAAGCGCGTCGAGGTACTCGCGCTCCTTCTGCGCGATCTCGTCCGACTCCGCGACGATCGTGTAGCACGCGGTCGAGATCTTCACATCATCGGGATTGCGGCCCGCATCGGAGAGCGCCTGCTTCATCTCCGCGTACTGCTTCTTCGCCACTTCGAACTTCGGATACACGACGAAGATCAGATCGGCCCAGCGCGAGGCGAACTGTCGTCCGCGTCCGCTCTGCCACGCCTGAATCAGCACCGGATGACCCTGCTGCGAACGCGGCACCGTGAACGGCCCGCGCGACTTGAAGAAGCGCCCTTCGTGATCGAGACGATGCACCTTCGACGGGTCGGCGAAGCGGCCGCTTTCCTTGTCGAGGATCAGCGCGCCTTCTTCCCACGTATCCCAATGGCCCATCACCGTTTCGACGAACTCGTCGGCGCGGTCGTAGCGCAGGTCGTGTTCGAGATGCTCGCTCTGGCCGAAGTTCGCCGCTTCCGAATCGTTCAGCGACGTCACCACGTTCCACGCGGCGCAGCCCTTGGTCATCAGATCGAGCGTGCCGAAGGTGCGCGCGATATGGAACGGCTCGTAGTACGTGGTCGAATACGTCGCGCCGAGGCCGAGCTTCGACGTCGCCATGCCCATTGCGGTGAGAATGGAGATCAGGTCCATCTTGACCGCGCACACGCCGTGTTCGGTGGTTTGCGCGTGATCGTTGCCGTAGATATCGGGCATGGCGAGACGATCGTCAAAGAAGGCGAGATGGAACTTCCCTTCTTCCAGCGTGCGCGCGATGCGCTGATAGTACTCGGGCGTCGTGAAGTCCTGCATCGCCGCGCTATGACGCCACGAGCCGGGATAGGTCGAGCAGTTCTGCGCCTGCAGAAAGCCGATCAGGGTCATTTGCTTCGGGGATTTCGCTGTCATGTTCGTGTCCTCTGCTTGTTACGTGTTGCGTGTCTATCGATTAGGAATGCTTCAGGATGAATGCTTCAGGCTCGCAAGGTCGCCTCGCCGACTTCTTCCACCTCGTCCTTTCTGCGGATCGGCTGTCGCGTCATCGTCAGCGCGACGAACGCGCCGGCCAGCGCCAGCACACCGGCGATATAGAACGCGTTGTTGTAGCTGTGCGTGATGGCGACCACATAGCCCGTGGCGATCGGCGCGATCATCGCGAACGATGCACCGCCGGTAATCAGCAAGCCTGTGCCGCGCCCCGCTTCCGCCGACGACGGCAACAGGTCGCCGAGCAGCGCGATGTTCATCGCGATACCCGCCTGCGCGCCGGTCAGCGACAGCGTGAAGACCGCCACCATGATCCACACGTCATCGACGAAGGGCGTGGTGAGCACGACCGCGGTCAGCAGCATCGACGCCGCCACCATGTTGCGCTGACCGCCGCGATTGCAGGCTTCGGCGGTCAGCAGACGATCGCTCAGCCGTCCGATGACGATCGCCAGAATTACCGACAACGCATATGGCAGCGCCGTGAAATAGCCGCTTTTCACGATATTCAGATGCCGTTCCGTCTGCAGATAACTCGGCAGCCAGGTGAGAAACAGGAACTGCGCATACGAGCAGAACGCCTGCGTGATCAGCAGTCCCCACACGCTGGTCGACTTGAGCATGTCGGGAATCGAGAGCGTCGGGCCGGTCGGCGTATCGGGCAGGCCGCCATTGCGTTCGCGCAGGATCAGCGCGCGTTCGTCTTCGTCGATGAAGGTTGCAAGCTCGGGCTTTCTGAACCACATCAGCCAGCAGAACAGCCAGATCGTGCCGGAACTGCCGACCAGAATGAAGCCCGTGCGCCAGCCAAACAGTTGCACCGCAAACGCGACGACGATCGCGCCGATAGCCGGTCCCGCATACGAGCCGCTATTGAGCACCGCCGCCGCGATGCCGCGTTCGCGCGCCGGCATCCATTCGCGGATCACCTTGCCGCCCGCCGGATACGACGACGCCTCGCCAGCGCCCATCACGAGACGCGTGACGAGAATCGACATATAGCTCCAGGCGAAACCGGTCGCTACCGTCGCAAGCGAAAACACGGCCATACCAATCGCATTGACCCAGCGAGTTCCCCAGCGGTCGAGCGCGATCCCCCAGATAATCAGGCTTGCGAAATATGTCCAAATGAATGATGAAAACAGATAACCCATCTGAATCGGGCTGATGCCGAACTCGTGCGCGATGGGTTGCGCGGCCACCGACAGCGCGACACGGTCGATGTAGTTGATGCTCGTGAGCGAAAACAGAAAGATATAGATGAAGATGCGGCGATTTTTCATATGTCTCCTCCGACGTTCCGTGCGCGCGACGATGCGTGCCGGATGGTCTTGTGCCTGTACGGATTACGGATGTTCCACGCCTTGCGCGGGCGTTATGAAATCGTCTCCTCGGTCAAGGCCTCGACGCCCAGCGCATAGACGCGATTCGCCGTGCCCGCGAGCATCTGGCGACGCGCCGCCGCCGGATAACCGGCGCTGACGAGCTTGAACGCATTCCACACAGAGACGTAATTGCAACTGCCCTTATCGACCGGAAAATTGCTTTCGAACATGCTGCGTTCCGCGCCGAACAGATCGATGCAGGTCCGCACATAAGGCGTCCAGCGTTCGACCAATTCGAGGCAATTCGCGGGCTTATCGTTATCGGCGAAAGCGAGTTCGGTGCGCGGCATCGCGAGACCACCGATCTTCACGATCGCGTTGTCGTTGGCCGCGACCTTGGCGAGCGCGCGGCTCCATTCGTCGCGCACTTGCGCACGCCGGTCTGCATACGGCCCGATACCGAGCGGCCCGCCGCAATGATTCAGCACGATCGTTAGCTTCGGATGACGCTTCGCGAGCGCCGCCGCCTGTTCGAGTTGCGTGTGATTGTTGAGGAACTGGATATCGCCGGGTTCGAGATGCATCGCGAAGCGCACGTCTTCGCGCGCGAGGATCGCATCGAACAGATCGAGCGCTTCGGTCTGTTGCGGCGTAAGGCGCGGAATATCGTCGAAACCCGCCTGTGCGCCGTTGATGTGATTGCGCACGTGACGGCATGCGAACTGGCCGTCCGTCACCGAAAAGATCGGCGATTCGTACCACGGGCCTTCTTCCGGCTCTTCCTCGCCCTGACGGCTGAAGATAAACGGCGCGTATAGCTCCGCGACGAGTTCGGGCCGCTCCTGCAGCATCACGTTATGCGCGTACACGGAACTCGCGATCAGGCTTTCGCCGCCGCTCATCGCCGCGTTCACGCACATCAGGCCGACGATATCCGCGTTGTCCGCATGAAAATCCAGCTTCGAACGCGTGTTGTAGCCGCGCCCTTTCGTGCTGCGATATACGCCGCCCGCATCGGTCACATCGGACATGTACTGGCTTTGCTTGCCCTGCGGACGCGGCACGCCCATATGCAGCCCGAGCTCCCAGAACAGCATCCGCAGATGCGCGGGCGCGTGACGCTGCACCGGAAAGCCGCGCAGCACCATCACGCCGAGGCCGTTTTGCGTCGCATCGTGTACATGATCGAGCGCGGCCCGGCCCGCCGCACCGAGCGGAAAATCGCGCACGTCGAGTTCGAACAATTCCTTTTCCGATGCCACCGCCGTGCGCATGGCGGTTTCGAAATCGGCGATCGCCTCATCGGACAGCCGATGAAACCAGTCGTCCGTCTGCGCGAGATCGGCGGCTTTCCAGCATGCGCGGCTTGCAACTTGCTGAACCATGAAAATCGTCTCCGTTATTATTTCGCTATCCGAACGATCAGACGTCGATCTGCGCCGATTGCGCGCGATGCGCGTCCTGTTCCGCATCGAGCTTGGCGAGACGATCGGCATCCATGCCGAGCATGCGGGCCGGATTCTCGCGCACCATCTTGCGCACCGCCGTTTCCGACATGCCCAGCGCGAGGAACGTGCCGATCAGCATGCGCATCGTTTCCGGACCCGGCGGCGACCATTCGAAGAAGTAGTCGGTCGTGAGAATCACCTTGTCTTCGCCGATATCGCCGACCACATCCGCGAAATCCTTCGGCTTCATCCGCATGAGCGACGGCAGACAACCGAGCGCGCAGAACTCGCACACCGCGCCGAGCGCGCACATATCGCGGATTTCCTGGCGATTCGCGCCCACCGAATTGCTGTCCGGATGCGAGAAAATCACTTCATTGATGCCGTAATCCTTCGCCTCCAACGCGAGCGCGATCGACTCCGTCGGCGACACATGCCCCGTGCAGTGCAGATCGTCATGCCGTATTGACGCGCGCAATCGAGACATTCGCGCGTTTCCTGCAGCAGCTTGCCGTTGGTGCCCGTGAGACGAATGCCCTTGCCCGGCCGCAGCGTGCTTTCGGCGCGGTCGATGAAATGCCGCAAATGCCGGCTCATGCCGCCGCGTTCGATATCGTGCTCCGCGCTCCATGTCGGCATGAACACGACCTTCGCGCCCTGTTTCGCCGCGCTTTCGATCGCCATCGGATTCAGGCCGCCGACCGCGTAATTCAGCGTGATGCTCGGGAAAATTTCGATGCCCGGCACGAGATTGCGCAAGTAATATGCGCGTCCGACGGTCGGGAACATATGCGATTTCAGCACGATGCCGAGCATGCCCGCATTGCGCGCGATCGACATTTCATCGACGTCTTCGAGACGCGTCTTCGCTTCGAAGCTGATTTCCGGAAAGCCGTGATGATGCAGATCGATCGCGCCCTTCAGAATGCGGTCGGTGGCGGTCGCACCGCCCGGAGGATACGGATATAGTAGTTCGAGGTCATGCGTCGTGTCTCCTTGTGCGTTAGGCCGGACGCTCTTTCACGTCCGCGAGAATGCGGGCTTCGAAGGCGCGCATCGCGTCGATATCGAGCGCGCTATTGGTCTGCGACAGGCTAGCCATGCGGTCGACCCACGCGCGCGAATCGCCGCTTTCCTTGAGGCTCGCGAGAAAGTCTTCGATGATGCGCACGGACAGGCGAACCGTGCTGCTCGGAAACAGCGCGATCGCAAAGCCCAGCTCCTGCAATTCCGCCGCCGACAACAACGGCGTCAATCCCGATTCCGACATGTTCGCGACCAGCGGACCGCCCGCCAGCTCGCGCCCGATGATCTCCAGTTCTTCCAGCGATTGCGGACCGTCGACGAACACGACATCCGCGCCCGCGTCGCGAAACATGCGGCAGCGTTCGAGCGCTTCGTCGAGACCGTGCGGGCCGCGCGCATCGGTGCGAGCGATGATCACGGTGTCCGGATCGAGACGCGCTTCGATGGCGGCGCGCAGCTTGCGCAACGCGACTTCGCGCGACTCGACGATCTTCGCATCCATATGGCCGCAACGTTTGGGCCACGCCTGATCCTCGATCTGAATGGCCGCGACGCCCAGACGCTCCATGCCCTGCACGGTGCGATACATGTTGGTCACGTCGCCATAGCCGGTGTCGCAATCGACAATCAGCGGCACGTCGGCGATACGCGTGGCCGCGAGCACGGCGTTTTCGATCTCGCCATACGCGACGAGGCCGATATCCGGCACGCCGTAGCGCGATGCCGCCGTCGCATAACCGCTCAGATACGCGGCTTCGAAACCGGCGCGGCCGATCAGCTTGATTTCGAGCGGCGAGCCGCCACCGGGCACGACGACGATATCGCGCTGTTTCAGACGTTCACGCAGCGTATGCGCATGCGATGCTGGTTTCATGACTTGTTTTCAGGTTGAGGATAGCGCCGCGAGGCGATCCGTTGCAGGAAGTTGACGAGCTAATCGAGCGCGATGGCAAGCACCAGAACCAGCAGTATACCGAAATAAACGTTGGCGGTATTGAACAGCGTGCGATTTTGCGTGATCACGAAGCCGATGCCGGACGTCGCCGCCATCATCTCCGCGACGACCACGCCGATGGCGGTCATCGCGCTGCCCAACCGCATGCCGGACAACACCGACGGCACCGCTGCGGGCAACATCACATGACGCACGAGCTGCATGCGCCCCGCGCCCATGCTGCGCGCCGCGACCAGCAATTGACGATCGACGGTACGCACGCCCGCGGCGGTGGCGAGCAGCATCGGAAAGAAGCCGTAGATCGCGCCGAACACGATCTTCGATTCCATGCCGATACCGATCCACGCCGTCAGCAGCGGGTAAAGAATCACCAGCGGCACCGCATATAACGACGAGGCGAGCGGCAGCAAGGTATCGC
>NZ_LFJJ01000240.1 GCF_001189365.1 Candidatus Burkholderia verschuerenii | reverse complement strand
CGCTGCTGCATAGCGGCCGCGCGGCGTTCGGCGCTGCGGGCTACGCCCTTCGCGCCGCACGTCGCACAGAAGGATCAACTGAAACCACCGGCATCCGATTTCTGCACAACTTGACGCACACAACTGTCGAAACCGCACGGCGAGACCAGTGGCTCGCCATGAGCGCTATGTTCGCTCTCGCGTTGCGTCTATGCCTTGTTCAGCGCGACTCAGGCACCGATCCGATCCGCTGCGTTCCTCCGACAGGCCGTTGGCATGACGGACGCATCGCGTCCTACGTTAATCGCGCGGCCGAGCGGCATGCCAACGAGCCCGCCCCAGATTGCGAACGACAGGACTGCAAAGGCGTCAGTGGCCACCCACGGCCGCAAACTGGCGATCGCGTAATGAATAAACGTTTCGGCAACGAACGTCTAAAGCAGCGTTACCAGAAGACTCGCGTCGCCCGGCAGGCGCACAAAAATGCCTTCCGGTCCGTTCCTGAACTGCAGGCGCCAAAGGCCTGCGTGGAGCCAGCCGCCCGCCGCCCCGACCACAAGCATCCCGAAGCCCGCGGCGTAGGCTTCGGCACTCGCTCGTAGAAACAGGTGGCTGAGGCTCGACAGGCCAAGAGCGACGAACAGGATCGGAAATAGAACCGGGCGCACAGGCCGGACCTCGCGCACGAAGCAGCGCTTGATGCCGATGTAGACGAAAAGGCAAAACAACACGTAGAGATAGGTCGGAAAATGTGGCATGGGATAGCTTCTCCTGCGCACCGCAAATAGCGGTTATGTCAGGACTATAGCGATCAGCCCCCTCGCGCTCGGAAGTTTGCGACGAACGGTGGAAACCGGCGATGAACGGCGCTTGGGTTGGACGAACCACCCTTGGGGCACAGGTGCAACGATCCAGCGTGCGGCGGCGGTGCGTCGGAACCGTTCGCAGATGGTAAAGCTGCGTCGATTTACGCTACCATCTGCCCAATCCGCCCCCCCGCTCGCTGCCATGCCAAGCAAGCCGCTCTCTCTTCGGTTCTTCGCGCCCCACGCCAGTCCGGCGCAACTGGGTCGGTCGCTGCTTTCGCTTTTCTGCTTCAACTGCGCGGTCGGGTTGATTTTTTGGGCGACCCGACGCAACGAGTCGTTGCTGCCGTATCTGGTCGTTGCGAATGGCATTGGTTTCAGCGCGTCACTGCTTAGCGTCGCCGCAGACAGACTTGTACGCGGCAAGCTCGCGCTCGTGCCGAAGACCCTGGTCGTCGCACCAGCCAGCGTGTTCATCGGATTCGAAGTCGCAGCATCCACGATCGGACATGTTCCACATCTCATCGGTCACGCAGGCCTCAAGGTCTGGCTGGCCTACGGCTCATCGTTCATTATCGCGGGCGCAGCGTGCGCGTTCGTGTCGGTGTTCGTGCAGGCCGCGCGAATGCGCACTTCGCTTGAGACACAGCGACGCGAGGCCGCCGAGGCGCGCCAGGCCGAAACGGCCGCGCGACTCGCGCTGCTGCAGGCTCAGATCGAGCCGCATTTCCTGTTCAACACGCTGGCGAACGTGCAAAGCCTGATCGAACGCGATCCGACCCGCGCGACGACGATGCTCGACAGCCTCAATTGTTATTTGCGCGCGAGCCTGGGCCGCACGCGCAAGGCTACGGCTACGTTGGACGAAGAACTGGAACTGGTTGAGGCACTGCTGAAAATTGCGACGATCAGGCTCGGCGAGGAACGCCTGCGCTATTCGGTCGACGTCCCGGATGCACTCAGGGCATTGCCTCTATCGCCGCTCCTGCTGCAACCCCTCGTCGAGAATGCACTGCTGCACGGCATCGAGCCGTCAGTTGACCTCGGCGAAGTGCTCATTCGCGGCACGCGCGACGGAGACTCTCTCATCCTTAGCGTGACTGATACCGGTGTGGGACTCGGGAACGCAGGCACGAAGCTGCACGGTGGCGTTGGACTCGCGAACGTTCGCGCCCGAATGATAAGTCTCTATGGCGAGCGCGGGCGCGTGTCGATCGGCGCGAATGCCGACGCCATGCGGGGCGTGACCGCAACCTTGCAAATACCGATCGCCTGATATGCCGACCGCCCTGATCGCCGACGACGAACCCAACCTGTCTGCGGAACTCGCCGTTCGCCTTAGCGCACTTTGGCCCGAACTCGAGATCATCGGGATGCAGCGCAACGGCGTCGACGCGCTCGCAGAGCTCAATGCTAAACGCCCCGACTTCGCCTTCCTGGATATCAGGATGCCCGGTATCGATGGTCTGAAAATCGCCAGCCTCGTACCGCATGTGCACATCGTGTTCGTGACGTCCTACTACGAGTATGCTGTTCAGGCGTTCGACCAGTCGGCGATCGACTACCTGTTGAAACCAGTGACTGATGATCGCCTGCTCCGCTGTATCGTAAAGCTGCAGCGCGGCGGCCCGGCACCCACAACCACCGCGCTGTTGGAAAATGCGGAGGAGCAGCGAGATGCAGCGCCGATTCGCTGGATAACAGTGGGCCTTCGGGACACGACTCGGCTCGTCTCGGTGGAGGAGGTACTGTATTTTCTGTATTTTCAGGCTGCCGACAAATATACGGAGGTCGTGACCGCAAGCGAGCGGCACGTGATTCGGACGCCCTTGAAGGAGATGCTCCAGCGGCTCGATACCGAGCGCTTCGCACAAGTGCATCGCGGCGTTATCGTCGCCTATGCGGCGATCGACCATATCGAGCGCGACCTGCTTAGCCGCCAGCGCATTTATTTGCGCAGGAGCGGAGACGTGCTCCCGGTCAGTCGGGCTTGCGCCGGTCTTTTCAAGCAGATGTGAACCTGCATGTTAGGTCGTATAGATCGCTCTTCGGAACTGCGAAATCGTTGTTGCAATGTATGCATATGCCCGACGTGATAAAAACCAGTCCTAGCGCGACGAACACAGCCATGGCTAGCAGTACGTACTTGGCAAATCATGGCAAGGTTAGGCATGGCAGCGCTCCCGTCGTCTTGGGCCCCCTCCGAAGATCGCGGTCCGTTTGCCCACGATTGCAGCGGCCCGCAGGAAACATCGCTCGCGATTGAACCGATCATGGTGCGGGGCGGCCTGCCATACGTCGCCAAGTACGACGAGTATTAACCTCTGTGTATAGCGCATGGGGTGCAGCGCGCCATCAGTGGACATAGCCTGTACGGTCAGATCCCCGACTGCTAGACGTCGATTTCTGCGCGCTTACGTTCCATGTGTAAGTGGTCGCGTACAACGCGGGAGTTTTTTCACTTATATCTTTGGTAACACAGGCCGCGCTTTGCTCCGAGCAGAATTCGCGCTCGATCTACATATTCACGCAATGGCATGGCTTCTGATCCGGCACTAACTCCTTTAAGATTCCCGACTAACACGAGTTGGGGAAGTATCGTAGGCCGTCCCCGTGCGCCAAGCTCTATCTCGACCGCATATCCAGCGGGAGTAATCGTCTCTTTCGCGCTGGCTTCTAGCTTGGGCGGGTTTTTGCCTTTGCTACGCCGTCTCCCTTCAGGCTGAAGAAAAATTCGTCCTAGTGCCGCAGGTGATCTCCGTAGAAATTCAAGCTCTAGCGGCCAGAAAACATCCGTGTTGCATTTCTTGCAAAAATTCTGCGTCACATAAACCGCTTGTCATCGCCTCCTAAACCAGCAGGAATCACGCGTTCAGCAGAGAAAGGCCCCGTGCTGCCGCGGTAGACACAAGTTTCCAGCGACAGCGAATTGTTCGAGGACATGTGTCGGCAGGCTATTGCGACTTCTAGTTTTTCGGTCGGCTTTGTGAGTCCGTTTTTACGGATGGTAACCGCGGTTGACGCGATAGTAACGACTGTCCGAGACGGGTGGCGGCGGGTCATTTGCCACGCTATGAGCAAGCGTAAAGCAGAACGTGCATTAAGCAACATGCTACCGCTCCCTTCCGTTAAGGACGTAGCCGCCGTTGTTTACGTTCTCGGCATAAGTCGTCGTAATACCAGTGAGTTTAAATCCGCGGTAATTTTTTCTGCATTGAAAAAGAGGTTTCCAACGCAGGATATCGTCAACGTCACCGGCGTGCGTAGGCAAGAAAGCAGCGCACGTAGCAAGATGCCAGTCTCCGCCCCGCTCGCGTCGCTGTCCACGAAAGGCCGCGCGGGGATCACATGGAATGCGATCATCGAGTGGACCATCGAGGAAGTGTTTGCGGAGATCGCATCAGCAGGCCTCGCATTGCATGAGGCGTACACAGTGTACGGCGCATCGCGCGTCTCTTGCGCCTACTGCATCATGAGCACGCTCGACGGACTTGCGAGCCGCGGCAAGCTGCGCGGACAATCACGATGTCTATCGGGAGATGGTACGACTGGAAGCGGCCTCGACCTTCGCGTTCCAAGGTCAGCGCTGGCTTGCAGATGTTGCGCCCGCACTGCTCCCCTCCAGTCTCATTGCTGATGTGGCGCGCGCGAAAACCGCCGCTATTCAGCGGCAAGCGATCGAAGCGGAAATTCCCGCGCACCTGCTCTTCACGTCTGGCTGGCCAACCATTCGCACAACACCCGAAGAAGCGGAGCTTCTCGCGAGCGTTCGTCGCCGTGTCGCCGATGTCGTCGGCATCGAAGCCCAATACACGCATGGCACTGATGTGCTGCATCGCTACGACCAGTTGTTGTCCCAACGCTCGCCGGTTGCGACTGTTACCCCGCCCTGCGCACAAGCTGCTTTCGCCTTTTGAGCGTGCCCCAAAAAAAAGCGCCACGCCCCCGGAAAACCGGAGGCGTGGCGCTGGTCGATAAGTTACGCAGAGCACGCACCCGGCTCCTTGCGAGAGTCGGCACCTCCTTAGGAAAAGCGTGCAGATTGCTAGGCGGCAAGCTTGAGCTTTCGACCCTTACTCACTTTTTTGACAGACGGTTTCAATGGGTCATAGCCAAATCTCGCCCAAGCTGCGGCGTCCAACGGAATCGGGTTCGTGCGTCCCGTGGCAAGATTCACGAACACGCCCGAGAACGGCACTGCCCCGGTTCGAAACATCGTCCAGAGCAGGTTGAATGCCTGGACCGAGATGGCCTGGTTGATGACCAGGGACTGCTTGCGCAGCGCCTCGGCCATGGAACAGGAGGGCGTTTGATCTTTCGCGTCAAGCGACGGATCAATCAGCTCCGGGAACAGTTGCCCCACATGCGGCAAGCGCTCCGGATTCGCCTTCTTTACCTTCTGATAGCCTCTTGGCTCCGCTTGTCCGATGACGACCTGCCCTCGATCCGTATCGTTACCGCAGTCCAGGTAGTACAGATCGCAGGTCTTCGTCGCATCGACAATTGCGCGGCGAGCCACACGCGTATCGACACAACCAATGACGAGATCGACGTTGTAGCAAGAGACACTACGGGTAAAGCGCGTGGTTTGCGCCCGCCAGTTGGTTCCCATCAGCGCATTCAACCGATTAACGATGAGCGAGGCTTTGTACTCACCCACGTCGTTCGGATAAAAGCCCTGCCGACCGACATTGGTTGGACTCACCGTGTCGTCATCGTAGACCGTGCAGTCGATGCCGCCCGGGTGACCCAGTTCAACCATCGCATGATGCAACCGCGCGAGGCTGGGCAGCAGCGCACTGCCTGTGCCGCCGGCACCGACCACGATCACGTTCCACGACCGCTCGAGCATCCGGGAAGGAAGCGCGTGACGAATCACACCTGTCATGCGACCTCCTTCTGACGGGCTGCCGCGTACCAGCTGTTGGGCACGCGTTCGACATCCTCAAAGATCCCCTTCGCGCACAGCCGCATGGCCATACTGGGCATCGCCGCCGCGCAATTTCCAACGACGAACGCGAACTTCGTTTCGTGCCGGTCATCTTCGTTGTCTGTCGACGAGAAGAAAGCCGGATGCGCCCCGTGCGAGTGACAATCGATCACGCACAGTTCGCCTGAGTCAAGCTCCGGCCGCTCGTACTTCAACGATCCGGTGCCCTGCACGAGTAAATTGACGGGTGCGAGGCGGAACTGGCCGGTTTCCACATTCCAGACGATCCACGCACCGGTTTCCAGCGGATACTCAGCGCGCGCCATCGAGACGAAGTTGCCGATCAACTCGGGCGGAACAGCGCCGCAACGCAGCACCGTCGATTCGACCACTCGCCCGTAAGGGATCGCGGTCGGAACCGTATAGTGCGCGATGCGTCGAACGACCGACAGCCACGGCAGATTGATCTCGATAAAGACACCGTTCTCGCCGATCAGCAATCGCTCACCGGCTGCCAGCATCGGCGCCACCGGCTCACGCCGAGGCACCATCACCGACGGGAACGAACGTTGAAGCGCTGCATCACCGGCATTCAAAGCACCAGCATTCATCATCAAACTCCTTATTTGCCGGCAATAAGCTCACCGAGGGTCATATTCATTGTGACAAGCGCGTCTTTCGGAAACTGCTCGCCGTACTCGCCGTCGAGCATCTTCTTCCAGAACGCGAACTCGCCGTTCGAATGCGAAACACGTTTGTTGCCGTGATTGGGATGCGTGAAAGCAGATTCGAAGAACCCGCTTTCCCATCCGTCAATCGATTCGACATCGATACGTTTGGGCACATAAGCCGATCCGATGCAGATCCGCCCTTCATCCCAGGTGTTAAAGTAAGGAGGTTCGTGCAGCTTCGAATCAGGCGTCGGCCGGCTGTCTTCCTGCAGCGCGAACACGGAAAACCCGTTCGAAGCTGCACGGAATACCAAACCCGGATGGAGAACGACCGCGCTGCGCCGTCCGATCTCCTGGCAGTCGAAGAAGACCCTTCGCGTCGCCGGCCTGCACCACCACATCACCGCGTCTTGCGATACAGCCAGCACGGTCTCCGGCAGAAATTCCGCTTTCGGCGCCGCGTTCTGCGCCAGTTCTCGCAGGCATTCGAACAACGCGCGGCGCTCAATTGGCCGGCCCGCACCGATGGTAGCCCGACCGCCCTTGCCTTGCGCCACCGGATGAACGGTGCCGTAGACAGTACTGCAGTCCTGACGGCTATAAAGCAAGATGGCACTGGTCGCGGCAAGTTCGTCGACGCGGTCCGAGCCGATATCAAGCCCTTTCATAGATAACTCCGTGATTTATGCCGCAAGGCCCGCGATGACACGGTCCAGTTGACCAAGAATAGAAAGCGCCTTCGCCCAATCCGCGTACTGTTTGCGGATGAGTTCAGGCGTAGCGGCGAACGGCACGAAGCCGTAATAGGTGGATCCATCGCCGGCGCTGGCGAGGTACTCGTAATGCGAATCGAGCAATTCACCGATGCGACGGTCGTTTTGGACAGTCAGCGTAGCTGCCGCATACGCACAGCAAGGTCGATATTCGCAACCGAAGAGACTACGATTACCAACCCGCTGCAGCATCAGCGAGAGCTTTTCAAAATCAGCGCATAACCGGCGCGCGCGTCCGGACGTGAACCACTTCGATGAGTGACGCTTCACCCACGCAAAAAAGCCGTGAGCAAGCGCGTCGCCCGTACCGTTGAAGCTAGGGACATCGCGCGGGCGCAGCACGCCCGCGTTGAACTGGGCAGCGATCAGGCTGGCGACATCCTTCTCGGCGTTCCAGCGCATGACTGCACGCGTTTGAACGTCCGGGCCAATGGCCGGCAGACTCAGAAAATCATGGGTAAGTCGGCGTCCGGCAGCGGGAGCGCGTCGCGGTTGCCAGGGCTTTCCCGAGATAGCGATTTCTGCACCAGACGGCTGAGGATCGAGGAACATTGCTCGATATCCTTGTCGTGATCGGCATAGGGGCGGCCAGCAAGCTGGCCGGTCCCCTGCCACACCACCCTGCCACACCACCCGGCGTGCGGGTCCGCACCGGGCGGTTCGGGAAGTTGAGGTTATGTGAGGCGAGGCATGCCAA
>NZ_LFJJ01000239.1 GCF_001189365.1 Candidatus Burkholderia verschuerenii | reverse complement strand
AGCTCAACGTCATGCCTCAACCTCTACTCGTGCGCTGCAGACCTGGCTGAGATGTGCGTTTACGTCTGCACCAGACTGCGTCGTTGGGTCCATTCCGGCAAATTCAATTTTGCAGGCCCGACTACTTACGAGTTACGAGGCAGTAGCGGCACGAAGCGATGCGCGGCTTGGAATCATTACTGGGCAAGTGCAGTTTGAGTCCGCGAAGTCGGCGGGCGTGCTCGATCGCCAGATCGTTCTGTTCAAAGACCAGCCGGATGCAATAAGCGCCCTTCGCGCTGGAATGATCGATGCATACGCCAGCACCGCTGTCAGCAATCGTGTCCTTGCAGAAAGTGCGGATAACGCAGCATTGGAAGCGGTCGCGCACAACAACGGCGGAGACGGACGTGTTCCTATCGGCGCGTTCTCGTTCAATAAGTCCAATCATGACCTTGTTAAGGCTGTGAACAAGCGACTTATCGAGTATCTCGGTTCGGCCGACCACCGTGCCCGCATGGAAAGGTACTGCCTCACGCACACGGAGATTGACCGCGCGATCATAAGCCGATCCACGAAGTAAATGAGAGGTGGTACGTGAGAAAGATGTGGTCCTGTCGCTAACACATATTATCGATAGGGCTACATTTTTCAATGAAACGGCCTTTTTGCAAAACGCGGCACATCCGACTGTCACGCCGCTGTCATGGCGCCGCCTATAACTTTCAGATGCCAAACGTTCCATCGCCGCCATCCTTGCCAGAGCCAGAATCGCTGTCCGCGCTACGCCCCTGGTACGCAGGCGTCAGCCCGCGCAAGCTCGATGGCGGGCAGTCGGCACGCGGCATGATCGGTGGCATTCGCCGGGTTTCCCGTCAGTCGGCATCGTGCCGATCTGACTTTGCCATTCGAGTGAGCGCCCGGTGAGCGCGTCATCGCAGGGCCGCGGCCCGGTCGCTGGACGCACTACCGTCGCTACCGATCCCGCAACCTTGGGTAAGCGATGCTGTCGAAATCTGGCTGTCGCCTCGCTTTGTTCCCGTGCTGAATCTGCACAGTATCCGGACGCTGGCCGACCTGACCGGGCGGATTCCCCGTCGCCAGCGCTGGTGGCTTGCGATTCCCGGTCTCGGTGAGCGAAGTGCCCACCTCATCGAAGGATTCTTTGCCGCTCATCCCGCATTCACCGAGCGGGCTCGCGCATTGATCGCGGCGGCGACGCCTGAACCCGTCGCGCCTTGGGAAAACATCTACATGCTGCATGGAGTGGATGGATCGCACGGCACCTTCCGCGCGCCGAAGGCTATGTGCGCGCTCGGGGCCGATGACGACTATCAAGCGATCAGCGCCTGGCTCGAACGGCACGAGGCCACCGAAACGCAACGCGACTATCGCGCGGAGGCCGAGCAGCCTGCTGCTCTGGGCGATCATCGAGCGCGGTAAGGCGCTTCCTTCGGTCGAAGCGGAAGCCCGTTATTATGAACAACTCGCTGGAGTGCCGATGGCTGCGTAGCGCCAGCAAAACGGTCGCCGAGATTCCCGGTGCGCTTCAGTTTCGACTCCAACCTTAGCTTGCCGCATGCTGCGAGCCGCCATCGAGGCCAGCCTTGAAGACCTCCGCGGGCAACTGTTTGCCGATGAACACAATCTTCGTCTCGCGGGTTTCGTCATCAAGCCACGTTCGTAAATATGCGCCCCATAGATCATGTGCACGCCCCGGAAGACGAGAAGCCTGTCCAGTCGCGCAACGTTTAGCACACCCTTGTAGCGCAACATGGACGCGTCGTATATCGCAACCGTTGCGCCGAAAAACGCTTCAAGTTTTTCCTGATAGGGCGAGGAGTCAAACGATTAGGCGTATCACATTAGCGCAGCCGCTGCGCGAATTTGGCGCAGACAGGCGAGCGCTTCCTCGTTGCTTTTGGCTGCGGCCTTCGTGAGCTGCCGCAGCGTCGCGAAGTTTTCAGCGAAATCGCGCAGATGCTTTACCGCCTCGGTCGCCTGCGCTCCGTTGGAATTCGCGTCCGCTCGCTCGATGATCGGCTCCAAGTTTGCGGCCACGCGCGCGCACTCTAGAAGTCCCGCCGCAACAGACAAATATTTCGGCGACACGAAGCGATTCATCGCTTCTTTGAGCCGGTGCGCGCTCTGTGCCTCAGGCATGGCGCGCGCCTTCGCCTCTTGGATCGCGGTCAGAGACGCGACTCGAAGCTCGTCTATTTCCCGCTCTTCTTTCCGGAGGTTCTTCGCCGCTTGCTCCGCCAGTTCCCGAGCATCGCGCAATTCAGAAAGCATCGCGCGTAAATCCATGGTTTGTCCTTTCATGTCCGCTTCCTCTCAGCGGCTGATGTCATCGCCGCTCGCTTCACTACGTCTTGTCGGCGCAGCGTGGAGATTCTTTAATCCGCCGCGCCCTAATTTGTTTCGAGCGCTGCGTTTAGTTTCGAGCCGGCGTGCGCTTGGCCACTTCCGCGCATGAGCGCGTAGCCCCATGATCAGGTTGCGCATCGATATTGGCGCGCAAAAAACCAACAACAACAAATTAAACCGAAAACCATGTGCTCAAGGGAATTTTTGCGGAGCGCCGCTCGGCGCGCCAAGCTTGCGTGTTCTTCTCGTGGTTCACGCGAGGAAGCGGGAGGGAGACGGCCGGAGCCTGCCTCCGAGGGCGCGAAGCGTCGCCCTCAAGTGCGCTCGTCAATCGAGTATCGAGAAGCGCACCGCGGACTTCTTGTCCGCGCATCCGCCAATGACAACGGGTCATTTTTACTGTCTGTCGAAGACGCCCATGGCCGCGTGCCGGACAATCACGGTCCGTGGAGCGTCGCATTGCGAAACAAGATGCTTCATGGGGTGGTGCGTTGGCATTCCCGGGAGCGCAGCATAACGATCTACATCTCCGCAGTGTTTCGTGAGAAAGCCTCTTGGCTGGTCGGCGATACGGACATGAATCCGTGTCGTGCATAAGGGCAGGTCGTTCGTGCCTAAGCGCGCGGCTCAGGCATAGGAAATCGGGTTACCCCAGCAACTGACGGGAAGTGGGGCTCTCTCTGTTGCGCGGCTTTCAGGGGTTTCGACTCCACCCTTAGCGTGCCGTATGCTGCGAGCAGCCGTCGAGGCCAGCCTTGAAAACATCCGCCGGCAACTGTTTGCCGATGAATACAATCTTCGTTTCGCGGATCTCACTATCAAGCCAAGGTTTGCCAATATCCGCCCCGAAGATCATGTGCACGCCCTGGAAGACAAGACGCCGGTCCACTCCCGCAACGTTTAGCACACCCTTGTAGCGCAACATGGACGCGCCGTATATCGCAACCGTTGCGCTGAAAAACGCTTCGAGTTTTTCCTGATCGAGGGCAGTTGTGTTTCGGTAGACAAATGACGTCACGTCGTCGTCGTGCGTATGCGAGACGTCCTGCAGGAAATCCGGCTCGATTTCGACGATGGCGTCAAGGTTGAAGCTGCGGGTGTCCAATAACTGGTCTAGATCGGTTTTACCGAAGTGGGACTCCCGAATAGGCGCGCGCGGGTTCATCTGGCGTAGGCGCTGCCGCAACGCCTGCGTTTGCGCTTTGTCTGCGAGGTCCGCCTTCGATAAAAGAATGCGGTCGGCAAAGCCCACCTGTTCCTGCGCTTCATGATGCTCGTCGAGCTGGTCGGCTCCGTGACGGGCATCGACTACGGTGACGATGGCATCGAGCAGGTAGCGTTCGTGCACGTCATCGTCCACGAAGAAGGTCTGGGCGACTGGCGCAGGATCGGCGAGGCCGGTTGTCTCGACAATGACACGGTCGAACACAAGCTCGCCCGCGTCACGTCGGGTGGCGAGTGTCGAGAGGATGCGCACGAGGTCACCACGCACCGTGCAGCAGATGCATCCATTGTTCATTTCGACGATCTGTTCGTTGCCGTCTCGCACGAGCAGTTCATTATCGATTCCGGCCTCGCCGAATTCGTTTTCGATAACCGCGACCCTGCCTCCATGATGCTCCGTCAGGATGCGGTTGAGGAGGGTGGTTTTGCCGGCACCGAGGAAGCCGGTTAGGATGGTGACGGGAATGCGGGACGGTTCGATAGCTTTCTGCAAGTTGGGCTCCTGACGGAAAAAAGCGCTTTACCCTATGAGTAATGTTATATCATTTCATTCACTCCAAATCAATTCCGCAGAGTGGAATGAAAATGAAAGTAGCGGATGTGGTGCGCGTGGTTCGAACGCTGGAGTGCTCTAGTTTGCATGCCGGCCACGGCCGCCGCCCGCAGATGGGGCGCAGTCTGTGCTCGCTGCTGGTTGCGGCCGCAGTGACGAGCCATGCAACGGTCGCCTTGGCTACACCGGCCGTGATCAAGGCGATCGGCGTGGAAAACGAGTATGCCGACGTGATTATCCAAATCGGCGCCCCGTATGTTCAGGTGACGGCAATCGAGACGGATCCGAACACCGATCCGCATACGTTCGAGGTCAACCCGAAGATCGCGGGAGAAATTGCGGCGGCGGACCTCGTGGTCAAGAACGGCGTCGGATACGATGCATGGGCCGACAAGATCATCGCCGCCGTACCGAACGGCAAGCGCAAGGTGCTTGATGTCCAGCACCTGCTCGGCCTGCCCGATAGCACCCCGAACCCGCACTTTTGGTACGACCCGAAGACGATGCCAGCCGTCGCAAAGCAGATCACGGCGGATCTGTCCGCGCCCGATCCGACGCAGGCGAGCTACTTTCAGGCCAACGCGAAGAAGTTCGATGCGTCGCTCAAGCCGTGGCTCGCAGCGATCGCCGCGTTCAAGGCGCATCATCCAGGTTCCCCTATGGCCGTGACGGAGCCGGTCGCGGACTACATGCTCGCGGCCGCGGGCATCGACATCCAGACGCCGTACAGCATGCAGGCCGCCATCATGAATGGCACCGACCCGTCGCCGCAGGACGTGATGAAGCAGAATGCCCTGTTCACGGATCGCAAGGTGAAGGTGTTCGTCTATAACCAGCAGGTCACCGACACGCTTACGCAGTCGTTCTTGGCGCTGGCGAAGAAGAACGGGATCCCGGTCGTGGGTGTCTATGAGACGATGCCGACCCCGGGCTTCACGTACCAATCCTGGATGGCGGCCGAAGTAAATTCGCTGAACAAGGCGGTGACAGGCAAGATCTCGACCGAAGTGCTGCACGCGGGGAAGTAGGGGAATGTGTCACCGGATTGAGGTGCTGGGTGTTGAGGGCGTTAGTGTCTCGTTCCCGGGGCATACCGTTCTGCATGACGTGGGCTTCACCGTGCAGGCAGGGCAATTCTGCGGGCGATTGGCTCAAACGGATCCGCCAAGACGACCCTACTGCGAACGATCCTCGGATTCCAGAAGACCGATGCCGGTCATGTCCGCGTCAACGGTGGGGATGGACCGGCGTCTGTCGGCTATGTGCCGCAGAAGATCCTGCTGGATCCGTACCTGCCGCTGCGCGCCCGCGATCTCGTCGCGCTCGGCATGGATGGGGTCGGCGCGCCGGACTACCCCTTCCTTCGAGGAAGCGGCAGAAAGCGGTAGACGCGATGCTCAGGGCCGTAGAGGCGGGATCTTTCGCGGACCAGCGTATGGGGGATCTTTCCCGGGGGCAACAGCAGAGGGTGCTGATCGCCCATGCGCTCGTCCGTAGACCCAGCCTGTTGCTGCTCGACGAGCCGCTCGCGAACCTCGACGTGCGCAGCGTTGCAGGCATCGTCGCACTGCTGCACCGGCTGTGCGTTGAACAGGGGATTGCTGTGTTGCTGTCGGCGCACGACATGAATCCGTTGCTGCCGGTGATGGATCGCATCGTATATCTTGCAAACAGGCCATGCTGCGACTGGATCGACCGACGAAGTGGTGCGCAGCGAAGTGCTGGGCAAGGCTGTACGGCTACCCCTGCAGCCGGCCCGGCCATGCTGAGCTGCTGGTGCCAGCTAAAGGTGCGCGTGCCCAGCGCACGGCAAGCCTGACGCTGCGATACGCGCCTGTGCGCCTGCAGCCACCGAAGGCGCGGGCCACCCAGCTGCCCGTGCTCGATGTCTTTGCCATCCACGTCATCGAGGACGAACCGCCCGCCGGTATCGAACCGCTCGAATGGATGCTGCTCAGTTCTGTGCCCACACACTCCCCAGAACAGGCCCTTGAGCGGCTGCAGTGGTACGCGCAGCGCTGGACGATCGAGACCTGGCATCGGGTGCTCAAGAGCAGCTGCCGTATCGAAGCCCGTCAGTTTGGCACGCTCGAGCGCTTCGTTCGTGCTACGGCACTATTTGCCGTGATCGCCTGGCGTATCCTCTATACGACCCTGCTGGCTCGCCTCGATGGCGAATTGCCCTGTGAAGTGGTCCTTCAGCTCGTTGAATGGCAGGCGTTGTATTGCCGCGTACACCGTACCACCCGGCCGCCGGACAAGGTGCTGTCTCTGGAGCAGGCGGTACTGTGGGTCGCGATCTTGGGCGGCTACCTCAATCGCCACAATGATCCTCCTCCTGGCGCAACTGTTATCTGGAGAGGCTTCCTCGTCCGGCACGAAATCACCGAGATGTTTCGCATCTTTAATTCAAGTTCATAAGATATGGGTAAAGCCCAGCGTTAACGACGGGGGCCAGAGACAGACGGGGACTCAGCATTGGTGACGCCGCAAAGGCGATCCCGTTCACGAAGGTGATCAAACCCGAAATCCCACCCGTCGACCTGACCATCTGTAAGCGGCCAGCCATCCCCTCTTGACGCACGAGGAAGGAGTTAGTTCGTTGCGGCCGGTTGCCAGCGATGTGGCAGCAACGAGGCGATGTCGCTATGCCGGTGTGTCGGCAGTCGCGTCAGAACATCCTTGAGATACGCATGGGGCTCGTGGCCGTTGAGTTGAGCGGACCGGATGAGACTCATGATCGCAGCCGAACGTTGACCGGCACGAAGTGGGCCGGCAAACAGCCAGTTGCGGCGATTATGCCGAGGTCGCCATAACCGACGTTCATGGATCTTTAGCGACACGGTTGCGGGGGCAAGCGCAAGTGCAAACCTCTACAACCTGATCGAAACGTGCAAAGCCGGCGGTATCGATCCCTACCGATACCTTCACTGGCTGTTCGAGTGCCTTCCTCTGGCGAAGAACGTTGACGACTACGACGCGCTGCTGCCTTGGAAGATGCCCGCAGATCTGCGCCGACTCCTGCGCTAACACACCTAAAGCATTCTGCCATCGCCCTCAGAGAGGCGTCGATCGTGAACCGCTTACGGTTCACGCACTGGCGGCAGACGAAGACCTACGCCCGACAACGGGCGCACAGGTACAGGCGACCGGTAGGCGGCTGCATTGGCGGTTCCCCTAGAACGCCAAAGAGACGAGTCCAGTGAGGTCAACAGGCCGTGCGAGCAATGCGATACTGGCAGCTCCACACGGCTTTTCGGCCGGCCAGAAGGCCTGCCACATCCAATACCCTGTGGCAGGCGCGATGCCGGACTGGACCTAGCAGTTGAGGCCGGCGTCACGCTTGTTGTTCTTCCTTGGCAAACGCCTTTCTACCATGTCGCTGCCGCGACCTGTATCGTCGTCATACCGCTCTCAGCGCATTTACTCCTTCTGCGATCTCGATTGGTCGCCCTAGCCGCGACGCCGATATACGACGGCACCCGAAAAGTGCGGAAACTGACCGCCATCGAAAACATGATATATCGCAGAATCAATCACGCACGTGGGGATCGCGACGAGGAATACTTCTTCTTGAAAATCCGCACTGCATCCCCAGAAAAGCTCGATGAACCAAAAAAAAAATCGGGATAGGGGCAGGCCTCGCGGCCCGACCCCTCCCACACCACCGTGCGTACGGGTCCGTACACGGCGGTTCGGATCAGTTGATCGGCGCTGGACCGACCGACGGCAGGCCCAGCG
>NZ_LFJJ01000238.1 GCF_001189365.1 Candidatus Burkholderia verschuerenii | reverse complement strand
CATTCTTCATCCATGGCCTGATCGGCGCTTTGTCGTCAAGCACTCAAGGTAGGAGCCCGGTGCCTAAATTGGGCACGCCGGGATCTGTGCGGGGGGTGTTCAGTAATGGACATCCCTACCGCAATTCACATTTCTTATAGCGTCGCTAGCGCGGGAAGCGCGATTGCCGCACGCCTTTCCGATGGCAACTTCCCCGGTCTGATCGCTGACTGGAGACGCCTCGCGCGTCGGCATAGAATAGAATTCGTGCGCCGCAACAGCGCAACCCCCAATCTCATACGATTTCTGGATATCCGATGGTCACACATCCCCATCTACTCGCTGCCGTCGACCTCGGATCGAATAGCTTCAGGCTGATCGTCGGACGCGTCGAGGAGACGCCCGCCGGCAGCCAGATCTATCAGGTCGATGCGTTGCGCGAACCGGTTCGTCTCGGCGGCGGCCTGTCGAAGGACAAGATGCTCGATCGCGCGTCGCAGGTGCGCGGGCTGGAAGCGCTCAAGCGCTTCGGCGAACGTCTGCGCGATTTTCATCCCGATCAGGTGCGCGCCGTTGCCACCAACACGCTGCGCGTCGCCAAGAACGCGCATGATTTCATTGTCGAGGCGGAAGCGGCGCTGGGTTTTCCGATCGAAGTGATCGCCGGGCGCGAGGAAGCGCGTCTGATTTATGCGGGCGCTGCGCACTCGGTGCCGGCGAGCGCGGGCAAGCGGCTCGTGGTCGATATCGGTGGCGGCTCGACGGAATTCATCATCGGCTCGCATTACACGCCGATCCATATGGAAAGCCTGTACATCGGCTGCGTCAGTCATAGCCGCCAGTTTTTCCCGGCCGGCAATGTCGACGAATACACGATGCGTCAGGCCGAACTCGCCGCCAAGCGCGAAATCCAGATCATCTCGCGCGAATACAAGCAGACCGGCTGGGATCAGGCGATCGGTTCGTCGGGCACGGCGCGGGCGCTGGCCGAACTGATCGAGGCGAACGATTTCAACGATCCGGGCATCACGCACGGCATTTCGCGCGGGGGGCTGGAGAAGCTCAAGCGCGCGCTGATCAAGGCGGAGAACGTCAATCGGTTGAAGCTGATCGCGCTCAAGCCGGATCGCATTCCGGTGCTGGCGGGCGGTTTGTCGATCATGCTCGGCGTGTTCGAGGAACTCGGCATCGAATACGCCGATACGACGGACGCCGCCCTGCGTCTCGGCGTGCTCTACGACCTGCTCGGACGTTCGCAGCATCAGGACATGCGCACGGTGACGGTCGAAGGCTTCAAGCGTCGCTATGGCGTCGATGCGGCGCAGGCGGACCGCATCGGCGAACTGGCGATCAGCTTCTACGATCAGCTCGACGAAACCGACGAGGATCAGCGCGAGGAGAATCGGATGTTTCTCGCGTGGGCGGCTTCGCTGCACGAGATCGGGCTGTCGATCGCGCATAGCGCGTATCACAAGCATTCGGCATATATCACCAGCAACGCGGATATGCCCGGTTTCTCGCGTACCGATCAGGCGCGGCTCGCCACGCTCGTGCTCGGCCACGCGGGCAAGCTCGGCAAGCTCGGCAAGCTCGCGCAGACGCGCGATATCGACTGGACGCTGCTGTTCTGCCTGCGTCTCGCGGCGTTGTTGCAGCGGCGGCGCGTGGATGTCGGTTTGCCCGGCATCGACGTGAAGGCGGCGAACGGCGGCTTCGAAGTGCGTCTGTCGAACGAGTGGGTCGCGAGCAATCCGCTCACCGATTACAGCCTCGTTCAGGAGGCGATGGAGTGGGAGAAGATCGGCCGGCCGTATCGCGTGATTTATACGGATGACTGAAGAGATAACTCGGCAAATGTAAATGCCCCGTCGCTCGCGCGGCGGGGCATTTTTCATGGTGCTTCGGACTTCGACGCGCTTCGGCGAATCCTCAGCGAACCTGCATGTCGCCCATGAAGTGACGCGCGTAACGCGCATTGATATCCGACAGGCGGAACAGCGTCAGGAAGTCGGTGGTGTTGAAGTCGGGATCCCACGCGGGCGCGCCGCAAATCTTCGCGCCGAGCCGCAGATAGCCTTTGACCAGCGGCGGCGGACTGACTTCCGCGCCGGTGCGCAGTTCCTCGACCGGCAGCGGCGTATGCGGAAACGCGCGATATTCCGGCGTCGTCAGCATATCGGCCTTGAGCGAGCTATACAGATTCGCCGCGTAGTGACCGCCATCGACCATGCCGACGCTGGCGCAGCCGAGCATCGTCTCGTAGCCGTTTTGCGTCATGTAGGTGGCGAGTCCGCCCCACAGCGACATGATCACCGCGCCGTTGCGATAGTCCGGATGCACGCACGAGCGGCCGACTTCCACGAGCTTCGGCCGAAGATGCGTGAGACGCGAGACATCGAACTCGCTTTCCGCGTACAGCCGGCCGATGCGCGCGGCCTGATGCGGCGGCAGCACGCGATACGTGCCGACCACTTTCAACGTATCGAGATCGCGGACCAGCAGGTGATCGCAATAAGCGTCGAAGGCATCGACGTCGAGTCCGGCGGGACCGGACAGGCGCGCGCCCATTTCTTCGGAGAACACATGGTAACGAAGACGTTGCGCGTCGCGCACCGCATCGTCCGAGCGCGCCCACGCCACTTGCAGACGTTGCTGGCCGGTGACGGTTTCGGAAGTGCGCGGGAGATGGCGGCTGGAATCGAGCGAAAGAGATGATGCTGCGAATTGCAGAACGGGCGTCGGCATATCTTGCATTGACGTTCCTCGGCAGGACTTGGCTTGATGACTAAGTTCCCCGCCAATGTAGTAATGCGCGATGACGTTCGCATGGCATGGCAATGACGTTTCGATGAAACGACATTCGCCTTAACCCACGCTTACGGTGCCGCCGCCTTCGGAAAGCCTGCGCTACAGGAGGTCCGGGTTCATGACCGCGCGCAGCACCGTCTGGCCGTCGCCGTTGCGCGAGCGCGACTGGAACCACCAGATGCCGGACTTCTTGATCGACCATTCCGCTTCGACGCCGGTCATGAGCAGAGCGGCGACATGCCCGAGCGTCGGCTGATGCCCGATCACGACCACCGTTTCCGCGATGCCATCGGGCCAGCCGGCGGCGGCGAGCACGGCCTGCGCGCGTGCGCCGGGCGCGAGTTCGTCGACCACGCGATAGCGATCGCCGAAAGCTTCGACGGTCTGGATCGTGCGCGTGGCGGGACTGGCGAGCAGCAGGGCGTCGTCGTCGATCCGCACCTTCAGCCATTTGGCGATGCCTTGCGCCTGCTTGCGACCGCGCGGCGTGAGTTGGCGCGCGAGATCGCTGGCGGCGTGATCTTCGGCTTCGGCGTGACGCCAGAGAATGAGATTCATCGTTCGTCTCCTTGGGATGCGATGCGTTTCCATGCTGCCTTGGCAACAAGCGTGCCCCTGCATGTTCCCGCGTGTTCCCGATCACGCGAGCACCGTTTCTTTCGATGAAGAGGTGCATTGCGGGCCGGAAAGAGGCACGCTATAATTCACGGCTCGACGGAGCGTAGCGCAGCCTGGTAGCGCATCTGATTTGGGATCAGAGGGTCGAAGGTTCGAATCCTTTCGCTCCGACCACGATACACGAAAGGGTTACAAGTCTCGGCTTGTAACCCTTTTGCTTTTTGCCCGTCGTTTTTTATGGCGCTCGGGCAATCGTCAAAGGAGTCCCATGCCGCGTATCGTTCCCGCCGTCTGTCTCAGCATGTCCCTCGCGCTGGCTTTATCCGCTTGCGCCGATTCCACCGAACACAAGCATCCGCCGCAGGATCCGCCGGACTATCACGGCGTCCCCACCGACATGACGCCGCCGTCGATGATCACGCCGTCGTCGCCCGCGCCGGCAGCCAAGCCGCAGTGATTTGAAGAACGCGCACGTTTGCGCGGTAAGTCCGACTTTCGGTCACTAATACTTGGCGGATAAATCGAGCGGCCGCGCAGGCGAATTTTTTGCCGAGCGTATATGATGGGGCCACTTGTCACAAATTGTTACCGTAGTGGACCTGCTCATGGACTTGCTCTGGGTATTCGCCGCCATTGCTCCCGTCGCGCTCGGCTTGCTGTTCGCCTTCGCCGCGCGCGTCGATCCGATTTCCGGTCGAGTGCGCTCGCGCCAGTCGCGACGCGAGCGGGGCGAAACCGTCGACGCGTAACTACTGTTTGCAGCGAATCACCATCGAGCGATTCTTGATGTTGGCGCCGAAAATGCCGCCCACGGAACCGCCGGCCGTCGCGCCGTTGTCGGTGTCCTTCGAGATCACTTCGTAGCCGTACGCGCCGCACGTTTCTCCCGCCTGCTTGTAGCAGGCCGCCCAACTGGTGGCCGCATCGCCGCCGCTGTAGTTGATGGCGAAACCCGTATCGCCCGAAGGCAAATAGGTCATCGTCGGCCCGGAGGCGCATCCCGAAAGCGCGCCGGTCAGCGCCAAAGCCAGTGCCGAACCCGCGACGAGCGCGGCCTTGTTCATCCTCTTCATCATTCTTCCTCGTAACGTCCGCCCGGAGATCAGCGCGGCGGCAGATAGCGCGCCGGGTCTGTCGAGCGGCCCAGATATCGCACCTCGAAGTGCAACATGATGCGATTGCTGTCGGTGTTGCCCATTTCGGCGATCTGTTGGCCCTGCTGGACCTTCTGGCCTTCCTTCACCAGAATCGCGCGGTTGTGCGCGTAGGCGGTCAGATAATCGTCGTTATGCTTGATGATCAGCATGTTGCCGTAGCCGCGCAGCCCGTTGCCCGCGTACACGACGCTGCCCGCCGCCGCCGCGACCACCGGCGTGCCCGCCGCATTGGCGATATCGATGCCCTTGGAATTCTTGCCGTCGAAGTTCTGGACCACGGTGCCTTGCGTCGGCCAGATCAGCGAGACGCCGGGACCGGCCTTGCTCTGCGCGACGCTCTCGGCGGTGCTCTCGCTCTTCGCGCTGCCGCCCGATGCGGACGGCGCGGCCGATGCCGTCGCGGTGCCCGGCGGCGGCGCGATGCGCAGCACCTGGCCGACCTCGATCGCATCCGGATTCGACAGCGAGTTCCAGCGCTTGATATTGCCGACCGACGTGCGATGTTCGCGCGCGATCTTGCTCACCGTATCGCCACGTTCGACGCGATAGAACCCCGGCCCGACCGGAGCCGAGCCGCACGCCACCAACGCCGCCGCAAGTGTGGTCACCAACGCCGTGCAGGCGAGCTTCCGAATTCCCGTGTGCAATCGCAAAACCTGACCTCGCAAAGCGCCGCGCGAAGATGCGCGGCGGATCGAAAGGCAGGATTTTACCGGTTCGACTATTGCAATACAGAAAGTCACATCGGCGGCCGGGTTGCGCGCGCCGGACGACTCATTCGAGCGGCGTGACGACCAGCCGCAACGACGCCGTCTCGGTCTTGCCCGGCGCGAGCCAGCGCAGTCCGCGACCGTTATGAATCGCGTCCGGCAGGCCGATCCACGGTTCGACGCAGTAGAAGTCCGACGTATCGGCTTCGGTCCAGGTCGTGACGCAATACCACGGCACCGAATCCGGCTGATGCAGTTCGAAGCCGATCGAGCGCTTCAGCCCCGGCAGATTTAGGCGCACCGGCTGATCCGACGGCCCGGTGAAGCAGTGAAACACGTCGACGATGCTCGCATCGCCCAGCGAATAGCGCGACTGGCCGGTTTGCGGCTCGCTGATCGCGCCATCGGGCAACTGATGACGTCGTTCCGTGCGCGGCAGCTCGACGCTGCTTTCGGCGCGCTGATCGTGCGGCAATTCGAAATAGAAATGATGCCCGGCGTAGTAGGGCAGCGCGACTTCGCCGGGATTGGACGTCGTCAGCTCGACTTCGAGCGTCTTGCCGTCCACCAGGCGATACGCGGCCTCGAAGCGGAACGCGAACGGATAGCCGCCGCGCGTCGCGTCGCTGTCGACCAGCGTCATGCGCAGGCCGTGGCCGTCGGCATCGCGGGTGGCGGAGAAGGGCAGATTGCGCGCGAAACCGTGCGTCGCGAGATCGTGGACGGTGCCGTCGGGATCGCGCCATTTGCCGATTTCGCCATCGACGAAATGCCGGCCGAGGAACGGGAACAGCAGCGGATTGCCGCCGCGAATCTTGGCGGCGTTGTTCCACGCGGCCGGATCGAGCGGATCGGGCCAGTGGATGATCTTTTCGCCGCCCACGCGCCAGCTCATGAGCCGGCCGCCGGCGCCCGGGGCGATCTGGATCGCGGCGCCGTCGCGCTCGATTTCGATGATGTCTGCTTCGGATGACATAGGGCAACGCGCTCCGTGGATAGGGGTGGACGCGGCCTGGCGGACGCCCGCCGAGCCTTTTCGCGACCGGTCGATTCTGCCTGCGTTTGCCGTACGGAGAAACCCTTTGCGGGAAATTGCGACTGCCGAACCAAACTGCAATGTGTTGTTATGCGTTTCAAATGTACGGCAGCAAACGGACAGGAGAAATCATGGATCTGGCAATGGCGATGGGCGTGGCGATGTTCGGTCTGTTCGGCGCGAGCACGGCACTGTTCCTGTACAAGCTGAAGCGTTGAGCGATGCCCGGGTTGCGATCGCGTGATCGCAACTGGTTTCGCCCAATCTTTCGATCGACTTAATATCAGCTTTCTATTTTTATCGGTTCCGCCGACGTTCCCCTGTCGGTGACGATCAATTACGCGCGTGGGTGCGGTTAGCCCTTGGCGCTCGATATCGCCCTAGGCATAATCGGGTCCGTCTTGCGCGCCGTTTCTTCTGATTCTTTCCCGTTTCGACTTCGATCGTTCGCCGCTTGATACGGGGAGCGGGTACGGCGCGTCTGCTTCTTTCCACCTTCACGAAAAGGACCGACGCGTGACTCTGGTTTCTGATTTTCCTGAGCGTGCTCCAGGGCGTGACCGAACTGTTCCCGGTCAGCAGCCTCGGTCACACGCTGCTGGTTCCCGGCCTGATCGGCATGCACATCGACAAGCGCGCGCCGCAGTTGCTGCCGTTCCTGGTGGCGCTGCATCTGGGCACGGCGCTGGCCTTGCTGTGGTACTCCGCGCGCGCTGGGTCGCACTGATCCGCGGCTTCTTCGCCTCGCTGGGCGGCCGCCGCAACGACGACGGCCATATGATGTGGGCGCTCATCATCGGCACGATTCCGACGGGGATCGTCGGGCTGGTGCTCGAAAAGCGTCTCGAAGCGCTTTTTCACGATCTGCGGATCGTCGCGGCGGCGCTGATCGTCAACGGCGTGCTGCTGTGGTTCGGCGATCGCCTGCAACGCGCCCGTGCGACGCGCACGCCCGAGAAGCTCACGTTCAAGCAGGCGTTTCTGGTCGGTCTGGCGCAGATCGGCGCGCTGATTCCCGGCTTTTCGCGCAGCGGCCTGACGATGATCGCGGGCGTCGGCGCGGGCCTGACGGCCGAAGAGCGGCGGCGGAATTTTCCTTCCTGCTCGGCACGCCGATCATTTTCGCGGCGGGCGTGCTCGAATTGCCGAAGCTGTTCCACGCGCCGTCGCAATTGTTCGACGCGGCGCTGGGCGGCGTGCTGACCGGCATCGCGGCGTATCTGAGCGTGCGCTTCCTGATGCGTTATTTCGAAGGCCACGGCAAGCTGGCATCGTTCGGCGTGTATTGCGTGCTCGCCGGGATTTTCTTCTTCGGCTGGTTCATGATGCATCCGCAACCGGTCTGATTCCGCATCGGCCGATATCGATGCCCGGCCGCGCGGGGCGGCGGATGAGGTAAAATCCCCGGTCTCGCGCGCGCTGCATCCGCGATGTTCGCGCCGCCGTGCCGTCACCCGCCCTTAGCTCAGCTGGATAGAGCAACGGCCTTCTAAGCCGTAGGTCACACGTTCGAGTCGTGTAGGGCGGGCCAGAAAGTCCCGCAGTCGTTGTCGAAAGCAAATCGAGCCCAGTTATCGAAACTGGGCTTTTTTGTGCGCCCAGCATGGGCGCACTCTTGCGGGTGCAAGTCGCGCGGCAAGTTGACCACAGCGAGCGAAGTGAAGCGCAACTGCGGAAGGGCGACCGACCGTGGGGAGGAAGCGTGGAGCGAA
>NZ_LFJJ01000237.1 GCF_001189365.1 Candidatus Burkholderia verschuerenii | reverse complement strand
GGCGAAGTTCCAAACTCCCAGGAAACCATTCAGATCAATATTGCTTCTGGGAGTTCTGGGAAACACGATCTTCCGGCGGCCCCTTGCCACCCTTGACTTCGACTAATTCTGAAGGGCCGACTTTTTATTGATTGACCGTTCAATATAAACAAACCTATCATCGCCATGAACGCCGTCTTCGGCGATTTGAAACAGGTTCAGCAGAATGCCCAAGCTCGGAATGCGCGAAGTCCGCCGCGCGCAATTGATCGACGCGACGCTCCTCACCATCGATCAGGTGGGACTCGGCGGCGCGACGCTCGCGTCGGTTGCGCAGCGCGCGAGCACGTCGACGGGAATCGTCAGTCATTATTTCGGCGACAAGGACGGCTTGCTCGAAGCCACGATGCGTCACGTGCTGCGCGATCTATGGCTCGGCACCGTGCGGCGTCGTAAGGCAGCGAAGCCCGATCCGCGTTCGAAGCTGCGCGCCATCGTCGCGGCGAATTTCGACGTCGAACAGGTCAACGGACCGGTGATGAAAACCTGGCTCGCGTTCTGGTCGGAGAGCATGCACAAGCCCGAACTGCGGCGTTTGCAGTATGTGAACACGCGGCGGCTGTTTTCGAATCTGTGCGCGGATTTTTCGCGCGAGTTGAACAAGCCCGCCGCGCGTCGTGCGGCCAGCGGCCTCGCCGCGCTCATCGATGGTTTGTGGCTGCGCGGCGCGCTCTCCGGCGAGCCGTTCGATACCAAGGCGGCACTCAGGCTCGCGTACGACTATATCGATCTGATGCTGGACCCGCGGGCTTAGCGCAAGCGCCCAAACAAAAACGGCGCGACCGAAGCCGCGCCGTTCTCTACTGCTTGCGATGCGTTCAGACCGCCATCACGGTGACGGACTTCGTCACAAGATACGGCTCGAGCGCTTCCGGTCCGCCTTCCGAACCGTAGCCCGAATCCTTCACGCCGCCGAACGGCATTTCCGGCCACGGCGTCGCCGGCTGGTTGATCCACAGCATGCCGACTTCCACGCCCTGCGTCAGCAGATGCACGTTCTTGAACGAGCGCGTGAATGCATAGCCCGCAAGACCATACGGCAGACGATTCGCTTCGGCAATCGCGTCTTCGAGCGAATCGAAACCGCGCACCGCCGCGATCGGGCCGAACGGCTCGTTGTTGAAGACATCCGCTTCGAGCGATACATCGGTGATCACGGTCGGCGCGAAGAAGTTGCCCGCCGTGCCGATGCGCTCGCCGCCCGTCGCGATGGTCGCGCCCGACTGGCGCGCGTTGTCGATGACGCTGCTCATCGCGGTCAGACGGCGCGCGTTGGCGAGCGGCCCGAGCGTGGTGCCATCGGTCAGGCCGTCGCCGACCTTCAGGCTTTCGGCGTGCTTGATCAGCGCCGCGACGAAATCCTGCTTGATGCTGTTGTGCACGAGGAAACGCGTCGGCGAAATGCAGACCTGACCGGCATTGCGGAATTTCGCCGCGCCCGATGCCTTCACCGCGAGTTCGACGTCCGCGTCTTCCGCGACGATCACGGGCGCGTGGCCGCCGAGTTCCATCGTCGCGCGCTTCATATGCTGGCCGGCCATCGCGGCGAGCTGCTTGCCGACGGCGGTCGAGCCGGTAAACGTTACCTTGCGGATATCCGGATGCGCGATCAGGAATTGCGAAATCTGCGGCGGATCGCCGTAGACGAGCTGCACGACGCCCTTCGGCACGCCGGCATCGGCGAACGCGCGCACCAGTTCGGCGGGCGATGCCGGCGTTTCTTCCGGCGCCTTCACGATGAACGAACAGCCCGTCGACAGCGCCGCGCACAGCTTGCGCACGACCTGATTGACCGGGAAATTCCACGGCGTGAACGCAGCGACCAGACCGACCGGCTCCTTCACGACAGTCTGTTGCGCGTTGATGTTGCGCGGCGGCACGATGCGGCCGTACACGCGGCGTCCTTCATCGGCGAACCATTCGATGATATCGGCCGCCGAGTTCACTTCGATGCGCGCCTCGGCGAGCGGCTTGCCCTGCTCTTGCGTCATCAGGCGTGCGATGGCGTCCGCGCGTTCGCGGATCAGGCCGGCGGCTTTGCGCATCGTCTGGGCGCGTTCGAGCGCCGTGAGCCTGCGCCAGGTGGCAAAGCCGTGACGCGATGCCGCGACCGCGCGCTCCAGATCGGCGACGCCCGCGCGCGCGACCGTGCCGATCGTCTCGCCCGTGGCGGGATTCACGACATTGATCGTCTCGCGGGATTTCGCGTCGCACCACTCGCCATCGATATAGAGGCGCGTGTCCGTATATCCTGCTGTTGCCATTGATGACCTCCGATACTCCGATAGGGAATTGAATCGCGCGTCTATCTTGCCTGAAATCGCAGCTCCGCGCTTAAATTGCACCGGGCGTCCCAAGTCTTGAGGCACTCGTTTTGCGTGCTAAATTCTTAAGGCATCCGAAGCGATGCTTCGTATGATCGCGGCGAAAGCCTCGGGATTTTCCGCGCAGGAAGTGTGGCCGGTATCGAGCAGATGCAGCGTCGATCCGGGAATCGCGCCCGACAATTCGCGCGCGTGATCGATGGTGCGGGCGGAATCGTGCTCGCCGTGGACGACAGCCGTCGGCACGTCCGCGAGCGCGCTGAGCACGGGCAGCAGATCGGTCACCTGCTGACTGCGGATCGCTTCGATCACGGCTTCCTTGTCGACTTGCGACGGATAGCCACGCACCGCATCGAGCAATGCGCCCTGCGGCAGGCGATGGAAACAGCGCGCGACGAACGCATCCCAGAACGGTTGCGCCCATTCGTTGCGAATCCGCTCGACGAGCGCATCGACGTCGCCGTGCCCGCGCGTATTCGCGCCGCTGTTCGACAGAATCAGCCCTTCGACGCGCGATATCCCGTTCGCACGGGCGCGCAGCGCGGTCAGCACGGCCAGCGGCACACCGAGCGAATGCCCGGCGAGTATCACGCGCGGCGTCCGCGAAATCGACTCGGCGATGCGTGCAGCGATACGCTCAAGATCGTGCGGTCCGTCGGTTTCGAGCCAATGCAGCGCGACGGCGCGCAATCCGCTCAGCTGCGCGCACGATTCGAACACGCGCGGATGACACATCGCGCCCGGAATGCAGACGAGCGTGGGACGCGATGCATCGCCATCGTTCAACAGGGTTTCGGGGATCGCGTTCATCAGGTCGGGTCAGGCGCTCTTGCGAGCCGCTTTACGCAACTCCGCCGCGACGAACGACGCGAAAATCCCCGCGATGCTCGGCCACGTCAAGATATTGTTTTCGTTGATTTCCAGCGCCTTCAGTCCTTGCCGCTCGATGGTGCGCTGCCCGATCGTGCTCGATGCAACGAAGCGGCGCACCAGATCTTCCTGCGCCTTTTTCTCGGCGGACGCGAAGTATTCGCGCGCCGCGCGCACTTCGTCCTGTCGACGCTGATCCGCCGCAGCCTCGGCGGCGGCGACGCTCGCCGCGACCGCGCCCTTGCGCGCGCCCTGCTCGACATCCTTGGCGGCTTCCTTCTCGACGCGCTTGGTCTGCAGCAGCGAAATCTGCTTGTCCGCCTCGGCGACGCGATAATTTTCGGCCAGCGCTTTCATCAGATAGCTCGACGCGCGGCGGATATCGTCGCCCTTGGCAATGCGCCAGCGAACGTAATCGATCGCCTGCTCGATGCGCGCGTCCGTCCATGTGCCGCGATTCTCGCGAATCTGCACGAACTGCTTGTCGGACAGCCCGAATTCCTTGTACAGCGTCAGATAGAGTGACGCGGACGACAGCATGTCGGCATCGGCGGCTGACGCCTCTTCCTTGCGACGGAGCTTGAAGCGAATCTGATCCTTCTTGCGCGAACCCGGCGTGCCCGCGCGCGTTTCGTAGGCGATCTCGATATCGGACAGTTCGTTGATATGTTTGATCGCCGGTTCCAGATAATCGCGCTTGAAGTATTTGAACTCGGCAAAGTTTGCCCAGGATTTTCCCGGCAGACTGCGAATCAGATCGAGCGAAATCCATTCGGTGCGTTCGTGCGGCACCTCGGGCAGAACGTGATCGTAAATGGCGCGCGCGTAGATCAGCTTGAATTTCGACGTGACGAGCAGACTCGTCCAGTACGAGTTTTCGGGATCCTTGATCAGCCGCTGCAGTTCGAGCGGCACGCGAAAGCGAATGCGGCCATTGCGCACGCTGACTCGCCCGATCAGTTCGAGCCAGTCGCCTTCGTCGTCGGTGACGGAGACGAAACCGGCTTGCGCGTCGAGGTCGTCGGCGTCCTCGTCGGCTTCGCTGGGATCGGCGCGGTCTTCGAGCAGCCGGCCTTTCGCGTCGACGGAGACGACCGGGCCGCTGGTCACTTCGAGCATCGCCGATTTCACGCTGCGTACGACGCTCGAAAAGTGCTTCTTGTTATGGCTCTCGTAACGCATGAGCCACTTGAAGAAATTCAGCGAGACCTCGTAGGTATCGGAAATCTCGGGCTCTTGCGCGACGATGAAATACGCCGCATCGACAAACCGGCGCGCCGACAAACCCAGCCCGATGATGCGGGCAAACACGCTGTTCTTTTGATAACCGATGTCCTTGCCCGAGGCGACGGCATCGATCGGTGTTTTCACCGGCGCATTCTCGACGAACAAGTCGAGGGCATATTGAAGCGACGTGACCCGCCTCTCGACGCTGCTGGCCATTGGTCTCTGGGTATTGGATTTTTCGGAAGGTAGAAGAAACTCTAGCACACAGAGGTGAGATGTCGAAATTTTTCTCTCACCTTCTAGCCGAACAACAAGCGGCGACGACACCCGATCTCACCTTAGCGATATCGCCTCTCACCTTTCGTCATGGCGTGCGGCCGGAATCGACCCAATCGTCGCCCTGCTGTGCAATTCGTTACAGCGGCTCTCACCTTTGACTACCGGAACGTCCGATCTCTCACCTATCCCGACAATGAATCTCCCACTCGCGACAGCGCTTCTCACCTTTGCCGGACACCACATCTCACATTTGAGCCCCCAACTCTCACCTTTAGCGCACAAGTTATTGTTTTTAAAGGTTTAGGTTTTGCCTCGTTTGTTAGCTTGTTCGCTCTTTGTATAAAACAATGAACAAACGTCGACAACACATATCCGCGTTGCAGAACACCAAAGGTGAGAACGATTGTCGGCTGACTCAGCATTGGCCGATCGGTGCAGGTTAGGTTCTCGTTTACCGACAACATCTCTCACCTTTCCGGCTCTCTGAAGCGTCCAATGGCAACGTTCAACGACCGATGTCGAGAATTCGATGCGGGCTCCGACATAGACTCTCACCATTTGTTTTGTACAAATACGCGTGTAGTCAAATTGGCTCAGCAAAGGTGAGAGCTTTTGTCGGCGTGTTAATCGGCCGCGTGCTAGTAAAACCGCGCGATTAGTTACGTCAATTTTGACGAAAAAAACAATGAGTTAGCAGCGTTTGTGCGGGTGTGTTCCGACATGGAACCGATCTTCCATGTTTTCCGGTATTCTACGTTTATCCTCAATAACACCGGAAAAACTTCGAAATGGCGAATGTGAGTCAACCGATGCCAATCGATCGAACCGTGACACTTGCGCAAATCAGCGATTTCGCCGATGTGGTCACGGACTACGCAACTGAACTTAGAGACCAAATCCTCGCACCGCGACCGCGCAAAAGCGCGCCTATGTTTACCACGGGGGAAATCGCCGAACTGTGTGGACTGACACGCCAGCAGGTGCACTACCTCGTGGCGAAAAGTGACGGCGTTCTGCCCGAAGGCCAGTCTACCGGAACCGGCCGCAGCCGTAGCCGGATGTTTACCTTAGCTGAGACGCGTACCTGGGTTCAGCGCGTATCGGAGATTTACCAGACTCCGCTGGTCGAAGGGCCGAGCGACGACTTCGAAGGCAAGGTCATCATTACGTCCCAACTCAAGGGCGGTTCGGCGAAGACCACGACGACCATGTGTCTCGCGCAGGGGCTGAGTTTGCGCGGCCGCAAAGTGCTGGTAATCGATCTCGATCCGCAGGCGTCTTTGTCAGAACTCTGCGGACTGTACGCCGAAAAAGAGATCTTCCCCGAAGACACCGTCCTGCCCTTTATCTACGACCAGAAGGTCGAAGGTGGTCTGCTGGGCAAGGTGCAGACGACGTATTGGGATGGGCTCGACATCATTCCGGCGCATACCGAGTTGGTCGGCGCGGAATATCACCTTCCGGCCATGCAGATGAAACTGCCGGGGTTCAAGTTCTGGACGGTTTTGCGCGATGGATTGATGCCTCTGCGCAAGCACTACGACTACATTATTCTGGATACGTCGCCGTCGCTGTCATACCTGAATCTCAATGCACTCATGGCAGCCGATGCGATGGTCATGCCGATGGTGCCCGAAAATCTCGACTTCTTCAGCTCGCTCTCTTTCTGGCGGCTTTTCTCGGACGTGGCGAAATCGTTCATTCGCTATGAGGCCGACAAGAAGTATGACTTCGTTTCCGTGCTCCTTACTCGCGTGAACTACGGGCCTACCGCGTCGACACCGGTTGTGCGTACCTGGGCGCAAGGTGCCTATCGACAGTGGCTGGATCCGTTCGAAGTTCCGGCAAGTTCCGTGATGAGCTCCGGTGCGCTCGCCTTTACCACTGTGTTCGATATCGCCAGCACGCATAGTCAGGCGAAATCACTTGCTCGCGTACGTCAGCCGTTGGTGGATTACTGCCGCTGGGTGGATGACCAATTCGTCAAACAATGGAGGCCCGCGCAATGAGCAATATTCGGGAACAACTGCTCGCCAAGACCGCGGGCATCAAAGCGACCGATGCGCGAAAGCCGGATGCCACGCGTCGCGCCGCACGCACTGAGACCGCGCCGGGAATGGCCGGCGCATTGGCGGCGGCGCAGTTGCGCGTGCAGGAACTCGAGGCGAACGGCACTCCTTCGGAATTGCCGGTCAGCGAGCTCACCCCGAATCCGTGGCAACCTCGTCGGGTGTTTAACGAGGCGAAGCTAGCTGAGCTGGCGGAGTCGATCCGCGAAGTCGGGTTGATGCAACCGATCGTCGCGCGTCGGGTGGGAGACAGCTACCAGATCGTCGCGGGTGAGCGTCGGTGGCGTGCGCACAAGATGCTGGGCGCGGAAATGATCCGGGCCGTCATGATCGAGTGCACCGATCAGGACATGGCGGTTTTGGCACTCGTCGAAAACGTCAGCCGCGACGATCTCACGGATTACGAAATCTCGGCATCGATCCGGCGCTCCGAGCAGGAGTTTCCGGATCGAAAGCGCATGGCCGAGGCGCTGGGTATGTCGCGGGCGGGGCTGTATCGCTACTTTGCGTTTGAAAGTCTGCCGGATTTTATTCGGAAGAGTCTCGACCTGCAGCCTACCCTTCTTGGCGGTCATGCTGCGCAGGATGTGGTGGCGACGCTCAAGAAGACGGGTGAAGACGGGGCGCGCGCGGCGTCCGAGATTTGGCCGGATGTTGTTAACGGGGATTTGCCGCAGGGGAAATATGCCGCGTCGATCGCGATGCTCGCTGCAAAGCGACGGTCTAATGGTGACATTGGCAGCGCGCGGAGTATTGAGAAGTTTTTCTCGGGACGCGAGCAGGCGGGGAATATCACGCGGGACATTGGAAGTTTCACGGTGAAGATTAAGACGGCGATGCTGACTGACGAACAGGAAAGGGAGATTCGCGAAGTCATCGGGCGGCTGTTTTCGACGCAGCCTAAAAGTCACTAAGGATTATTGAACTAGAGTAAGGCCCGCGTAAGCGGGCCTTTTCATTTGTGTCTCCACTGGAGACACAGTGAGGATGGTATTTGCCGCTCCGAAACTCCGTTTTCTGGGGCTCCGGCGTGTCTTTGTGGCGTAGCGCATCTTTGTCTCCAGTGGAGACATACAGCAACTCATCGAGGCTTTGCGGCATGCTCGAAGCATCTCGAAGATGCAGTTGAACGCTAGCCGGTGCGGTTTCAACTTGCAGAGTTCCGAGAGGGTAGCCACGTTCCCTCTCGGAAACGCGGCCCCCGAAGAACCGTACGTGCGAGTTTCCCCGCATACGGCTCGAGCACGGCACGAAGCATCTCACTGATGCCGGTTGCGCTTGTATCAGCACAA
>NZ_LFJJ01000236.1 GCF_001189365.1 Candidatus Burkholderia verschuerenii | reverse complement strand
CGAACGGCATACGCGGCGGCGTAATCGGTGCGATGGGCAAGCAGAAAGTCTCGTGCTGCAATGAAAGCCTGGGCGCTCATGCATGTCTCCTGTTTTATTATCGACGGCCTGCCAAACGGCTAAACGTTGCGTGCGATCACCATGCGCTGCACTTCGCTCGTGCCTTCGTAAATCTGCGTGATGCGCGCGTCGCGATAATGTCGCTCGACCGGATAGTCCTGCAAATAGCCGTAACCGCCGTGAATCTGAATCGCTTTCGTGCAGACGCGCTCGGCCATTTCGGATGCGTACAGCTTGGCCTGCGACGCCTCCGACAAACACGCGATGCCCTCGGTCCGCATGCGCGCCGCGTGGAGAATCAGGAGCCGCGCCGCGTTGATTTCCGTCTGCATGTCCGCGAGCATGTTCGCGACTGACTGATGTTCGTGAATCGGTTTGCCGAACTGCACGCGTTCCTTGGCATAGGCGCGTGCCGCATCGAACGCCGCGCGCGCGATGCCCAGCGCCTGCGCCGCGATCCCGATGCGTCCGCCTTCCAGATTCGACAGCGCGATTTTCAAACCTTCGCCGCGCTTGCCGAGCAGATTCGCGGCGGGAATCGCGCAGTCGTCGAAAGTGAGCGGGCATGTATCCGATGCGCGGATGCCCAGCTTGTGCTCCGGCGCGCCGACGACGAAACCGGGCGCATCCTTCGGCACGATGAACGCGGAAATGCCGCGCTTGCCCTGCTCCGGATCGGTGGCGGCGAACACGATCGCCATGCCCGCGCGACTGCCGTTGGTCACGAACTGCTTGCTGCCGGAGATGATCCACTTGCCATCGCGCTCGACGGCGCGCGTACGCAGATTGTTGGCCTCGGAGCCCGCTTGCGGTTCGGTCAGCGAAAATGCGCCGATGACTTCGCCGCTCGCGAGCTTCGGCAGCCATTCGGCCTTCTGCGCGTCGGTGCCGTAAGCGAGGATCGGCCCGCAGCCGACGGAGTTGTGCACGCTCATCAGCGCCGCGCACGATGCGCAGCCCGCCGCGATTTCTTCCATCGCGAGCGCATAGGCCGTGTAGTCGCTGAAGGTGCCGCCCAGTTCGGCGGGCACGATCATCCCGAGCAGGCCGAGTTCGCCCAACTGGCGCACGACGGCATCGGGAATCGCGCCGTCCTTGTCCCATTGGCTTGCGTTCGGCGCGAGCACTTCGGTGGCGAACTGGCGCGCCGCGTCGCGAATCATGCGCTGCTCTTCGGTGAGAAAACTGTCGATCATGGTTCAACCTTTGGCGTGTTCTTCGGGAGGACGCGCGCATCGCCTCGTTCGGCTTCCATTACACTGCGATGCGGCCGCGCCACGTCTGCACGAGTCTAGGCAATCGCCGGACCTTGGCCAATGCCCGAAACGATCACGCTAACTGAGCGCTTTCGCCACCTAGTGACAACCCCAACCCAACGAAAAGGTTACGAGCGCGATTCCATCTCGATCACGCTCGTCGATGCAGCGCTGCGCTGCGCCGAGGCTCGCGGCATCGCGCGCGGCGGACTGCTCGCGGCGGCGGGCATCGCGCCGGGCATGCTCGAATCGCCGCGCGCGCGGGTGTCGCCGGTGCAGTACGGCAAGCTGTAGCACGCCATCGCCGATGCACTCGACGACGAATTCTTCGGCCAGGATCCGCATCCGATGCGGCACGGCAGCTTCGTGCTGATGTGCCACGCGGCCATCGGCGCACGCGACGGCGCGCAGGCGCTGACGCGCATCGCGGGCTTCATGCGGCTGGTGCTCGACGAACTGCGCTTCGATATCGATGTCGACGACGCGCGCGTGCGCATCCGGCTGATCGACGCGCATGCGCCCAAGAGCATGTTCGCGTACGCGACCGGTTTTATCCTCGTGTACGGCTTGCTGTGCTGGCTGCTCGGGCGGCGCGTGCCGCTGCTGGCGGCGCATCTGCGCTGCCCGGAACCGGCCGATAGCGACGAAAATCGCCTCATGTTCTGCGACGCATTGCACTTCGATCAGCCGCAGACGTACGTCGATCTGTCGCCGGAATGCGCGGCGCTTCCGGTCGTGCAGACCACGGCTACGCTCAAGACCTTTCTGCGCGAAGCGCCGGCGAATTTCATCGTCAAGTATCGCAATCCGGATTCGATCGCGGCGCGCGTGCGCAAGCGCTTGCGGCAGACGCGGCCGTCCGACTGGCCCGAGGCCGATCGCATCGCGGCGGCGCTGAACATGGGCGAAGCGACGCTCAGACGGCGGCTGAAACAGGAAGGATTGACGGTGCAGGCGATCAAGGACGCGCTGCGCCGCGATCTCGCCATTTCGCGTCTCGCCGATACGCAGGAAACCATTCCGCAAATCGCCGATGCGCTCGGTTTCGCCGAGCCGAACGCGTTTCGGCGCGCTTTCCGTAAATGGACCGGCGTGCGGCCCGCCGATTATCGTCGCGCGCGCTGACGCCCCGCGCGCGCCGGCAGCGGGCGTCTATCGACGCTGTTATATTGAGATGATCGAGGAACCTGCATCGTGGAGCGCATCATGACGAAGGCACGCCCGCAAGACCAAGCGAAGGAACCGAACCCCGCCGACGCGGAAGCACTGCTCGACGAAGCGCTGGACGAGACCTTTCCGGCCAGCGATCCGATCGCCGTGCATCCCGAGCCGGAAACCGAGGACGAACAGCGGGGCATCAAGAAGTAGCGTTGCGCGTCACTCGCCGCCGTTGACATCGTCCGGGCCGACAGCAGCGTGACGAGTTTCTCCACATGCTGATGCAGCAGCTTGACGTGCTTGTCGACCTGCTCCAGCCGGCCGGAAAGATCGGCCTTGGCGGCTTCGCTCATGCGATCGGAGGCGAGCAATTCGTCGACTTTCGGCTGCATCGTGTCGACTTGCAGCAAACTCAACTGCCGCTCCAGCCGACGCAAATCCTGCGACAGCAATTCGCGATTCTTCCGAAAAATCAGATCGCGTCGATTCGCCTCGGCCTGCTGCTGCGCAATATCCGCGACGCGGCGCGTGGCTTCGGTCTGCGACAGCAACGGCTCGGGGCCGCGCAGGATCGAGCGCTTTGGCTGCGGATGCGCCGTGCCGCGAAACACCGCGACGGGTGTTTCTTCGTCGAGCGCGCGCTGCACATCCGCCGGCACTTCCTCGGCGGCGCGGCGGTCGTCCATCCAGTGCGGCGGCAAACCCGTGACGAGCTCGATACCGCGTACGAATTCTTCGTTGAAATCCCGCTGTCCCGCGACGATCAGCTTCATGAACGACGGCGAGAAATTCATCATGCGCGCGAGGCGGCCCGCGCCGCCCGGTGAACCGGTCAGCACCTTCAAGTTGGCTCGCCAGACGAGAAACAGTGTTTCGTCGAAATCTTCCATGAACAGGCTCCTGGCAGGCAAACCATCGCGCCGAGTGCGTTCATCCCGATTTTCATCCCGCTCGCGCGCGTAATATCGCGCGCACGCGCGTTCGGTTCCCAGAACCAGGCGCCTTGAGTGGGCGCCGCGCGTGTTGGCCGCGTCCTGCACGGCCCCTCGTAAAGCTGCATACCGCATAAAACACCAATACTACCGCTATCAGCAAGTCCGACGGACATTAGGGTCCGCGCCAATGGCAATCGGCCAAAACAAGCCGATTGCCCGCCGCGCGGCTCGGAGCGCAATTTTACGGCTCGTTGCGCAGATATCCTTCCTTGCTCGGGTCGAGCATACGAAATGACACGATGAACGAAATTGCGCACATCACCGTCACGTACCAGAAGAATGCCGACTCGATGCCCGCCTGCTTCAGCCACAGCGCCACATATTCCGCCGATCCGCCGAACACCGCATTGGCGACGGCATAAGACAGCCCGACGCCCAGCGCGCGCACTTCGGGCGGGAACATTTCCGCCTTGATCAGACCGCTGATCGACGTATAGAAACTGACGATGGCCAGCGCGATCACCACCAGCACGAAGGCCATGAACGGACTCGTCACGCCGGACAAGGCGTGCAGCAAGGGCACGGTGCAGAGGGTGGCAAGGCCGCCGAACCACAGCATCGACTTGCGGCGGCCGATGCGATCGGACATCGCGCCGAACAGCGGTTGCAGCGGCATGTACACGAACAGCGCGCCGGTCATCACGTTGCTGGCGGTCTTGGCGTGCATGCCGGCCGTGTTGACCAAATACTTCTGCATGTAGGTCGTGAAGGTGTAGAAGATCAGCGAACCGCCCGCCGTGAAACCGACCACGGTCATGAACGCGGCCTTGTGCTGCATCAGCCCGGCGAGCGTGCCCGCCTCCTTGCGATGACGAATCTCGGCGGTCGTGGTTTCATCGAGCGAGCGGCGCAGGTAGAGCGAGATCAGCGCCGCGCACGCGCCGACGAAGAACGGCACGCGCCAGCCCCAGGCCTTGAGCTCTTCCGTCGACAGGAACAGTTGCAGCGTGACGAGTACGAGCAGCGCGGCGAGCTGGCCGCCGATCAGCGTCACGTACTGGAACGAGGCGAAGAAACCGCGTCGGCCACGCAGCGCCACTTCGCTCATGTAGGTCGCGCTGGTGCCGTATTCGCCGCCGACCGACAAGCCCTGGAACAATCGCGCGAGCAGCAGCAGGAACGGCGCCCACGCGCCGATGCTGGCGTAAGTCGGCAGGAAGGTGATGACGAGCGAGCCGCCGCACATCATCAGGACGGAGATCATCATCGCGTTGCGGCGGCCGTGCTTGTCGGCGATACGGCCGAACAGCCAGCCGCCGATCGGACGCATCAGGAAGCCCGCCGCGAAGACGCCCGCGGTGTTCAGCAACTGTACGGTCGGATTGCCGCCCAGGAAGAACGCACCCGAGAAATACAGCGCCAGAAACGAGTAGATATAGAAGTCGAACCACTCGACGAGATTGCCCGACGATGCGCCGACGATCGCAAAAACGCGGCGCCGGGTGTCTGCTGCAGTGGCTTCGGGAAGGTCGGTCATATTGGCGATCTCTGGTCTCGATAAATTGGGCAGGCCCGCTGACTGAAAGCCGGGGCGAACCGCTCTGCGGGCGTTCGGGCGCAAGTTTATACGACGATTCGCGGGAAAGCGCGCGCGGCTGGGGCGAGGAAAGCACGACTAGACGTGCGAAATTTTGGCGCTCGCGTGCGGAGCCGTTTGTCCGGCGACGCGCGCAGGCTTACGGCAAAAGCCTTCGCGGGGCTTTCATCGGAACTCGTCGTCGGCACGTCGCACGCGACTCGGTAGTTACCCTTACATGAGACTTTATCGACCATTTATCGATAAAGTGACGCAATCCACGAACGACGCTTTTATCGAGGTGCGCATGAACAAGCAGGCGATTCATCTGGACGACGCGCTGGCGTCGCGCTCGGGCATCTGACGCGCGAGTATCCGAACAAGCTCGATCACGTCATGGCGAGCGCCGACGACGTGCAAAGTCCGCGCGCGCTGCATCCGATTTTCTACGGCAGCTTCGACTGGCATTCGTGCGTGCACGGCTACTGGCTGATCGCGCGTCTGTTCGATCGCTTTCCTTCAATCCCCGAGGCCGCGCAGATCCGCGCGGTCATCGACGAGCATGTCACGGACGCGAACGTCGCCGCCGAAGTCGCCTATCTTCGACGTCCCGCCGCGCGCGGCTTCGAGCGTCCGTATGGCTGGGCGTGGCTGCTCGCGCTCGCGGCCCAGTTGCATTCGATGCAGTCCGACGACGGCCGTCGCTGGGCGCGCACGCTCCAGCCGCTCGCCGATGCCTTCGTCGAACGCTTCGAGGAATTCTTGCCTAAGTCGACGTATCCGCTGCGCGTGGGGACGCACTTCAACATGGCGTTCGCGTTGACGCTGTCGCTCGGCTACGCGCGCGCCACGCGTAATGCCGATTTCGAGCGCCTGCTGACGGACACCGCGACGCGCTGGTTCCGC
>NZ_LFJJ01000235.1 GCF_001189365.1 Candidatus Burkholderia verschuerenii | reverse complement strand
CTCAACGTCATGCCTCAACCTCTACTCGTGCGCTGCAGACCTGGCTGAGATGTGCGTTTACGTCTGCACCAGACTGCGTCGTCGGGTCCATTCCGGCAAATTCAATTTTGCAGGCCAGACTACTTCATCTCCGTCTGATACGGCTCGGGCGCGACGCACAGCGCGTTGGGCCGGCCATCGACATCGACGGGCAGACGTTCCAGCGCCTGATGCAGCAGCGCGACGCCCAGACCTTCGCCGCGCCAAGGCTTGCGCACTTCCCACATGCCGATAGATCACCCGATGCGCGTTGAACACCTCGCAAAGCTTTTCCGGGCCGAGCGCTTCGGTAGCGGCGAGCGCGAGCGACAGCATGTCGCCGGAATAGGTGTAGAGCGTATAGACCAGATCGGCGCTGCTGGTGAGCGGCGGCACCTTCACCAGCTTGAGTTCGACGGCCGCCGCGACGATATCGCTGCTCGCCTCGTGGAACACGGCGAACGCGGTGCCCAAACGCTCGTCGTCGACTTGCGGATATTCGTGGCGATAGACCATCGTGAATAGAAACGGCCCGATCTTCTCGCGATACGCGAGCGGCCGGTCGACGTCGTAATCGTCCGTGCCTTCGAGGCCGTAGGGATCGTAGTCGCGCTTCTCGCGACGCGGCCCGCCGTCGTTGGCCGCCAGCGCCACCAGCGGACGCCGCGATGCGGGCACCAGATCTTCCGGCAGACCTTCCCTATTCGAGACGCAGAAACTCGCGCCCGCCGCGATAGTGCGTTTCGAACAGCGAGACGAGCGGCTCGCTCGCCACCGGATCGAGGATGCGTTGCGCGCATTCCATCGCGCGGTCGAGCAACTGGTCGGCTTCCTCGGGATCGGGCGCGAGCGGCTCGTTGCCTTGCGCATCGGGCGATTCACCGCGAGCGGCGCGCGCCCGATGCGCGAGTTCGAGCCATTCGTCGGCCGCGCGTTCGGCGATGAATCCCGCCGCGATCCGATAACCCGACAACACGATGGACTGCCCCGTCCGCCTGAGCGGGAAGATATATTCGTCGGACATGGCGTCGTCGACGCTGACACCGCGGAAGGTTTCGCGCGGTGCGTGGGTATCGGCGGAAGCGTCGTAGCGCTCGTGCGACAGCACGTGAGTGACCAGTTCGGACGCGGCCGGCCCGAAGTCGGAGCCCGCGCCGGGCAGGAGTTTCAGCAGAGAAGGCGTGCTCGCGCCGTTCGGCGTGCCCGTGGTGCTCGATATGCTCATCAGTGCCATCTCCGAGTCGTGACGGTTTATCGTAGCAAAAGTAACAAGACGCGGGCCTGCCCTTTGCGCTGGTCTGATTTTTCGAAGGGCGAAACAGGGCGGAGGCGAGCCGATGACGATCCACAGTATCGAAGCAGTTCACGAAGGCGGCTGCGCGTGCGGCGCATTCCGTTTCCGCGCAATGGGCAAGCCGATCCGCGTCGGCATGTGTCATTGCGAGACGTGCCGCCGGGTGCACGGCTCGGCGTTCGGCGCGTACGCCATCTATCGGCGCGATCAGGTCGAGATGAGCGGCACGCTCGCGACCTGGCGCAGTTCCGACGAAGGCCGGCGGCACTTCTGCCCTGTGTGCGGATCGGTTGCGTACATGGAGTTCGTGTCGCGCCCGGAACTGGACCTGCCGCTCGGCGCATTCGACGAAACCGGCCTCTTCGAGCCGGATTACGAACTCTGGTGCAAGCATCGCGAGCCGTGGCTGCAGTACGGCGCGCGGCCCGAGTACGAAGAGGAACGCACCGCCTGACGCCGCTTCGCCAAGCCGCCGAAACCGGGACAAGATTTGTCCCGCCGCAACCGCATTCTGTTGCTGCGGGTCCGAGCAATTGCATTCGCGTGCAGAAAATACGATGATCGGCGTGCCTCGCGCTAAAACCAATGCGAAAATGTTAGCGTGCGCGCCGAACGCGAATGGCTTGCAGGATCGAGAACCTCTGAACTTCATGGCTTAGGAGCATCGATTTATGGCGAAGCAACCGGTAAGCGGCAGCGACAAGCAGCATCTCGAAGGATCGAAATGCATCGGCCAGTGCGACATGGCCGAGCAGACCGAAGTCGTCGTCATGTTGCGCCGCAAGGACGAAGCGGGTTTCCGTCAACTGATGACGAAGGTCGAATCCGGCGATGCGCCCGGCGAGCCCGTCTCGCGCGAGGAATTCGACAAGCGCTTCGGCGCGTCTGAAGAAGACGTTAACAAGATCAAGGCGTTTGCGAAGCACTACGGTCTTTCCGTCGTGCGCGCCGAGGCCAATACGCGCAGCGTCGTGCTTAAAGGCACCATCGAGCAGTTCCAGAAGGCGTTCGACGTCAAGCTCGAACGCTTCCAGCATCACAATATCGGCGAATATCGCGGGCGCAGCGGCCCGGTCAGCGTGCCCGACGATATCCACGGCGCGGTCACGGCGGTGCTCGGGCTGGACAGCCGTCCGCAGGCGCGGCCGCATTTCCGCTTCCGGCCGCCGTTCAAGCCGGCGCGCGGCGCGACGCAGCCGTCCTTCACGCCGCTCGATCTGGCCAAACTCTACGACTTCCCCGATAGCGACGGCGCGGGCCAGTGCATCGCGATCATCGAACTGGGCGGTGGCTATCAGACCAGCGATCTGTCGGCGTATTTCTCGAAGATCGGCGTGAAAGCGCCGAAGGTCGTGTCGATCGGCGTCGACAACGGCAAGAATGCGCCGTCCGGCAATCCGAATGGCCCGGACGGCGAAGTGACGCTGGATATCGAGATCGCGGGCGCGGTGGCGCCGGGCGCGACGCTCGCCGTCTATTTCGCGCCGAACAGCGACGCGGGCTTTATCGACGCCGTCAATCGCGCGATCCACGACACGACGCACAAGCCGTCGGTCGTATCGATCAGCTGGGGCGGGCCGGAATCCAACTGGACGCAGCAATCCGTCAGCGCCTTCAACGACGTGCTGCAAAGCGCCGCCGCGCTTGGCGTGACGGTGTGCGCGGCATCGGGCGACAGCGGCTCGTCGGATGGTGTCGGCGATGGCGCGGATCACGTCGATTTCCCCGCCTCCAGCCCGTTCGTGCTCGGCTGCGGCGGCACCAATCTGACGGCGTCGGGACAGGGCATCGGCCAGGAAGTGGTCTGGAACGATGGCGATCAGGGCGGCGCGGGCGGCGGCGGCGTCTCCGGCCTGTTCGATCTGCCCGTGTGGCAGAACGGTTTGTCGGTCACCGGCACGGGCGGGCAGAAAACGGCGCTCGCCAAGCGCGGCGTGCCCGATGTCGCTGGCGACGCCTCGCCGCAAACCGGCTACGAAGTGCTGATCGACGGCCAGCAGACGGTGGTCGGCGGCACCAGCGCGGTCGCGCCCTTGTGGGCCGCGCTGATCGCGCGCATCAACGCGATCGGCGGCGCGCCGTCGGGCTTCGTCAATCCCAAGCTGTACAAGGCGAAGAGCGCGTGCAACGACATCACCGAAGGCAACAACGGCAGTTTCGCGGCCGCGAAGGGCTGGGACGCCTGCACGGGTCTCGGCAGTCCGAACGGCGCGAAAGTGGCCGCCACGCTCAAGCCGAGCGCCAAGAAGAAGAGTTAGCAGCAACGACGTAGCGACATCAAAAACGACCACGACGACGATTCTGGAGCGAGAAGGATGAACAGCGCGATGAACTCCGATCCACTGACCTCGAACAACCCGCTGGCGGATGCCACCACCGCGCCGAACGCCGCCAGCGCGGCGCAGGCGGCGATGGCCAGCGTCCCCGCGAAGCCATCGGGCAAGAAGGACCAGCCATACTTCGACGCGACGCCCTACGGCAACGGCCCCGACGATGCCGTCGACGCCACGCAGGCCGACGAAAACGCGGCGATCACGCATCACAGCGTGACGGTGGGCGGCGAGAAGATCGCCTACACGGCGACGGTCGGTCATCTGGTGACGGTCGATCCGAGCAGCTCGAAACCCGCCGCGAAAATGTTCTACGCCGCCTTCACCAAGGACGGCGCGAAGGAGGAAACGCGGCCGCTGACGTTCTTCTATAACGGCGGGCCGGGATCGTCGTCGGTATTCGTGCTGCTGGGCTCGTTCGCACCGCGCCGCATCAAGACTGCGATGCCGAGCTTCACGCCGTCCGCGCCGTATCAGATGGAGGACAACCCGGACAGCCTGCTCGACAAGAGCGATCTGATCTTCGTGAATCCGGTCGGCACCGGTTATTCGGCGGCGATCGCGCCAAACAAGAACCGCGATTTCTGGGGCGTGGACGAGGACGCGGGTTCCATCGCGCAGTTCGTCAAGCGCTATCTGACAAAGAACAATCGCTGGAATTCGCCCAAGTTCCTGTTCGGCGAATCGTACGGCACGGCGCGCAGTTGCGTGCTGGCGTACAAGCTGCACGAGGACGGCATCGACCTGAACGGCGTGACGCTGCAATCGTCGATTCTCGATTACCGGCAGGCGGGCAATCCTGTCGGCGCGCTGCCCACTGCGGCGGCGGACGCGTGGTATCACAAGAAGCTCGGCGTGCATCCGACGCCGACGAATCTCGTGAATTTCGCGGAGGAAGTCGCGGAATATGCGCGCACGGATTATCTGAACGCGCTGCGCAAGTTTCCGCAGACGGATGACGAAGTGGTCGAAAAGCTCTCGGAATATACGGGCATCGACAAGGCGACGCTGATCGCGTGGAGTCTCGATATCGCCGCCTACGACAGCCGCGGCAACTCGCTCTTTCTCACGACGCTGCTCAAGTCGAAAGGCGAAGCGCTCGGCGAATACGATGGCCGCGTGACCGGCATTTCGAGCGGCATCGCGGGCAAGATCGACCCGAATTCCGGCGGCAACGATCCGACCATGACGGCGGTCAGCGGCGTCTACACGGCGATGTGGAACAGCTATCTGAACGAGCAGTTGAAGTTCACGTCCACCTCGTCCTTTACCGATCTGAACGATCAGGCCTTCAAGAACTGGGACTTCAAACATACCGATCCGACCGGCAAGCAGGTCGGCGTCGATTCGAAGGGCAACGTCATTCTGTACACAGCGGGCGACCTTGCCGCCGTGATGGCGCTCAATGTCGATCTAAAGGTGTTATCGGCGAACGGCATGTACGATTTCTTCACGCCGTTTTATCAGACGATCCTCGATCTCCAGCAGATGCCGCTGATCGACAAGACCGTGCGGCAGAATCTGTCGGCGACGTTTTATCCGTCCGGGCATATGGTGTATCTGGATGGCGCGTCGCGCACGGCGCTCAAGGCCGATCTCGCGAAGATGTACGAGGAAGCGACGTCGAACCATGCCGCGATGACGCGCATCATCGCGCTGCAGAAGACGACGCAGGAAAAGGCCTTGTCGCCGCAGAGCAAACCTTAAGAGCGAGGGCGGTTCTTTCATCGAAGGAACCGCCCGGATAAATCGTCGCGGGTACGTCGATTGCGGACAGCTATGAAAACCTCGTAGCCGTTCAACCAAGGAGTCCCCGCAATGCCGACGAAGAAGCAACCCGCCGGCGGCGTCGCTCGCACGCCGTCGCACAGCAATACCAACGCGAAAGTCGAAGCACTTGAAACCTTCCGCACCGATGCAAGCAATCAGGCCCTGACGACCAATCACGGCGTCAAAATCTCCGATAACCAGAACTCGCTGCGCGCCGGCACGCGCGGTCCGTCGCTGCTCGAAGACTTCATCATGCGTGAAAAAATCACGCACTTCGATTACGAGCGCATTCCGGAACGGATCGTCCACGCGCGCGGCGCGGCGGCGCATGGCGTGTTCAAGGTGTACTAATCGCAGGCCGAATTGACCAAGGCCGCGTTCCTGCAAGATCCGTCGAAGGAAACGCCGGTCTACGTGCGCTTCTCGACCGTGCAAGGCTCGCGTGGCTCGGCCGATACCGTGCGCGGCTTCGCCGTGAAGTTCTATACCGAAGAAGGCAATTTCGATATGGTCGGCAACAACATGCCGGTCTTCTTCATTCAGGACGCGATCAAGTTTCCGGACTTCGTGCATGCCGTGAAGCCGGAGCCGCACAACGAGATTCCGCAAGGCGCGTCGGCGCACGATACCTTCTGGGACTTCGTGTCGCTCGTGCCGGAATCGGCGCATATGGTGCTGTGGACCATGTCCGATCGCGCGATCCCGAAGAGTCTGCGCACGATGGAAGGCTTCGGCATCCGTACCTTCCGCTTCGTCAACGCGGAAGGCAAAGGCCGCTTCGTGAAGTTCCACTGGCGGCCGACGATCGGTTCGGCATCGCTGTTGTGGGACGAAGCGCAGAAGCTCGCGGGCAAGGACGCGGACTTCCATCGGCGCGATCTGTGGGAATCAATCGACAACGGCGATTATCCGGAGTGGGAGCTCGGCGTGCAGATCGTCGAGGAAGAGGACGAACATAACTTCGACTTCGATCTGCTCGATCCGACCAAGATCATCCCCGAAGAACTCGTGCCGCTGAAGATGATCGGCAAGCTCACGCTGAACCGCAATCCGGACAATTTCTTCGCGGAAACGGAGCAGGTCGCGTTCTGTCCGAGGCATATCGTGCCGGGTCTGGATTTCACGAACGATCCGCTGCTGCAAGGCCGTCTGTTCTCGTACACGGATACGCAGATCAGCCGTCTCGGCGGCCCGAACTTCCACGAGATTCCGATCAACCGGCCGCTCGCGCCCTTGCATAACGGCCAGCGCGATGCCATGCATCGGCAGACCATCGACAAGGGTCAGGCTTCCTACGAGCCGAATTCCATCGATGGCGGTTGGCCGAAGGAAACCGCGCCGGCGGCCGCGGGCGGCGGCTTCGAAACCTACACGGAGCGCGTGGAAGGTTCGAAGATTCGAGTGCGCAGTCCGTCGTTTCAGGATCATTACTCGCAGGCGACGCTGTTCTGGAACAGCATGACGGAGCCGGAGCAGGATCACATCGTAGGCGGTTATTCATTCGAGTTGAGCAAGGTGGAGCGCAAGAATATCCGCGAACGTCAGCTCGGCATTCTCGCCAATATCGATGAAACGCTGGCCGCGCGCGTCGCGGAAAACATCGGCATGCCCGCGCCGAAGAAGAACGCCGATGCCGCCGAACTCGGCAAGTCGTCGGTGACGGAATCGCCCGCGTTGTCGATCGTTGCCAAGACCGTGCCGGGGATCAAGACGCGCAAGGTGGCGATTCTCGCCGCCAAGGGCGCGGACGCCGCGACCATCAAGGCGATCAAGGACGCGCTCGCCGCCGAGGGCGCGCACGCGAAGGTCATCTCGCCGACGCTCGCCGAACCGGCGCCTGGCATCGAGCCGGATGCGACCATTCTCGGCATGCCGTCGATCATGTTCGATGGCGTGATCGTCGCGGGCGGCGCGGCGAGCGCGAAGCTGCTCTCCGAATCCGGCGATGCGCGTCATTTCGTGCTCGAAGCGTACAAGCACCTGAAGGCGCTCGGCGCGATCGGCGATGGCGAAGACGTGCTCGCGGCCGCGCATCTGCCGAGCGGCGACGATGGCGTGTGCGTCGGCAGTGACGTCGACAAGGTGATGAAGAGCTTCATCGAAACGATGAGCCAGCATCGCGTGTGGTCGCGGGCGCAGAAGGCGGAATCCGTGCCGGCCTGATGCTTCGTTTCATCGCGTGCAATCAACGGCGCGTTCATGTCGCGCGCTGGTGATTCTCGCCTACGATAATTTTTGAGAAACTAGCCGCACCGCTCTTTTGAGGGTGCGGCTTTGTTCATCTTCACGCGTCGTCGCTGGTTCGCTTCGCCCGATGCACGTCCGCTGCGCCGATGGCTCGCGTGCGTCGCGATCGCGTGCGCGGTGCAGCCGTCGCATGCCGCCGACGCGCTCGTGATCGGCGCGGTGCCCGGCATGATGCCGCCGCTCGACATGGCGTGGAACGCGAATCGCGATGTCGACGCGTCCGGCACGCCGCACGGCATTTCTGCCGATGCGGTCGCCAAACTCGGCATCGCAACCAAGTGGCGTTTCTTTCGCACGCGCGCGGACATGATCTCCGCGCTCGAACGCGGCGAGATCGACATGGCCACGGGCGCGACCGGCGCGGACGCGGGCGCGTCGCTGATACTCAGCCATCCTATTTACCGATCCGGCGCGCCGTCGTGCGCTCGCTCGCGGCATCGCGCGCGCCGACGCATCGGCTGGCGTATGTCGAGGCGCAAGACGATCCGGCAGCCTTGCAATCGGCGTATCCGATGCTCACGCCCGTCGCGTATCCCGATCTCGTCGGCGCGTTGCTCGGCGGCGCGCTGCTGCTGGCATTGGCGGGCTGGGCGATGACC
>NZ_LFJJ01000234.1 GCF_001189365.1 Candidatus Burkholderia verschuerenii | reverse complement strand
ACTTCGATCGTCTTGGCATGCCTCGCCTCACATAACCTCAACTTCCCGAACCGCCCGGTGCGGACCCGCACGCCGGGTGGTGTGGCAGGGGACCGGCCAGCTTGCTGGCCGCCCCTATGCCGATTGCGTGCGCCAGACCGCACGCGCGCCCGGCCTATGCCGTTCGGCCGACGCCACGATTGTCCGTTCTTCTGAGACAATCGAACGGTCGGTTATCGAAACACCATCACCGATTGACTTCCTTACGACTCGAAGCCGCATGTCCGCAAAAACCAAAGCCGAATCCGCCGCGACCCGCCAGTCCGGAGCCGCCGTGCCCAGCGCCGACCGACCGGCCGAGCGCGCGGCATGGCTGCGCTCGGAGCTGGAACGGGCGAATTACGCCTATTACGTGCTGGATCAGCCGGATCTGCTCGACGCCGAATACGACACGCTGTTCAAGGAATTGCAGGGCATCGAGGCCGATCATCCCGATCTGATCACGCCGGATTCGCCGACGCAGCGCGTGGGCGGCGAAGTCGCGGACGGTTTCACGCCCGTGGTGCACGATGTGCCGATGCTCTCGCTCAACAACGGCTTCGCGGACGAGGACATCGCCGCCTTCGACAAGCGCGTCGCCGATGCGCTCGGCCACACGCCGGTCGAATACGCGTGCGAACTGAAGTTCGACGGCCTCGCCATTTCGCTGCGCTACGACGACGGCAAGTTCGTGCAGGCGGCTACGCGCGGCGACGGCGCGACCGGCGAGGACGTCACCGCGAACGTGCGCACCATCCGTTCGATTCCGCTGACGCTCAAGGGCGACAACGTGCCGAAGCGTCTGGACGTGCGCGGCGAAGTGCTGCTGTTCAAACGCGATTTCGAGCGCCTGAACGCCCGCCAGCGCGATGCCGGGCAACGTGAATTCGCCAATCCGCGCAACGCGGCGGCGGGCGGCCTGCGTCAGCTCGACCCGAAGATGACGGCGCAGCGTTCGCTGTCGTTCTTCGCGTACGGCATCGGCGTGCTGGACGGCGCGGACATGCCCGCGACCCACGCCGGGCTGCTCAACTGGTACAAGGAAATGGGCCTGCCGGTGAATTCGGAGCGCGCGGTGGTCGACGGCGCGGAAGGGTTGCTCGGCTTTTTCGCCAAGGTCGGCGAGAAGCGCGACAAGCTGCCGTACGACATCGACGGCGTGGTGTACAAGGTCGACCGGCGCGACGAGCAGGACAAGCTCGGCTTCGTGTCGCGCGCGCCGCGTTTCGCGCTGGCGCACAAATTCCCGGCGCAGGAAGCGCTGACGCAGTTGCTCGCCATCGACGTGCAAGTGGGCCGAACCGGCGCGATCACGCCCGTGGCGCGGCTCGCGCCCGTGTTCGTCGACGGCGCAACGGTCACCAACGCGACGCTGCACAACGAGGACGAAGTGCGCCGCAAAGATATCCGTATCGGCGATACGGTCATCGTGCGCCGCGCCGGCGACGTGATTCCCGAAGTGGTGGGTGCGATCCTCGAACGCCGTCCCGCCGACGCGCGCGAGTTCGTCATGCCGACCGAGTGCCCGGTGTGCGGCTCGAAGATCGAGCGCCTGCCGGACGAAGCCATCGCGCGGTGCACGGGCGGGCTGTTCTGTCCCGCGCAGCGCAAGCAGGCGCTGTGGCACTTCGCGCAGCGTCGCGCGCTGGATATCGACGGTCTCGGCGAGAAGATCATCGATCAGCTGGTCGACGAAAACCTCGTGCGCACGCTGGCGGATCTGTTCAGCCTCGGTTTCTCGACGCTGGCCGCACTCGACCGTTTTGCCGACAAATCGGCGCAGAACCTCATCGATTCGCTGGAGAAAGCGAGCAAGACCACGCTCGCGCGCTTTATTTACGCGCTCGGCATCCGGCACGTCGGGGAATCGACGGCGAAGGATCTGGCGAAACACTTCGGCTCGCTCGATCCGATCATGGCGGCATCGGTCGACGAGTTGCTCGAAGTCAACGACGTCGGCCCGGTGGTGGCCGAGGCGATCCACAATTTCTTCAGCGAAGAGCACAACCAGCACGTCATCGAACAATTGCGCGTGAAGGTGTCGTGGCCGGAAGGGCCGCCCGCGCCGAAAGCGCCGCAGGGCGTGCTGGCGGGCAAGACGGTCGTGCTGACGGGCACGCTGCCGTCGCTCTCGCGCGAGGAAGCAAAGGAGATGCTCGAAGCGGCGGGCGCGAAGGTCGCCGGTTCGGTATCGAAAAAGACCGACTACGTCGTGGCGGGCGCGGAAGCGGGCAGCAAGCTCGCGAAAGCGGAGGAACTCGGGGTTCCCGTTCTCGACGAAGACGGCATGAAGAAGCTTTTGGAAGGAGTCACTCCATGATTCGCGAAATCCTGAAGATGGGCGATCCGCGTCTTTTGCGTATCGCCGCACCCGTCGAGCATTTCGACACGCCGGAACTGCACACGCTGGTGCAGGACATGTTCGACACGATGCGGGACGCCAACGGCGCGGGACTGGCCGCGCCGCAGATCGGCGTCGATCTGCAGGTGGTGATTTTCGGTTTCGGGCATAACGAGCGTTATCCCGATGCGCCGTCGGTGCCCGAAACGGTGCTGATCAATCCGATCATCATGCCCAACGGACACGACATGGAGGAGGGTTGGGAAGGCTGTCTGTCGGTGCCGGGTCTGCGCGGCGCGGTGCAGCGTTTCTCGATGATCCGCTATCAGGGGTTCGATCAGTACGGGAATGCCATCGAGCGGCTGGCGGAAGGGTTTCACGCGCGGGTCGTGCAGCACGAGTGCGATCATCTGATCGGCAAGCTGTATCCGATGCGCATCACCGACTTTTCCAAGTTCGGCTATACGGACGTGCTGTTTCCGGGGCTGGACGCGGTGCGCGACGACTGATCGCCGACGCACTCCAATTCGGTTGCCGTGAAAGACGAAAGCCGCTCGAATGAGCGGCATTTTTTGTGCGCCCAGCATGGGCGCACTCTTGCGGGTGCAAGTCGCGCGGCAAGTTGACCACAGCGAGCGAAGTGAAGCGCAACTGCGGAAGGGCGACCGACCGTGGGGAGGAAGCGTGGA
>NZ_LFJJ01000023.1 GCF_001189365.1 Candidatus Burkholderia verschuerenii | reverse complement strand
CCCCTGCCGACGCTTCGCCGATCACCTCGCGGTGACCTGCGCACGGCTCGGGGCCGATGTGGTTCGCTACTCCTTCATCGCAGTGGACTTTCACCACCTACTCCTTGCCGGTCTACCGGCGCACTTAAAATTTATGCCGAAAACACTTGCGCGTTTCGAAATTCTCACACTATAATTTCACTTCTGTTGGGGCGTTAGCTCAGTTGGTAGAGCAGCGGACTCTTAATCCGTAGGTCGAGTGTTCGAGTCACTCACGCCCCACCACCAGATTCATGTGAAAAGCCCGGTCCTCGTGATCGGGCTTTTTGCTTTCTTGCACCGGGCCAGGGCTGAGCTCTAAACCTCCACCGCCACGATCCGCCGCACCAACGCGCCATGCGTAACGGCCGCTTCCTGCGACCATTACACGGCGACATCCGTATCGACGAGACGAGACGCGACCGGCTGCGCAACAAGCGCCCGCTCGTCCCGCCCCAACCCATAATCCGCCAGACGCAAGCGCTCCGGAATCATCCAGCCCGCGCCATCGTTCTGCGCGAAAAACGCCTCCACACCCCCCGCCTTCAAATCCCAAAACGCGACATACGCCAAAACCGTCTGCCGCAACTCCGGATCCTTATCCCGATCCACGCGCCAGAAACCTTTGGCATTCAGCGTCGACGCAAATTCGTCCGTCAGCGCGGACGCCGCGAAATCGCACTCGGCGAGAACATGCGCGAAGTCATCGACCGATAGCCCGAAATAATGCGCGACGAGCGCATCGGCGATACAGCGCAGACGCAATCGCTCGGCATCGCCGATGGCGGGCGACGCGTCCTGCGATCCGCAAAACGCGCGCAAGGTGCAGATCAACCGACGCCCGATCGCATCGAGTGCGGACAAATCCGTGCATCGAGGCAGAACCGACTCCTCAACCGCGAAGCCGTTCAGATGCAAGCCGCCGCATCGCGCGCGCGACGAAGTCATACACGAAGGAGTTCATTACCGTTGCCAGCGCGAACACGCTTTCGCGCGCGCCGAGCACGGCCGCCGTGTTGCCGCACGGGAAATACGGCGTGCAGGTCGCGCGCGCGGTGCGCACGTTGGTCGCCGATGTCACGTCGATGAACACCACCTTCGGCACCGGCCGCCACTTCGGCTGGCCGGCATCGTCGCCGATCTTGCTGATGCGCGCCGCCGCCGTCTTCATGCCGATCAGATATTGCGGCTCGACCACGCCCTCGCCCGGCGCGATGTCGAGCCACACCGCCGCGCGTCCCTTGCCCGACACCCAGCCCTTCGCCGACGTCCGGAACTGATCGATGATATTGCCCTCCAGCAGCGGCAACGCCACGTCGTCGATCGAATCGACGGCGATCGACTGCCGTCCGTCGCACGACAGCACGAGTCCGTCGACGCGCGCGAGAATCTCCATCGGTCCGTCGTAGTCGAACCACGCGCCCTTGAGCCAGTGACCGTACTCGTCCGCGCGATAGCCCCGGTCCTCCCAATCGGGACGCGGCGCGAACAGCGCGGAATCGGACGTCATGTTGAAATCGCCCTGCCGATACCGAATGCCCCAGGCGCGTTCGCTCCGATCGCCGAACAGCACGCCGTTATCGTAGATGGTCTGCAGCGTGCGCAGATCGCGCGCCGCCGATCTCCAGAATCGCCTTCGAACGCGGCGAAAACGCCTCCACGCGCGCACGCGGATACGCCATCGCGTGACGTTCGGCATGCTGCCAATCCGCCGCATCGCGATGCATGAAGGCCGCGCGCATCGCGTGCGTCTCGCCACCCTTCTGCACGATCAGCACGCAAAACCTGAACGAGCGATGGATATCGAAAATGCCCGCGCGATTCTCGAAGCCGAACAGCCATTGCCAGTCGCATCGTTCGAAGAAGAGCGTGCGCAATTCCGTCGAGCCTTTATCGCCGAGAATGCCGCCCGGCACGATCATGCCGAGCCGTCCTTGCGGGCGCAGCAGCGCGTGGCTCAATTCGAGAAACATCTTGTGCAGATACGGCTTGCCCTGCCCCTGATGCACGAACGGATGCGCCCGATCCGCAAAGCCGCGACGCATTTCGCGCCGGCGTCGCCAAAGTTCGTGCAGACGGCTCGACGCCTCGAAGCTGCTGCGCCCGCGTCCGCCGAGAGGGAAATCGTGCTTGCGCTTGCCGTCCTTGTCCTCGATCACGCGATCGCCCGATGCGATGCGCCGCAATGGTTCATCCAGTTCGCGAACGCCTTCAGACGCGCCCGATACGCGATCCATTCGCGCTCGATCGACGGCGCGCGCCGGAAGTATTCGAGTTGCTTCGCCAACGCTTCCTGCTTGCCGTAAGCGCGATAAAGCGGATGGTGATGCGCGAAGAACTCCTTCGAATCGGGCTGAACGGTTTCCCATGACGGATTACCCAGCAGCGCATCGAAGCCCTGATGCGCGGACGTGAAGACATCGGGAAATTCGAGCTCCCAATGAAAGAAGCGCTGACGTGACGACGCGCGACCTCGCTCGCAATCGACATCGCGTCGACGTTCGGACGCGCGAAATCGAACGGCAGCGGCGCATGCGCGATCTTGTCGCCGGGCCAGAACCACAACGCGCACCACAGGTCGAGCCGCGCCTTCAGCGCGCGATACGGCGCGCTGTCGAGCCATTCCGTGCGATACACGCGCGCCCGCCGCTCGCACTCACCCAACGGCAGACGATGCAGCGTGCTCAGGACATCGCGCAGCGCGTCGTGTGCGCGATCGGCGTCGGTGTCGTGTGCGGCATCGGGCGCGTCGAGCAGTTCGCGCAACTGTTCGGTGACGAGCCGCGCCCGCTTCTTGATCGCTTCGTTGAACACATCGCCGCGCGTGCGACCTTTTTCATCGACGAAAGCGTGATTGCCGAGATTGCCCGGCTTGTCCTTCTGATAATCCTTGTCGCCGCCCTCGCGCGCCCACGCCATCGCCGGATAATCGCGGCTGGCGTCGAACCACGCGCCGACCAGCGCATTGCCCACTTTGAGCTTGTGATCGACGAAGCCGAACGGCAGGCCGCGATCCAGCGTCTCGACCCACAAGGCCATGCGGCCGAGTTCCACCGCCAGCGGATCGATATCGACGCCGTACAGGCAATGCTCGACGACATGGCGTTTCAACTGCGCGCGCAACGCCTGCTCGAAGCGTTCATCGCGCGGATCGAGCCGAACGAGGTCGTCGTTGAACAGCGCGTTCGGCATCCCGTGACGATGCAGCGATACAACCAGCGCGTCGGTCAGATAACGCAACGCGCTGGCGAGGAACGAGCCGGAACCCATCGCCGGATCGCAGACCTTGATCGACAGAATCTGCTCGGGCGTTTTCGGCGTCCATTCGACGACGGTCTCCAGTCCCGTGCGCGCATCGATTTCGCTGCGCACCGCGTCGTAGGCGAGCGGTTGCAGCGTGCGACGCACCGTCGGCTCCGCGAGCGACGGCCGCGTGAAGAACGTGCCCGCGCCCTTGCGCGTGCCGCCCCAGCGCACGAGATAGAACTCGCCCGGCGCGACGAGCCGCGCGCATAGCGTGTTCGCTTGTCCGTTCGTCACGCCGCTCAGCGCGGCCGCGCGCGCGAGCCAGGCGTCGACGCGCATCGCGTGATGCGGATTCAGCGTTTGCGGTGGCGCGGGCGATTCCGCTTCGGCATCGTCTTCGATGTCGTCGGCCGGCGCTTCGTCGTCTTCGACTTCGTCGATTGCGCGCGTGTCTCTTTTGCTCAGCGCGTCGAACAGTTGCGCGATGGTCTTATCGCTCAGGCTTTCCAGTTGCGACAGCGTGAACGCGGGCTGATTGCCGACCGCGAGAAAGATCACTGGGTCGTCGTCCGCTGCCTGCTTGAGTTCGAAATCGAGCAGGCCTTCATACAGCACGCCGATGTACTCCGACGACAGCCGCGCGAAATCCACCGGCACGTCGATCCACGCGCCGTTGCGCGCGCGGCCCGGCCTCATGCGAACGCGCGTCAGCAGACGCAGCAGCTTCATCACTTCCTGATCGTCGATGCGATTGTCAGGACTCTCCAGCAACGCGAGCGCGCGGGAAATGCCATCGTCGCTATCGGCGCGGCCCGGTTCGAACAGCGCGCCGCCGTAGCGCGGCACGGACATGCGCGCGTGCGTCGATCCGGCGTGGATCAACCTGAACAGCGCGATCAGTCGCGGCCACACATCACGACTCGCGCGCTCGCGCAGCGTCTCCAGACTGAACGCGCGCCGATAGACGCGGTTCTCCATCGGCAACAGTCCGCGCGCTTCGGCGAACAACGTGATGACGCAACGCATGACGATGCGCGATCCCGCCACATACAAATCCTTGTGGTCGTAGCCGCGGCCTTCGCGCCGCGCCCGCCCGATCGCCGCATGCGATGCGCTGATCAGCCCTTCCACGCCCTGACGGACGCGCTCGCTCAACACGCCCGACAGTTCGTGCAGCGATTCGAGGCCCGTTGGCGGGCGCGTGGCGAGTGTGGGCGGTGTCGTGGTCATCTCGCCGCATTATGCCCGTCGCTTAGTGGTCGATCTTCACGGCTCGATCGCCGCGCCGCGCTTGTCGAGCAATTCGCGCAGGATCGAGCGATGACAGCGCGCTTCGTCCTCGCAATAGCAGCCGACCGAGAGATTCGTCGTGTGCGAGAGCGCCGCGAGCAGATCGAGCGATTTGCCGGCGTCGGGCATCGCCATTTCGGCCTTGAATTTTCTGACGAACGCGCGCCAAGCTTGCTCGGTCTCGGCGCTCAGCGCTTCGGCCACGAGTTCCGCCGATGGCGACAGGTTCGGATACCACACGTCGTAGAAATCGCGCTTCGCGAACTCGGCTTTCGGCACGCCGCGCGGCGGCCGTCGCACGGTGCCGATGCGCAAACCTTCGTTCGCCGCGCGCGATGCGCCCAATCGCACGATTCGTATCGTCATGTCGCTCTCCTTGCCGTGATGTGCTCGATGCCGCCGCCGACATCTGTTTGAAAGCCCGCGCGCGGCGCTCCAGCGAAATGCGTCGCCATCCCGTATTGTTTCGGATTATTCTCCTTCCGCTTACAACCGGAATCTCCGCCGTGCCCCAAGAAGAACGCAAACCCACCTCGCCCCGCGATCCCGACGCGCCGATGACGCCGCTCGAACGCCGCGGCATGGCCGCGATCCTGCTGTCGGTCGCGCTGGCGACGCTCGATACCGCCATCGCCAACACGGCGCTGCCGGCCATCGCCGCCGATCTGCATACGACGCCCGCCGCATCGGTGTGGATCATCAACGCGTATCAGCTCGCGATGGTCGCCACGCTGCTTCCGTTCGCGGCGCTCGGCGGGATTCTCGGGCATCGGCGCGTGTACTTGGGCGGGCTGGTCGTGTTTCTGATCGCGTCGGCGGTGTGCGCGTTCGCGTGGTCGCTGCCGTCGCTGGTCGCCACGCGCCTGCTGCAAGGACTCGGCGCGAGGGCGATCATGAGCGTCAACGCGGCGCTGATCAGCGCGATCTTTCCGCCGCATCGGCTCGGGCGCGGCGTCGGGCTGAACGCGCTGGTGGTCGGCATCGCGTTCGCGGTCGGGCCGACGGTGGCGTCGATCGTGCTGTCGCTCGGCACGTGGTCGTGGCTGTTCGCGGTGAATCTGCCGGTCGGCGTGGTGGCGCTGTTCATCGCGTGGCCGTCGTTGCCGCAGACCAAGCGCGGCGCGCACGGTTTCGACCGGATCGCGGCGGCGCTCAACGTGATCACCTTCGCGGCGCTGATTTTCGCGCTCGGCGAAGCGGCCCAGCGCGCGCCCGCAAGCATGGTGCTCGGCTCGCTGGCGGTCGCGCTCGTCGCGGGCGTGCTGCTGTTGAAGCGCGAGCACGGCCATCCCGCGCCAATGCTGCCCGTCGATCTGTTTCGCCGGCCGATGTTCGCGCTATCGACCGCGACGGCGATCTGCTCGTTCGCCGCGCAAGGGCTCGCCTTCGTGTCGCTGCCGTTTTTCTTCGAAAGCGTGCTCGGCCGCAGTCAGGTCGAAACCGGCTTTCTGATGACGCCGTGGTCCGCGCTGGTCGCGCTGATGGCGCCGATCGCTGGACGTCTCTCCGATCGGCATCCGCCGGGATTGCTCGGCGGCGTCGGACTGGCGATCCTGTGCGCGGGAATGGTGTCGCTCGCGCTGCTTCCGGCGCAACCGCACGCGCTCGAAATCTGCATCCGGATGGCGATTTGCGGCGCGGGCTTCGGCTTTTTTCAGTCGCCGAATCTGAAGGCGTTCATGTCGAGCACGCCGCGCGAACGCAGCGGCGGCGCCAGCGGGATGATCGCGACATCGCGTCTGATCGAGCAGGCGTCGGGCGCGGCGCTGGTCGCGTTGTGCTTCAGCATCGCGGGAAAGCATGGGTCGACGCTGGCGTTGTCGCTGGGCGCGGCGTTCGCGGGGGCGGGAAGTATCGCGAGCGGCATGCGGCTGGTGAAGCGCGATACCGCGAAAACGGCGGCGGGCGGCGTCTCGCAGGACACCTGAGCCCGCCTGCACGGATTACATGCGCCGCACTTTCACTTTGCGGCCCTTGAGCTTGCCCGCGCTCAGTTTGCGCATGGCGTCGTCGGCGATGCCACGTTCGATGGCCACGTAGGTGACCATGTCCATCACGTTGATCTTGCCGATCTGCTCGCCCTTGAAACCCGCCTCGCCGGTCAGCGCGCCGAGCACGTCGCCGGGGCGGATCTTGTCCTCGCGGCCGCCCAGGATTTGCAGCGTCGCCATCGGCGGCTTCAGATGACCCGGTTCCGCCGACGTCAGTTCGGCCAGCGGATGCCATTCCACTTCCGCCTTCTGCGCTTCCTCGATCGCGCCGACGCGGCCCATCTCGTCCATGCTCGCAAGCGATAGCGCCCAGCCTTCCTCGCCCGCGCGCCCCGTCCGTCCGATGCGATGCACATGCACTTCCGGGTCCGGCGTCACATCGACGTTGATCACCGCTTCGAGCTGCTGGATATCGAGCCCGCGCGCGGCGACATCGGTCGCGACGAGCACGGAGCAACTGCGATTGGCGAACTGCACGAGCACCTGATCGCGCTCGCGCTGTTCGAGTTCGCCGTGCAGCGTGAGCGCTTCGAAACCTTGCGCGCGCAGCACGTCGAGCAGATCGCGGCACTGGTTCTTCGTGTTGCAGAACGCGATGGTGCTCACCGGCCGATAGTGATCGAGCAGCAAGCCGACCGTGTGCAGCCGTTCGTGATCTTCGACCTGATAGAAACGCTGCTTGATCTTGGCGTTGCTATGCGTTTCGGTGAGCTTGATCTCGCGCGGCTTGCGCAGAAACTGCTGGCTCAGCTTGGCGATGCCTTCGGGATACGTCGCCGAGAACAGCAGCGTCTGCCGATCCGTCGGACAACGGCGCGCGACCGAGACGATATCGTCGAAAAAGCCCATGTCGAGCATGCGATCGGCTTCGTCGAGCACGAGCGTGCGCACGGCGTCAAGCGAGAGCGTGCCGCGCTCCAGATGATCCATGATGCGCCCCGGCGTGCCGACCGCGACATGCGCGCCGTGCTCGAGACTCGCGATCTGCGGACGCATCGGCGTGCCGCCGCACAGCGTCAGCACCTTCACATTGTCTTCCGCGCGCGCGAGACGGCGGATTTCCTGCGTGACCTGATCGGCGAGTTCGCGCGTCGGGCAGAGCACGAGCGCCTGCACGTCGAAGCGGCGTGCATCGAGTTTGGCGAGCAGCGGCAGCGTGAACGCCGCCGTCTTGCCGCTGCCGGTTTTCGCCTGCGCGATGAGATCGTGGCCGGCGAGCGCGTGCGGCAGGCTTGCGGCCTGAATCGGCGTCATCGTGAGATAGCCGAGTTGCTGCAAATTCGCCTGCATTGCGGGCGCGAGCGGCAGGCTGCTGAAGGAGGTGTCGGTCGTCATGGCTTCAGCGCTTCGTTTTCGGGTCGATGTCGGCGATCTGCTCGTAGCTGACTTCGCCTTCGGGCGAGTCGTGGCGCTCGACATAATTGCGCGCGCCGCACATCGGACAGCGGAACAGCAGGCCTTGGCCTTCGTTCTTGATAACGACGTCCGATAGCGCCCATTCCGCCCCGCAGGACTGGTTTCGGCAGATGAACATGTGAAGATTCTCGTTGTTGCGTGATGTCGCGCGCCGGGCGGACGCGTTTCATCGGTTCAAAGGCGAGAGTGTACGCGTCTCCGGCGACGGCGCGGTCCGGCCAAGTCCGCAAGAAAAGCTAAAGCGGGTCATGCTACCTTGGTTTCATCCGGCGAACGGGAGCGGACGATGAGCGAAAAGCCTTACGAAGCGCGGCTGGCGCGGGTGGTCGCGTATATCCACGATCATCTCGACGACGAGTTGGACCTCAACCGGCTCGCGGAGGTTGCGTGTCTGTCGCCGTATCACTGGCACCGGATTTACCACGGCTTTTTCGGCGAGACGGCGGCGGCGACGGTGCATCGCTTGCGGCTGCATCGCGCGGCGAACGAACTGGTGCGCGGCCGCCGCGAACACCACGCCGACGCTGGCCGCCGCGACCGGCATCCTCGACGGCACGCCGCTCGGCACCGCGCACTGGAGCGACGGCTCGACGACCACCAGCGGCACCGGTCAGGCCGTGAGCGGGCTGAACTGCAAGGTGGCGGGCAACAGCTACACGTACTCGCATCTGTCGATCTACCTGAACGGCCAGCAGCTCACGGTGCCGACCAACATCGGCGCGGTCACGCCCTCGCTCACGTTGCAGACCGGCTGCGTCTATCCGATTCACACCGACGACGCTTCCGGCAAGATCCGCATGGACGTGACGACGGCAGGCTCGTCGTACACGCTGGGTCAGTTCTTCGCCGTGTGGGGCCAGACGCTGTCGTCGTCGAACGTCACGGGCATCGCGGGCACGGTGACGGCGTGGGTCAACAACGGCGGCACGCTCACGCAGTACACGGGCGATCTGGCGAGCCTTCCGCTCACCGCGAAGGGTGAAATCACGCTCGAAATCGGCACGCCGCTGACGCAGATTCCCACTTACACGTGGACCGATCCGCCAGCGTTCGATACCACCAACGTCATCGCGCTCAACTACGGCGGCGTGGTGGGCAGCTCGTTCTGGCCGACCGGCAACACGAGTTCGGGTGGCACCGGAACGCCGGTCGACGGCGCGACCTGCGCGGCGGGCATGGCCGAGAACTATCACGTCCATCCGCACCTCGCGATCATCAAGGACGGCCAGTGGCTCGCGCTGCCCGCGCAGATCGGCATTCTGTCGAGTTGCAACTACGAGATGCACACGCACGACTCGACCGGCATCATCCACGTCGAAACGCCCGCGTACAAGCAGTACACGCTCGGCATGTTCTTCGATATCTGGGGTCAGCCGCTGTCGACGACCAACGTGGCCGGCATCACCAGCACCAGCGATGTCGTGGTGTATATCAACGACAATGGCGACTCGCGTCGTTATATCGGCGATCCGCGCAATATCGTCTTGCAGTCGCATCGCGATATCACGATTCAGATCGGCTCGCCGGTCAGTTCGCTCGCGACTTACTCGTGGTACGAACCGCAGTAACGCAATAAAAAAACCCCGGGAAACCGGGGTTTTTTACATCGGACGACGCCGCGGCTACGACGCCTGCTGCGCGTCTTTCGCGCTTGCCGCATCGACCGCACGCGGCGTATCGCCGGTGTGCTCGATCCATCCGCCGCCGAGCGCCTGATACAAACTCACCAGATTCGCCCAGCGCTGCGTGCGCGCGGTGATCAGCGTCTGCTGCGACGCGTACAGATCCCGCTGCGCGCTCAGCACGCCGAGATAACTGTCGACGCCGTTGCGATAACGCAGCATCGACAGATCGAAACGACGCTGTTGCGCCGCCGTGTCGCGCTGGAGCGCGTCGATCTGCTGATCGTACGTGCCGCGCGCGGCGAGACCGTCGGCGACTTCGCGGAAAGCCGTCTGGATCGCTTTCTCGTACTGCGCGATCTGGATGTTTTTCTGAATGTTCGCGAGATCCAGATTGGCCATGTTCTGGCCGCCCTGGAAAATCGGCAACGTGATGGCCGGCGCGAAACTCCACGCCGCCGATCCCGCCTTGAACAAACCACCGAGCGACGGACTTATGGTGCCGAAGCTGCCCGTCAGCGAAATGCTCGGGAAGAACGCCGCGTGCGCCGCGCCGATATTCGCATTGGCCGCGAGCAGATTCTGCTCCGCTTCCATGATGTCCGGACGACGCGTCAGCAGATCGGACGGCAAGCCCGCCGGGATATCGGTCAGCAGATTCTGCCCGTTGAGCGGCGCGCCGCCCGGCAGATCGTCGGGCATCGGCTCGCCGAGCAGCAACACCAGCGCATTGACCGCCTGCGCCCGCGCGCGCTGCTGACTTTGCAGATTCGCCGCCGCCGTTTCGACGACCGTCTGCGACTGGCTCAGATCGAGTTCCGACGCGGTGCCGTTATCGAACTGGAGCTTGATCAGCTTGTACGAATCCTGCGCGGTCTTGAGCGTCTGCACGGTGACCTTCTGCAGATCGTCCGCCTCAAGCACCTGCAGATACTGCGACGCCACCTGCGACACCAGCGAAATTTCCGCCGCCTTGCGCGCGTACGCCGTGGAGAAATATTGCGCCAGCGCCTGATCCTTCAGGCTCTGCACGCGTCCGAACAGATCGATTTCCCACGCACCGTTCAGCCCGACGTTGTACTGCGTGGAGATCGTCTGATTGAACAGCGTCATGTTCCTCGGCGTGCGCGTTTTCGACTCGCTCGCGCCCGCGCTCAAGCTCGGAAACAGATCCGACCGCACGATGCGATATTGCGCCTGCGCCGCCTGCACGTTCAGCACCGCCACGCGCAGATCGCGATTGTTCCTGAGCGCGATGCCGATCAGCCGTTGCAGACGCGCATCGGCGAAGAAATCGCGCCAGCCGATATCCGCCGCCGCGACGCCCTTCGCGCTGCGATCCTGCGATGCCGCGCCGGGCTGCGCGCCGTACACGCCGTCGCTCCGATAGGCGGATGGAACCGGCGCATCGGGACGCTCGTATTTCGGGGCCATCGTGCAGCCGGACATCAGCACGGCTGCGGCGGTTGCAATCAAAGAAAGTCTGCGCATCTCAATGTCCTTGCTTGCCTGAGCCGTCAACTGAGCCATGACCCGAGCCATGAGCATCCGACGCGGACCTCAGCCGTTCGTAATTCGCCAGCGCCGTATCGACGTCTTCCTTGTCGCCGCCGAAGTGCGCGCGCACGACGACGAAGAACATCGGCACCATGAAAATGGCGAGGAACGTGGCGGTGACCATGCCGCCGATCACGCCCGTACCGATCGCGTGCTGGCTCGCCGCGCCCGCGCCGTTGCTGATGGCGAGCGGTATCGTGCCGAGAATGAACGCGAGCGAGGTCATCAAAATGGGACGCAGGCGCAGACGCGCGGCTTCGAGCGCGGGTTCGATCGGGCCCATCTTTTCGGACATCTGCAGATCGCGCGCGAACTCGACGATCAAAATGGCGTTCTTCGCCGACAGACCGACCGTGGTCAGCAGGCCGACCTGGAAGTACACGTCGTTCTCGAGCCCGCGAAAGGTGACGGCGAGCAGCGCGCCGATCACGCCGAGCGGCACGACCATGATCACGGAGAACGGAATCGACCAGCTCTCGTACAGCGCCGCGAGACACAGGAACACGACGAGAATCGAGATGCCGTAAAGAATCGGCGCCTGATTGCCCGACTGAATTTGCTGCAGCGACAAACCCGTCCATTCGTAGCCGATGCCTTCCGGCAGCTGCGCGGCGATCGCTTCCATCGCGGCCATCGCCTGGCCGGTGGATTTGCCCGGCGACGCCGTGCCCTGGATTTCGATCGACGACACGCCGTTGTAGCGCTCGAGCTTGGGCGAACCGTAGCTCCATTCGCCGGACGCGAAGGACGAGAACGGCACCATCGAACCGGACGTGTTGCGCACGTACCAGCTGCTGATGTTTTCCGGGCTCATGCGGAACGGTGCATCGCCCTGCATGTAGACCTTCTTGATCCGGCTGTCGGTGTCGAGGAAGTTGTTGACGTAGGACGACGCCCACGCGATCGAGAACGTCTGGTCGATGGCGGACGCCGTAACGCCTTGCGCCAGCGCCTTCTCCCGATCGATGTTCACCTTGAACTGCGCCGTGTCGTTCAGGCCGTTCGGACGAACCTGCGCGAGCATCGGATCTTTCGCGGCCATGCCGAGCAGTTGCGCGCGCGCCTGCATCAGCTTCTCGTGGCCCACGCCGCCGCGATCTTCCAGTTCGAAGTCGAAGCCCGACGCCGTGCCGAGTTCGGGAATGGACGGCGAATTGACCGGGAACACCATCGCGTTCCGATAGCCCGCGAAGCGGCCGTAGGTGCGGCCCACCAGCGCCTGAATCTTGTCGTCCGCCTTGGTACGCTGCGCGTAGTCCTTCAGGCGCACGAACGCGAGACCCGAGTTCTGGCCACGGCCCGCGAAGCTGTAGCCGTTCACCGTGAACACGGAATCGACGACCGCGCTTTCATCCTTGAGCAGATAGTTCGCGACATCGTCCAGCGCGCGTTGGGTCATTTCCTGTGTCGAGCCGGCCGGCGTCGAGACGAGCACGAACATCGTGCCCTGATCCTCGTCGGGCAGGAACGCCTTGGGCAGCTTCGCGAACAGCATCGCGACGGCGGCGATCACCACCAGATAGATGATCAGCCAGCGCCCCGAATGGCGGATGACGTGCTTCACGCCCGTCTGATACTTGTCGCGGCTGCGATTGAACGTGCGATTGAACCAGCCGAAGAAGCCCGTGGTCTTTTCCTCGTGGCCCTGCGGCAACGGCTTCAGGATGGTCGCGCACAGCGCCGGCGTGAGGATCATCGCGGTCAGCACGGAGAGCACCATCGCCGAAACAATGGTCAGCGAGAACTGCCGATAAATCGCGCCCACCGAGCCGCCCGAGAACGCCACCGGCACGAACACCGCCGACAGCACCAGCGCCACGCCGATCAGCGCGCCGGTGATCTGGCCCATCGCCTTGCGCGTGGCTTCCTTCGGCGGCAATCCTTCTTCCGCCATCACCCGCTCGACGTTTTCGACCACCACGATCGCATCGTCCACCAGCAGGCCGATCGCGAGCACGAGCCCGAACATCGACAGCGTGTTGATGGAAAAGCCGATTGCCGCCATCACGCCGAACGTGCCGAGCAGCACCACCGGCACCGCGATGGTCGGAATCAGCGTCGCGCGGATGTTCTGCAGGAACAGGTACATCACGAGGAACACGAGCACGACCGCTTCGATCAGCGTCTTGATCACGTCCGAAATGGACTGCTTGACGAACGGCATGGTGTCGTACGGATACTTCACGACCAGCCCGTGCTGGAAGTACTTCGACAGTTCGTCGACCTTGGCGCGCACGGCATCGGCCGTGGCGAGCGCGTTCGCGCCCGTGGCCAGGTTAATACCGAAACCCGCCGCCGGCTTGCCGTTGTACTGCGTCATGAAGTTGTAGTTTTCGCCGCCGAGCGAGACGCGCGCCACATCCTTGATGCGCACCTGCGAGCCGTCCGAATTCACCTTCAGCAGCACGTTGCCGAACTGCTCGGGCGTGCGCATCAGCGTCGCTTCGGTGATGGTCGCCTGCATCGACTGGCCGGCCACCGCCGGCGTGCCGCCGAGCTGCCCGCCCGCGACCTGCACGTTCTGCGACTGCAGCGCCTGCTGCACGTCGACCGGCGTCAGGCCGTAGTTGGTGAGCTTGTTCGGATCGAGCCAGATACGCATGGTGTACTGCGTGCCGAACAGGTTGGTCGTGCCCACGCCGTTCAGACGGCTGATCGGATCCTTCACGTTCGATGCGACGTAATTCGCCAGATCGTTCCGGTCCATGCTGCCGTCTTCCGACACGAACGCCAGCACCAGCAGGAAGCTATTGCCCGCCTTCGGCACCGACAACCCCAACTGCTGCACGATCTGCGGCAGATTCGGCGTGGCGAGTTGCAGCTTGTTCTGCACCTGCACCTGCACCTGCACCTGCACCTGCACCTGCACCTGCGCGATATCCGCGTTGGTGCCCGGCGCGAACGTCAGCGTGATGGTGGACGTGCCAGTGTCGTCGGAAGTGGACGAGATGTAGAGCAGGCCGTCGAGCCCGCTCATCTGCTGCTCGATCACCTGCGTGACGGTGTTTTCGACCGTTTGTGCCGATGCACCCGGATACGTCGCGGTCACCTGAACGTTCGGCGGCGCGACGGTCGGATACTGCACGATCGGCAGCGTCTTGATGGACGCCGCGCCCGCGAGCATCAGAATGATGGCGAGCACCCACGCGAAGATCGGGCGATCGATAAAGAACTTTGCCATGTGGCCTGACTCCCGTGCTTACGCGCCGACGCCGGACGACGCGCGCGGCGGCGCCGCATCCGCCTTCACGTCCGATGCGCCCGATGCCGCCGCGGGCGAGCCGGCGACCTGCGGCAGATTGGCCGCGACCGCCTTCACTTCCATGCCCGGCCGCACCTTGTCGATGCCTTCGACGATCACGCGATCGCCAGGCTGCACGCCGCTTTCGACGATCCAGTTCTGACCGTACGTGCCCGACGTCACGATCGGACGCGGCGCGACCTTGTTGTTTTTATCGACCACCATCGCGATGGTGGTGCCCTTCTGGTCGTGCGTGACGCCCACCACCGGCACGACGAGCACCTGCGGATTCACGCCTTCCTCGATACGCGCGCGCACGAACATGCCCGGCAGCAGCATGTGGTCCTTGTTCTCGAACACGGCGCGCACGGTGACCGAACCGGTCAACTGATCGACTGATACGTCGGTGAACTGGAGCCGGCCCTTCTCGGGATACTCGCGGCCGTCTTCGAGAATCAGCGTGACCTTGGCGGCATCGGGACCGGAGGTCGTCAGATGGCCTTCCTGAATCTGGCGGCACAGCTTGAGGCCGTCGAGACTCGATTGCGTCAGATCGACATAGACCGGATCGAACTGCTGCACGGTGACCATCAGCGTGGCCTGCGCGGCCTGCACGTACGCGCCCGGCGTGACTTGCGAGATGCCCACCTGACCGGTCACCGGCGAGACGACATCCGTATAGCCGACGTTGATCTGCGCGGTCTGCACATCCGCCTTCGCCGATGCGACCTGCGCGAGCGCTTCGCCTTGCGCGGCAACGGCGTTGTCGTAGTCCTGCTTGCTCACCGCGTTCGCCGCGACCAGCACCTTGTAGCGTTCGGCCAGCGCCCGCGCCGACACGAGCGATGCATTCGCCTTCGCGAGCGACGCCTTGGCCGGTTCGAGCCGCGCGATATACGGCGCGGGATCGATCTTGTACAGCCGCTGACCCTGCTTGACGAGCCCGCCTTCGGTGAACTCGCGACGCAGCACGATGCCATCGACACGCGCGCGCACCTGCGCATCGAGGAACGCGCTGGTGCGGCCCGGCAATTCGCTGACGACCGGCACGGACGCCGTCTGCAAGGTCACGACGCCGACTTCCGGCGTATGCGGCGTCATGGCGGGATGCTTGTCGCCGCACGCGGCCAGCAACATGGCGGCCGTCGCAACGGTAATGAGGCGGGTTGGAATCCGTTCGAAACGCATTGAGTGCAAACCCCTTTAGTAGCTGACGAAACTGACGATGAAGGCGTGCGTACATGGCGTGAGCCAGTGACGGATGCAAACTCGCCATCGACGCAAATGAAAAAGGCAAGGGACGGCCGCGCCGGTCAGAACGATGTCCTGACAGCGCCATGTCTCTTACGTTTTGGATAACTTATTTTTACAATTCCGAACGCGGAAAGTCTCGGGCGGATGACGTCCCGCTCTGCGTGTCGGAACCATGAGGTCGGGCACAGCCGCACCTGTCCGCCTGCCGATTATAGATATCGATCCGATCGGGCCAATCCGATCGATTCGAATGCCTACGTAAATTGACGATCAGCGAGCGTTTGTTTCAAAACTGCTCAAAATATACGCGCCGTACAGTCAACCAGGTTTGCGCGAAAAGACCACGTTCGTGCGAAGAATATCGCTCGCGGGCCGCCCGCTCAAGATGATCTGCGACAAGGCTTTCAGCCACGGCACGCTGTGACTGAAGAAATGAAAGTAGCCTTTGCACAGGAATTCAGCCCTGCTTCGCCGTCTTCCGACATCGCAAAACGATGCTTCGGACATCCTCCCCAGCAGCCCTTGAGCATCGAACAGCGCCGGCATTGCGCAGGCAAGGTATCGAACTTGTCCTGACCGAAGCGCGTCTGCTGCGGCAGCGCCATCATTGAGGTCAGATCGTCGGTGCCGAGATTGCCGAGACGGTAATCGGGATAGACATAGTGATCGCAGGCGTAGACGTCGCCGTTGTGTTCGACGACGACAGCCTTACCGCAAGTCGGCTGATGGTGGCACGACGCGCCGGGGCGTCCCATGAAATTCGCCAGCGCCCATTCGATGTTCATCACGTGCATCGTGCCGACGTCGTGACGGACCAATTCGTCGACGATCGCGCTCAAAAACGTGCCGTAGTCTTCCGGGCGCACCGACCATTCCGTCACCTCGCCGTCGATGGCCGGCGCGGCGGCGGCTAGCACCTTGCCGTCCGGCGCGCGCAAAGTCAGGCCGATCCCGCGCTCCCGCGATGCGGGCAGACGCTCGACCACCGGAATGAACTGCACGTATTCGACGCCGTTGTCACGCAGAAACCGGTACACCTCCAGCGGCGCTTGCGCGCTGCGACGGTTCACGCAGGCCAGCACGTTGTATCGCACGCCATGCGACTGGAACAGCCGAAGCGCACGCATGACGAGCGCGTGAGACGGCCGTCCACCTACCGTCACGCGATATTCGTCGTGAATCTCCGCCGGTCCGTCGAGCGACAGGCCGATCAGAAAATCGTGCTCCTTGAAAAACGCGCACCACGTCTCGTCGATCAGCAGGCCGTTGGTCTGAAAGCTGTTGGCGATGCGCCGGCCCGCGCCGTGGCGCTGCTGCAAACGCACCGCGCGTTCGTAGAATTCGAGGCCGAGCAGCGTCGGTTCGCCGCCTTGCCATGTGAACACGACTTCGTGATCCGCCGGCGTCGCTTCGATGTACTGGCGCACGTAGGCATCGAGCGTGTCGTCGCTCATGCGATGCCGCGCCTCGTCGCGATACAGCGCGGCCTTCTCCAGATAGAAGCAGTACGCGCAATCGAGATTGCAGTCCGGGCCGCTGGGCTTGGCCATGGCATGAAAACCGGCGTTGGCGGACATGTCGCTCTCCTTCCAGAAACAGTGAAGGGTGGCGCGCTGCCGAGACAGCGCGCCACCCTGCTTCGCTCACGCCAAAGCGTGCTGCGTACCGCTTATTGCAGCTCGACCGTCAGCTTGTCGATCTTGCCGTCGAACTTGAATGGCGGCTTATAGGTGTTGTCGACCGGCGTGCCGGCGTCCTGACCGATATCCTGCGATTCGAACGACGTGTACTTCATCGGCACCGTCTTCTCGATACGGCCCTGCCCGATCTGCTTGCCGTTGGCGAACATCGTCACGACGCCGCCCTTGCCGAGACCACCGCCGTCGTACTGGAAGTGGAACGACAGCGTGACCTTGCCGGTCGGCACGTTGCTCGTCGACACGACGCGATAACGCTCCATATCGAGGAAGTTGTGCGACACGACGAGCTTGCCGTTCTGCGTGTAGAAACCCCAGCCCGCCGTGAAGCCGCCATGCGTGAAGATCATGCCGTTCGCGCCCTTAGACGGCACCTGCGTTTCCGCCGTGACGGTGAACGACTTGTTCTTCAGGTCCGGCGCCGATCCTTCCGGCAGGCCCACGAGCGGGAAGTCTTACACGAACTTCGTGCGTCCGTTCGCGAGGTTCGGACGGCCCGTGAGTTCGTCCGAGAAACGCTCCGGACCGCGCCAGTCGAGCGGCAGCACGTTATGCGTCTTCGCCTGTTCCCACCACAGCGCCTGCAGTTCCTTCAGCTTTTCAGGATACTTGTCCGCGACGTTGTGCGCCTGCGAAAAGTCCTGATCGACGTTGTACAGTTCCCAGGGCACCTTGTTGATGTCGACGTCGTGACGCTGCACCTGCAACGGATTGGACGCCAGCGACGACGCCATCCAGCCGTCCTTGTACATGCCGCGGTTGATCAGCAGTTCCCACATCTGCTCGTGACGGCGCTCGGGTGCCTTCGGATCGTTGAACGTGTAGTTCATCGCGATGCCGTCGAGCGGCGTCTGATCGACACCGTTCACGCGCGTCGGAATCGTCACGTGCGCCGCTTCCAGAATGGTCGGCATGATGTCCGTCAGATGGCTGAACTGCGAGCGGATCTGCCCGCCCTGCCTGATGCCCGCCGGCCAGTCGATGATGAGCGGATTACGCGTGCCGCCGAAGTGCGACGCCACCTGCTTGGTCCACTGGAACGGCGTGTCCATCGCGTGCGCCCAGCCGATCGGCATATGGTTGAAGTGCTTCGGGCCACCGAGTTCGTTCATGACCTTGTACACGTCCTGCCAGTCCTGCTTCATGCCATTGACGGTGATCAGCTCGTTCGTGATGCCGCCGAGACCGCCTTCGCAGGACGCGCCGTTGTCGCCCATGATGTAGATGATCATGGTGTTGTCGGCGTCGGGAAGCTTCTTGACGGCGTCGATCACGCGGCCCATTTCGTAGTCGGCGTGCGCGCCGTACGCGGCGAAAATTTCCATCATGCGCGCGTACAGTTGCTTCTGCTTCGGTTCGAGCGAATCCCACGCCGGAATTTCGGCCGGACGTGCTGTCAGATCCGTGTTCTGAGGCACGATGCCGAGCTTCTTCTGACGCTCGAGCGTCATCTCGCGGTACTTGTCCCAGCCCATGTCGAACTGGCCCTTGTACTTGTCGATCCAGTCCTTCGGCGGCTGATGCGGCGCGTGCGTCGCGGCCGGCGCGAGGTACAGGAAGAACGGCTTGTCCGGCGCGATCGCCTTTTCCTTGTGGATCCAGTCGATCGCGTGATCGGCGAAGTCCGTGGTCAGGTGATAGTTCGGATCCGTCGATGCCGGCACGCGCGTGCGGTTCTCATAGAGATTCGGCTGGAACTGGCTCGAATCGGCCGCGTTGAAACCGTAGAAATACTCGAAGCCCCAGCCGTTCGGCCAGTGATCGAACGGTCCGATTTCGCTGGTTTCCCACGGCGGCGTGTTGTGGTTCTTGCCGATCCATGCCGTCGAGTAGCCGTTCTGGCGCAGAATTTCGCCGACCGTCGCGGCGGAGCGCGGAATCAGACTGGTGTAGCCGTCGTAGCCCGTGCTCATTTCCGTCAGGATGCCGTTGGCGACGACGTGCGGATCGCGCCCGGTCAACAGCGCCGCGCGGCTCGGCGAGCACATCGCGGTCGTGTGGAAGCGGTTGTACATCAGGCCTTCGTGGGCGAGCTTGTCCATCGCGGGCGACGGCACGGTGCCGCCGCTGGCATCGAACTGGCCGAAGCCGACATCGTCCAGCATGATGAGCAGCACGTTCGGCGTGCCCTTCGGCGGCTGGACCGGCTGCGGGAAGGTCGGCTTGTCCGAATCCTTGAACGTTTCACCGATCTTGCCGGTGAAATGGAAATCGGGATACGGCAGCACCGACGGCGTCTGGCCGCCGCCCGCGGGAGCCGCGGGCGCCGGGGCCGGCGCGACCGCGCCTTGCGCCAGTGCCAGCGGCACGACGAACGCGAACGTGCTCAGTAACGCCGCCAGACTGGTTTTCTTGGATCGTATTGGTTTCATTCGTCTCTTCCCGGATTGAAAAGGAAGCCAAGGGTCGAAGGCCGGTGCCGCGCCTTCATCACGAGCTCACCGGGCGGATGCGCACCGCCCGATGCTTTCTCCTTCGTGCAACGACGACTTGGCGCTCATGCGCCGCCGCCGTCAGTGGTCCGTCAGCGCTCGGTCGACGCAGCGCCCGATGCGCCCGACGGCGCGTTTGCGGCGATCTGATCCGCCCCGCTGCGATAGCTGCCGCCGAGCGCCTTGATCAGCCCGATTTCCTGACCGACGCGACGTTCGTCCAGCGCCAGCAGCGCGATCCGTTCGACGATGACCGGCAGGTGCGCCTGCGTCGCGACGAGCCGGCTGGTCAGCCCGCGCTCGAGCGATGCGTTAGCGGCATCGAGCGCGAAATGCGCGGCGCGCAGCTTGTCGTCCTGAAGCGCGCGTTCCTGGCCGAGCGCCTGCAACTGGTTGCCGTTGATCGCGACGTCCTTGACCGCGTTCAGCACGGCCTGGTTGTACTGTTCGATGAGCGCATTGCTGGCCGCGCGCTCGTTGCGCAGATTGGCGTTGAGCCGCCCGCCGTCGAAGATCGGCAGATACAGACCGGGGATGAAGTTCATCTGCTGGCTCGATGCGCGCAGCAGCGTGTTCAGATGCAGGGTGTCGAAGGCGAACAGCGCCTTGAGATCGAGACTCGGATAAAAGGCCGCGCGCGCCGCATCGACCTGACTGAGCGAGGCCTGCACGTACCAGCGCAGCGCCTGCAAATCCGGGCGGCGCGCCAGCAGTTGATACGGCAGATCGTCCGGCAGACCGGCGGACGGCGACGGCAGCGCGACCCGCTGCAAGGCCAGCGCATCGTCGTCCGGTGCGTTGACGAGCGCGCGCAACGCCACGCGGCCTTGCGCGATCTGCGCCTGCGTCGCCACGATCTGACGCTCAACGGTCAGCAACTCTCCGCGCGCGCCGAAGATCGACGTTTGCGCGTCGAGGCCCTGCGCCTTCTTGCCCTGATGCGCCTGTACGGCGAAACTCAGCGCCTGCCGCGATGCCTCCAGCAGATCGAGCAGTTGATAACCCGCCTGAATCGCGAAATAGAGGCGTGCCGCGTCGGTCGTCAGTTCGAGTTCGGCGGCGGCAAGTTCGGCTTCGTGGGCCTGTTGCATGCCCATCGCGGCATCGACCTGCGCGCGATGACGTCCCCACAGATCGATCGTGAGACTGCCGCCCACGCCGATCAGCCCTTCCGTGTACCACGGACCGTCGATACCCAGACGCGGCAGATTTTGCGCGTAGGGACCGAGCAGACCGTTCGCCGATTCGTGTTGCACGTTGAGCAGCGCCGCCGCCACCACTTGCGGCGACGAACCGCCGCTCACCAGATCGGCCTGCGCGCGCGCCGACGCGATCCGCTCACGCGCCGCCGCAATGGTCGGCGAGCCGTTCAGCATGCGGTCCATCAGCCCGTTCAGTTGCGCATCGCCGTAACGCGTCCACCAGTGCGCGGAAGGCCATTCGCCGGCGGGAAGATGCATGTCGCGTGTCATCGCCGTCGACAAACCCGCCGACGAGATTTGCTGATGCGGCGCGCTGTCGTCACGAATCAGCGCGCAACCGGCGAGTGCGGCAAGGACGGTCGCGCAGATCGACAAACGGAGGGATTCGACAATCATGATGCGGGTCCTTCAATCCTCTGCAGGGGAACATGCGACGCGTGCTCGTTGTCGGGCAGTCCCGCGACTTCGTCCAGCAGCCGGCGCAGGCGCGCCGGCAATTCCGTGCCGCCATGCACGGCGTCGAGGACCGCGATGGGCAACTGAGGGCGCACCCGCTGTGGATCTTCCGACTGCGCGATGGCATCGGCGTAGCGGTACAGTGCATCGCCGGTCTGGTCGAGCACTTGCCGGATCGCCGATCCGGCGTCGCGCGATGCCTCCGATGCATCGGGCGCGGCGGCGAGCGCGCTATGAACATCGTCCTGAGCGAGCAGGATGCGGCGCGCCTGATCGAGCAGCGCCCGCGCGCGACCTGCGCGCGTCACCTGCGATCCGGCGCGAAAGTCGGCTTCGTTGACGGTTCGTCCGTACATCGCCTCGCATTCGTTCAAGGTGGACCACGCGCCCACCAGCGCCTGTTGACGTTCCGACGCGCTGCGGCGCTGTTGCTCGGCACGCACCAGCGCCGCGATCTGACGCAGCAAGGCAGCCAGCTTCTGACGCAACGCGCCGCGCTCGCTTTCGGGCCACAGGCACGAAAACACCACCGCGCTCACGACGATGCCGAGCACGATGCCGATCGCACGGTCGCGCACTTCGGTCAGGTCGTAGCTCGGCCCGAAATCTTCCAGCAGCGGCAGACAGCCGGTGCCGATGATCTGCACGCCGATATACGCCGTGCGCTCCGGCCCGCCCGCGATCCAGCCGCCGATCAGAAACACCGGCGCGAGCATCAACAGCAGGCCGACGATGCTGTCGAGATGCGGCATCACGAACACGGTCAGGGCGATTGCCACCAACGAGCCCAGCATCACACCGATCAAGCGCAGCGGCATGCGTTGCAGCGACATGCCGAGCGTGGGGAATAACAGCAGCGATACACTAATCATGATCGTGTGGATACCTTCCCACTGCGTCGACACGAAAACGAGATAGCCGATCAGTGATGCGATCAGCGCCTTGAGCGAAAACTGCACGTAGACGGGATTGGTGCGCGCGTCGGGCTGCCACATCGGCTCTTTCGCGGCGGCGCGCTGCGGTGACGCGATGGCTGCATCGCCCGCATTGAAGTCGGCGAAGGCGTCGAGCGCGTGCAGCACGGCCACGGTGTTCGCGTTGCCTTCCAGCGCCGCGCGATGCGCCGGCTCCAATGCGAAGCGATACGGCGCATTTCCTGCAATGGCGGCATCGAGCGTTTCGAGTTGCGTGGCAAGCTCCAGCAGCGCCGATGCCGGCACGGCGCGGGCATCGGCGGCGCTCAGCGCGTTCACGCCGTAGCGCACGCGCGACACGATCCCGATCCAGCTTTGCCGATAGAGCTTGAGCGTTTCATCCTTCGGCGCGCTCATGCACGCGAACTGAAACAGCTTCTGCAGCTTGTCCATGCCGAGCCGCATCGCGCGCACGGAGACTGGCGCGTCGGGCACGGCAAGCCCGCCGCCGAGCGCGACGAGACGTGCGTGCGCTTCTTCGGCCATTTGCTCGCCGGGCGAGCGCTGCAGCACGAAACTGTTCACGAACAGCGCGGTCACCGTCCCGAGCACGGTGGCCATCATGGCCCAGAGGATGTAGCGCGTGACGATTTCCGGGTACGGCATGGAGTCGACCATCGACTGCGCGTAGATCACGACCAGACCCACGCCCGAGAAGATGATGCCGAGCTTCATCGCGCGCATGAGATACATGCAGCCGAAGTAGATCAGCGCCGCGAACGCGATGCGCAGCATCGGATAGTCGAAAGTGAACTTGACGAGCAGCAGCGTGGTGCCGATGGCCAGCACCAGCGCGATCAGCGTCAGAATGCCCGTCAGGCGCGTGAGCACGACGTTCGACTGGATCGTGCTGATCACGGACACGACGGCGAGCGCCGTCATGGGAACCTGCAGCGTCATCGCGATCAGGATGACGAGCGAGTTCGCGACCAGCATGCGCACCATGAAATGCGCGCGTCCGGGAAACGGCGCGAGTTCGGTGCCGAGAAACTCGCCCCACCTTTCGTAGAAAGGCGGCTCGCGATCGTTGCGCGACGTGGCGAGCTTCATCATCGGGCGGCGGATGCGCCGCGCGAATCGCCGTCGAGCTCGAGCCGCGCCATCGCCGACGCGCCCACGCGGAACAGCGCGCCGTCCGGCGCATCGACGCGGATCTTGACAGGGAAACGCTGCGACACGCGCACCCAGTTGAGCGAGCGCTGCACGCGCGGCAGGCCTTCGAGCACCAGCCCACCGTCGTCCGGCAGCACGCCGTAGCCGATCGATTCGACCGCGCCCTTGAAACGCTTGTCGGGATCGGTCATCAGATACACCGTGGCGGGCACGCCCGAACTGATTCGCCGCAGTTCCGTTTCGCGGAAGTTCGCGACGACGTACCAATGTTCGGTATCGATCAGCGTGAAGACCGGCTTGAGCGTGGTGGCGAACTGGCCGACCGTCGTCTTGAGTGCGACCACGCGGCCATCGAACGGCGCGCGCACCGTGGCCATGTCCAGCCGATGCTGCGCCAGCGCGATTTCCGCCTCGACCGCGCCGCGTTGCGCGACCAGCGCATCCACGCTGCCGACCGCGGACGATGCCTGCTGCACCTGAAGCTGCGCCGCCTTAAGATCGGCCTGCGCCGCTTCGTGCGCCGTGCGCGCGCGATCGACGTCCTCCGCCGAGACATAGCACGGCGCGAGCAAGGGTTCGGTTCGACGCAGCGTTTGCGCCGCGAGCGCGGCGGCGGCGCGGGCTTTTTCACTGACCGCGAGCACCGACTTGGCATTGAATCGCTGTGCGTCGACGGCGCGGCTCATTAGTGCAATCTGCGCATCGAGCGCGGCAAGCGATGCCTGCGCCCGCGCGAGTTCGTCTTCCAGCGGACGCGGATCGATGCGGAACAGCAGATCGCCCTTCTTGACCGCCTGATTGTCGCGCACGGGCATGTCGACGATGCGCCCGGGCACTTCCGCGACGACGTCGATCATGTCCGCATAGGCGTAGGCATCGTCCGTGGATGGCGCGTTCGCCACGCGCCGCGATACGACGACCAGCGCGCCGATCGCGATGACGACTAGCAGAATGGCGAGCCACTTACTCTTGGCAACCGGTGACGACTTGATTCTTCATGAATGCGATCCGGGTAATGAAGTCAGCTGAAAACGACCAGCCAGCACAACGACGAGAGCAGGAGAATCAGCGCGGAATACGCGAGCATGGGCGAACCGATGAGATCGCCCAGCCGCGTGCGTAACAGACAGGCGCGTATCACGCAGGTGAGGAAGACGCCGCCCGCGATACAGAAGAGCCAATCGGGAAAATAGGCGCCCAGAACCGGAATCGAGGGCGCTCGGGTGCATCCGGCGAGGCTGAGAAGCAAGGCGAACGGCAGAATGGGCATCTCCATCGTATTCAAGACAGTGCGACTGAATGGCCGCGAAAGCGAAGCAATTCACCTACCGGATGCCTGACTACGGCAAGCTATTCCGTGGCTTGATCGCCTTTATGAAGCGATCATTCGATTCGAATAGGAATCCGAAATGATCGTTAGAGTTGCCGGACGATCGTCAAGCGCTTGTGCGAACCGCATCAAGGCTTGAACGTAATCGCTGCGCCTCAAAGCATCAACAACAATCTGCCGCGACCCGCAAATGTGCGCCGCAATTCTAACGAAAGGCACACGCCTTCATTTCCCTTCGCCCGTTCATTTGATCAATTTTTTCAAACGGTGCGCGTGGTCGAATCGAATGGCGAAATACAAAAAAATCGGGCCCGAGGGGGTTTCCCGCTCGGGCCCGATGAGATCGGAGCGTGCTGCTGCGTAAAGCGCTTATCCCGCCGATGCAGCCGATGCCGCCTTCGGTGCGCTGGCCGCGCCGTAATCGACCGGCGCATCCGCCGGACGCGGCGTATCGCCGTTGTTTTCGATCCAGCCGCCGCCGAGATACTGATACAGATCGACGAGGTTGGTCAGGCGATTCAGCCGCGCGGTGATCAGCAGTTGCTGCGCCGAATACAGATCGGTCTGCGCGGTCAGCACCGTGAGGTAACTATCCACGCCGTTGCGATATCGCAGGTCCGACAGCGACAGCCGGCGGCTTTGCGAATTGACGAAACGTTCGAGCGATTGAATCTGCTGATCGTAGGTACCGCGCGCGGCGAGTCCATCGGCGACTTCGCGGAACGCCGTCTGGATCGCCTTCTCGTAGTTGGCGATTTCGACGCGCTTCTGGATGTTCGCCAGATCGAGATTGGCCACGTTCTGGCCGCCTTCGAAGATCGGCAGATCGATCGTCGGCGCGAACGACCACGCCGCCGAACCCGGCTTGAACAGGCCGCCCAGCGTCGGCGACAAGGTGCCGAAACTGCCCGTCAGCGAGACCTTCGGGAAGAACGCCGCACGCGCCGCGCCGATGTTCGCATTCGCCGCGAGCAGCGTCTGCTCGGCCGCCGCGATATCCGGACGACGCGTCAGCAGATCGGACGGCAGACCGGCCGGAATGTCGGACAGCAGGTTCTGCGTATCGAGCGGCATGCCCTTCGGCAGATCTTCCGGCAACGGCTCGCCGACCAGCAGCACGAGCGCGTTTTCGGACTGCGCGCGCAGACGCGCCTGCGATTGCAGATTCGCCTGCGCCTGCTCGACCACGCCTTCCGCCTGACGCAAGTCAAGTTCCGAGCCGGTGCCGTTGTCGTATTGCAGCTTGGTGATGCGATACGACTCCTGCGCCGTCTTGAGCGTGTTCTGCGTGACGGTGAGCTGATCGTCATAGGCGAGCATCGTCAGATACTGATCCGCGACCGACGACACCAGCGAGATTTCCGCCGCCTTGCGCGATTGCGCCGTCGACAGATATTGCGCCAGCGCCTGATCCTTCAGGCTTTGAATGCGCCCGAAGAAGTCGATTTCCCACGACGCGTTCAAGCCGACGCTGTAGGTATTCGAGATCGTCTGGTTGAAGAACGACAGATCGCGCGGCGTGCGCTGCTTGCTCTGCGACGCCTGCGCATCGATCGTCGGGAACAGGCCCGCACGCGTGATGCGGTATTGCGCCTGCGCCGCCTGCACGTTCAGCACCGACACGCGCAGATCGCGGTTGTTCTTCAGCGCCAGCGAGACGATTTCCTTCAGACGCGGATCGGCGAAGAAGTCGCGCCAGCCGATATCCGGCGCGGCCTGGCCGCTCGCGGTGCGGCCGTTGCTCGCCGACGAGTTCGCATCCGGCTGCGTCGCGTACACACCGCTCGCCGGAAAGTCCTGCGTGACGGGCGCGGCGGGCCATTCGTACTTCGGCTCGAAGGTGCAGCCGGTGGCAAGCACTGCCACGGCGGCCGCGATCAACGAATGTTTAAGCATGTCAATGTCCTTCCTTGCCCGTCGAGGGCGAACCGCCATTCGGGCCTTCGATGTTGCCGTCCGAACCCGGCGCCGGCACGTCCTTGCTCTTGCTGAATTTCGAGATCACGACGAAGAACATCGGGATCATGAAAATGGCCAGGAAGGTCGCGGTCAACATGCCGCCGATCACGCCGGTGCCGATCGCGTGCTGGCTTGCCGAGCCCGCGCCGTTACTGATCGCGAGCGGCAGCACGCCGAGAATGAACGCGAGCGAAGTCATCAGAATCGGGCGCAATCGCAGGCGTGCGGCTTCGATCGCCGCTTCCACCGTCGACATGCCATGCATCCGCAATTCGCGCGCGAATTCCACGATCAGAATCGCGTTCTTCGCCGACAGACCCACCGTCGTCAACAGGCCGACCTGGAAGAACACGTCGTTTTCCAGCCCGCGCAAGGTCGCCGCCAGCAGCGCGCCGAGCACGCCCAGCGGCACCACCATGATGACCGAGAACGGAATCGACCAGCTTTCGTACAGCGCCGCGAGACACAGGAACACGACGAGGATCGAGATGCCGTACAGAATCGGCGCCTGCGAACCCGACTGACGTTCCTGATACGACAGACCCGTCCATTCGTAGCCGATGCCCGCCGGCAGCTTCGCCGCGATCGATTCGATCGCCGCTATCGCCTGACCCGTGGACTTGCCCGGTGCGCCCGCGCCCTGGATTTCGACCGCCGAGATGCCGTTGTAACGCTCCAGCTTCGGCGAACCGTAGATCCAGTCACCCGTCGCGAAAGACGAGAACGGCACCATCGTTCCGGACGTATTGCGCACGTACCACTTGTTCAGGTCTTCCGGCGTCATGCGGAACTGCGGATCGGCCTGCACATACACCTTCTTGATCCGGTTATCGACATCGAGGAAGTTGTTCACGTACTGCGACGCCCACGCGATCGAGAACGTCTGGTCGATCGCCGACGGCGACACGCCGAGCGCATTGGCCTTCTCGCGGTCGATGTTCACCTTGAACTGCGGCGTATCGTTCAGGCCGTTCGGACGAACCTGCGCGAGATTCGGGTCCTTCGCCGCCATGCCGAGGAGCATGTTGCGCGCTTCCATCAGCTTCGCGTGACCGACGCCCGCACGATCCTGCAGTTCGAAGTCGAAGCCCGCCGCCGTGCCGAGTTCGGGAATCGAAGGCGGATTGACCGGGAACACCATCGCGTCCTTGTACGGCGCGAAGTGCATGAACATCCGCCCGACCAGCGCCTGCACCTTCTGGTCGCCGTGCTGACGCTCGGCGTAGTCCTTCATCCGCACGAACACGAGACCGGAGTTCTGGCCGCGACCCGCGAACGAGAAGCCGTTCACCGTGAATACCGATTCGACGATCGATTTCTCGTCGTTCAGCAGGTAGTCCTGCACGTCCTTCAGCACGTGCGCGGTGTATTCCTGCGTGGAACCGGCGGGCGCCTGCACCAGCACGAACATCGTGCCCTGATCTTCGTCGGGCAGGAACGACTTCGGCAGACGCAGGAACAGCATGCCCACCGCGACGATTACCACCAGATAGATGATCAGCCAGCGTCCCGACCTTCGAATCACGTGCTGCACGCCGCTGTGGTACTTCTCCTGGCTCTTGTTGAAGTTGCGATTGAACCAGCCGAAGAAGCCCTTCTTCTCCTCGACGTGCCCTTCCGGATGCGGCTTCAGAATCGTCGCGCACAGTGCGGGCGTGAGAATCAGCGCGACCATCACGGACAGCACCATCGCCGCGACGATCGTCAGCGAAAACTGTCGATAAATCGCGCCAACCGAACCGCCCGAGAACGCCACCGGCACGAACACCGCCGACAGCACCAGCGCCACGCCGATCAGCGCGCCGGTGATCTGGCCCATCGCCTTTCGGGTCGCCTCTCTTGGCGTCAAGTGCTCCTCGGACATCACGCGCTCGACGTTTTCCACCACCACGATCGCATCGTCGACCAATAGACCGATGGCGAGCACGAGCCCGAACATCGACAGCACGTTGATGGAGAAGCCCACCGCCGACATGATCGCGAACGTGCCCAACAGCACGACCGGCACCGCGATGGTCGGGATGATCGTCGCCCGCAAGTTCTGCAGGAACAGATACATCACCAGGAACACCAGCACGATACCTTCGATCAGCGTCTTGACCACTTCCTCGATCGACAGGCGCACGAACGGCGTGGTGTCGTACGGATACTTCACGACCAGACCGTTCGGGAAGTACTTCGACAGTTCGTCGACCTTCTGGCGCACCAGCTTCGCGGTGTTGAGCGCGTTCGCGCCGGTCGCAAGCTGGATACCGAAGCCCGCCGTCGGCTGACCGTTGTACTTGGTATCGAAGTTATAGTTTTCGCCGCCGAGCTCGATATGCGCGACGTCCTTCAGGCGCACTTGCGAGCCGTCCGGATTCACCTTCAGCAGGATATTGCCGAACTGCTCCGGCGTCTGCAGAAGCGTTGCTTCGGTGATGGTCGCCTGCAACATCTGACCCGGCACCGCCGGCGTGCCGCCGAGCGAACCGGCCGCGACCTGCACGTTCTGCGCCGATATCGCACTGGTCACATCGACCGGTGTGAGCGCGAAGTTGGTCAGCTTGTTGGCGTCGAGCCATATTCGCATCGCGTATTGCGAGCCGAACAGCGTCACCGTACCCACGCCGTCGATCCGCGACAACGGATCCTGCACCTTCGACGCCACGTAGTTCGCGAGGTCGTACTTGCTCATGCTGCCGTTTTGCGACACGAACGCCAGCACCAGCAGGAAGCTCGAAGACGACTTCGTGACCTTCGTGCCCAACTGCTGCACGACTTGCGGCAGCAGCGGCGTCGCGAGCTGCAGCTTGTTCTGCACCTGCACCTGCGCGATGTCCGGATTCGTGCCCGCCGCGAACGTCAGCGTGATGGTCGCCGTGCCCGAGTCATCGGAGGTGGACGAGAGATACAGCAAGTGGTCGAGACCGCTCATCTGCTGCTCGATCACCTGCGTCACGGTGTTTTCCACCGTGCTCGCCGATGCGCCCGGATACGTCGCGCTGATCTGGATGGCAGGCGGCGCGATCGTCGGATACTGCGCGACCGGCAGCGTGGAGATCGACGCGAGACCCGCCAGCATCAGAATGATGGCGATCACCCATGCAAAAATCGGGCGATCGATAAAAAACTTGGCCATTGAACAGGCTCCCTTTTATTGCGCGGCGGAGGCGACCGTGGCCGACGAAGGAGCCGCGCCAGTCGCGCCGTTCGCGGTGTCGTTCTGACCTTGCGTGCCGGCGGCCGATGCGCCTGCCGGCGCCGACGCAGCCTGCGCGCCCGATGCACCCGCTCCACCCGCGACCGGATACGGCAGCTTCGCGTCAACCGGCTTCACCTGCATGCCCGGCTTGGCCTTCTCGACGCCGTTCACGATCACGCGATCGCCCGCGTTCAGACCGGTATCGACGACCCAGTTCTGGCCGTACGTGCCGCTCGTGACGAGCTGGCGCAGTTGCACCTTGTCGTCCTTGTCGACGACGAGCGCGGTCGGCTGGCCCTTCTGATCGTGCGTCACGCCGATTTGCGGCACGACGAGCGCGTGATCGTTGGTGCCTTCCTGAATGCGCGCGCGCACGAACATGCCCGGCAGCAGCACGCGATCCTTGTTCTTGAAGATCGCGCGGACCGTCACGGAACCCGTGCTCTGGTCGACGCTCACGTCGGAGAACTGGAGCTTGCCTTCTTCCGGATAGGTGCGGCCGTCCTCGAGCACGAGGTTCACCTTGGCGGCGTGGATGCCTTCGGTCTGCAGTCGCCCTTCCTGAATCTGGCGACGCAGCTTGAGGTCGTCGACGCTCGATTGCGTCAGGTCGACGTAGATCGGATCGAGTTGCTGGATGGTCGAGAGCAGCGTCGCGGCGCTCGCCTGCACGTACGCGCCCGGCGTCACCTGCGACAGACCGATGCGGCCCGTGATCGGCGCGACGACATCGGTGTAGCCCAGGTTGATCTGCGCGGTGTCGACGGCGGCCTTGCCTGCGGCGACATCGGCGACGGCCTGACCTTGCGATGCCACGGCGTTGTCGTAATCCTGCTTCGACACGGCGTTGGCGGCGACCAGGACCTTGTAGCGCTGGACCAGCGCGTTCTGCGTCGCGACGTTCGCTTGCGCCTTGGCGAGCGACGCCTTCGCGTTGTTCAACTGCGCGATATACGGCGCCGGGTCGATCTTGTAGAGGCGTTGGCCCTGTTTGACGTCATCGCCTTCCGTGAACTCGCGGCACAGCACGATGCCATCGACCCGCGCGCGCACTTGCGCGACCAGGAAGGCACTGGTGCGGCCCGGCAATTCGGCGACGACCGGAACGGACTGCGGCTGGACAGTGACGATGCCCACTTCGGGCATTTGCGGCGGAGGTGCTGACTGTTTTTGTCCGCAGGCGGCCAGGAACACGGCAGCCGTCGCGGCGGTAATTAAGCGGAATGGAACCCGTTCGACGCGCATGGAGCGACCTCTGTCTAAGACTGAAGTGAAGTGAGTGCACGGCGGCCTTCCCCGGGCAAGCCGTACACGTGCGTCGCAAGACGCTGACGCTGACCAAAAGCAATTGAAACCAGTGGAGCTGACGCCGGCCATCGGCCGGTTATTCAAAGGTCCGTGCGGCGCTGAAACACACCGCCTGAAGCGCGAGGACGGCGAAAACGGGCCATCTCAAAAATCAGGCGCAGTTCGAACCACGCAACCGCTGGTACTTGGGCTACTGATCGGTGGGTGGTATTGTATATACATTCGCGAATGAATGTAAAAAACTGGCACAAACCAATCTTACTGCGTGTTAGGCGAAATTTGCTTGACGTTGTATCCAGTTAGACAAAATATCGACAAACCGGGGCAGCCGGCCATCGGGCCGCACATCATGGTCAGACGAACGAAGGAAGAAGCGCAGGAGACGCGCAACAAGGTACTGGACGCGACCGAGCGCGTCTTTTACGAGAAAGGCGTGTCGCGCACGACGCTCGCGGATATCGCGCAGGCGGCGGGCGTCACGCGCGGCGCCATTTACTGGCATTTCACCAACAAGAGCGATCTGTTCAACGCGATGTTCGATCGCAGCCTGCTGCCGCTCGACGAACTGATCGAGAGCACGCTCGACGGCAAGGAGGAAGACCCGCTCGCGAAGCTGCGCGAACTGTTCATCTACTGCATGCGGAACATCACGTCGGACGAGCAGCGGCGACGGATATTCGACATCCTGTTCATGAAGTGCGAGTTCGTCGAGGAAATGGGGCCGGTTCGCGAGAGGCATCAGAACAACATGCGCGACGGCATGGAGCGCATCGAGTGCGCGCTGCGCAATGCCGTCGACAAACAGCAATTGCCCGCCCGCCTCGACACGCGCCGCGCGATGGTCATGCTCCACTGCATGTTCACCGGCATCCTGCACGATTCGCTGATGCTGCCCGACCGCGTCGTGCCGGAGCGCGACTCGGAATCGCTTATCGACGCATGTTTCGATGCCTTGCGATGCAGTCCGGCGTTGCTGGCGGAAGCGAACGCGGCGTAAATAAGCGCGTCAGCGTGCGCCGAAGCGCGCCTGCTGATTCGACGTGTAGATGTTGTCGCGCGCGGGCGGCTCGCCGGAATCGAGCGCCGCGATCCATTCGTCCGTCGTGAGGACGGCCGCGAAGCGCGATTGCATCACCACGGTGAAGACGCGGTGGATTTCCTCCGCGCTCGCTCGTCCCGCGCGGTTGTCGTACGGCACGCTGCCGGTCGCATCGACGAGAAACTCCGCCGACAAGCCCATGTGGACGGCCTGACGAATGGTCGAGTCGTCGCAGTTGTGCGTCATGTAGCCGGCGACGACGATCGTATCGATCTCGTTCGCCTTCAGCCAGTCGGCCAGATCGGTGCCCGCGAACGCGCTCGGCAAGCTCTTCTCGACGTAATGCGCCCGCTTCCGCGATGCCACCGATTCATGCAATTCCGCGCCCTTCGAGCCGCGCGCGAAAATCGGCGCCGTGGCGGGCGCGAAATTCTGCACGATCACGATGGGCACGCCGTGGGCATCGGCGGCATCCATTGCGCGGCCGATATTGGCGAACGACGTGTTCACGTCCGGATATTCGATCGGCAGATTCCCCGTGATGTATTCGTTCTGCACGTCGATGACGATCAAGGCGCGGCGCGGCATGGCGTATTCCCGATTTAGTTTGGATGCCGGAGATTATCGCCGCGCTAAAGGATTGGCGCTGATCGCGGGTGTCATTGCACGCCGATGCGCGGCGCCAGAAACGCGAACAGCGCGACGCACACGAGCATCGTCATCCACGCCCAGCCGGGCAGCCCGAGCGGATGACGCTCGTCGGACGGATCGCGGCGGCGCAACAGCGCGTGTCTCGGCAGACGATGCCGCAGCACGCCGCTCGCCGCCGCATCGCCCGATGGCCCGCCGAGCGCCCGCGCGCTCGCGCGCTCGCGCCCGATCGACGCGAAAACGCCGCCGACATCATCCCCGGCCGCAGAAACAGATGGCGTCGCTCTTCCACGCCGCGATCCGCCGGCAAGCCGTGTTTCGCGCGCACCACTTCGCAGAACTCCGCGAAAAAATCGTCGGCGCCTTCGCGCAGCGCGTTTTCGATCTGACGCGGCGACAAGGCGGCGAGCGGCCCGGCAACCGTCGCCCAGATCGTGTATTCGATGCAGGTCACCGTCCCGTCGTCCTCCGCGCTCAGCGCGACGGCGATTTGTCCGCGCAACGAGCCGACGCCTTCGCCGCGCGCCTTGAAGCTCAGCGTCTGGGCGTCTTCGTGATCGTCGAACCGAGGTGCGGACTCATGCCGCGTATGACCGGCCAGATGCGCGCGAATGTCGTAGCGCGCCCGCAACGCGCCGAGCGGAATGACCAGCGTCAACGCATATTCGCCGCTCGGCGTGCGTGTGAACGATTCGCAATTGTCCAGGCTGGCGCGCAGCAGCGCGAGATCCGATAACGCCGTCCGGACCTGCGCCGGATCGAGCGGAACGCGTAACGCTTCGGTGACTTCCATCCGAGCCTCCGGGCCGGGACTGCATGCTTGCGTTATCGGATATGCAGCGGAATGCGTCTGTACGGCGGCTCGCTAAGAAGTCTCGTCGATGCGATCGACACGCGACGGATAAAACGCCAGATAGCCCTTGATCTGCCCCTCGCCGTCGAGCGGCGACTCGTAGCTCCAGGCGGCGTTTTCGATCGGACCCTCTTCGGTCAGTAAATGATAGTGCGTCGCGTCGCCCTTGTGCGGGCAGTGCGACGTATGAATCGAGCGTTCGAGACGCGCCATGTTCACGTCGGCGCGCGGAAAATAGTGAACGTCGGGCGCGCCCGTTTCGGCGAGCGTCAGCGCCGCGTGCGTGTCGGCGTAGGTGACGCCCTGATGGATCACGCGGCAGCGCCTGGCGTTCGGCTTGATCGCGATGCGATGCCCCGCTTCGTGACCTTCGTTCAGATCCGTACTCATCGTGGTGCCCTCCGGCGTGCGCAGAACAACCAAAAGCCACGGGCTCGATGCCCGTGGCTTCATTATGAGACAAGTTTCGGCGGCCGGTTCGTGCCCTATTCGGCCGTGGCGGCCGTCGCGGTCATCACGCGCGACTTACTGGATGCTCCAGTGGAACGCCGCCTTGGCCTTGCCCGGCCCCGACACGTTCACCGATTGTTTCTTTTCCTGATCCTTGTACTTCGCGAACACCGTGTAGCTGCCGGCCGGCAGCTTGACGAGCATATAGGGGCCCATCGCTTCGGCGCTCAGCACTTCGCCGCCCTTGCCGACGATCCGCAAATGCACGTTCGACAGATAATCCGCGGTCGGGCCGGTGAAGCGCATCGACAGCGGCCAGTGCGCCTGTTCGCGTTGCAATGCATGCGATTCGTCGAGTCCGACGCCGCCCGACGTGTAGGAGACGTCGCCCTGCTGCTGGATTTGCGGCAGGCCGCCGCCGTTTTCATTGCCCGCGCTGCTCGTGTCGCTGGTGCTGCCGCCAGTGGTGCCGGAGGCCTGCGCGTACGCGCCGCCCGCCATGCCGGCGGTGAGCGCCGCCGTCAGCAGCGTGATGGCGATTTTTCCCGTGGTCGTCCTTTTCATTGTGTGCTCCTTTTTTCCGATGCCGCCGCGAGCGAGGCGCGGCAGCCGATCGTTATCAAGGCCCGATCCGTGGTATTCACGCGATGGGGCGCCGTAAAAGCCGAAAGCATGCTTCATGCCCGCATCGCGTGTCTTCACGATTTATCCGAGATCGACCGGAACGAAGATCTGCGCGTTGTCGCGCTGGATCAGCAACGCGATGCTGTTGCCGGCGTGCGAGATCATCGTCTTCAATTGCTGCGTCGACGTGACCGGCTGGCCGTTCACCGCGAGGATCACGTCGCCCGGCTGGATGCCCGCGCTTTCGGCCGCGCCGTTGCTCTGCTGCACCAGCAAGCCGCGCGATACCGACGCCTGCTGCTTCTCTTCCGGCGTAAGCGGACGCACCGCGACGCCCAGACGCGCGTCCTGCGCGGCCGCGCCGCTGTCGTCGCCACCGTTGCCGGACTTGGCGCTGGCCATCTTCGCGTCCTTCAGTGCGCCGATGGTGACGTCGAGATCCTTCGAGCTCTTGTCGCGCCACACCGTCACCTTGGCCGACGTGCCCGGCGCGAGACCCGCGACCTGCGACGGCAGCGAGGTCGAATCCGCGACCGGCTGGCCGTTGAGCGCGGTGATCACATCGCCCGGTTGCAGGCCCGCCTTCGCGGCCGGTCCGCCCGGTTCGACCGAACTGACGAGCGCGCCAGCAGGCGAAGTCATGCCGAACGAATTCGCGAGCGTCTGGTTCATGCCTTGCACCGTCACGCCGAGCCGGCCGCGATCGACGTGACCGGTCTTGATCAGCGCGTCCTTGACCTTGATCGCCTCGTTGATCGGGATGGCGAACGAAAGGCCCTGGAAGCCGCCCGTCTGCGAATAGATCATCGAGTTGATGCCGATCACTTCGCCTTGCAGATTGAACAGCGGGCCGCCCGAATTACCCGGATTCACCGGCACGTCGGTCTGGATGAACGGCGTGTAGTTTTCGTTCGGCAGCGCGCGCGACTTGGCGCTGATGATGCCCGACGTCACCGTGTTGTCGAAGCCGTAGGGCGAGCCGATCGCGACGACCCACTGGCCGACCTTGCTGCCGTTCGGATCGCCGATCTTCACGGTCGGCAGATTCTTCGCGTCGATCTTCAGCACCGCGACGTCCGATTGCTTGTCGGAGCCGACGACCTTGGCGCGGAACTCGCGCTTGTCCGTCAGCTTGACGGTGACGACGTTCGCGCCGTCGACCACGTGCGCGTTGGTGAGAATGTAGCCGTCGTTGCTGACGATAAAGCCTGAACCCAGCCCTTCGCTCGGACGATCCGCGCCGGGGCCGCCCTGACCGCCGTCGCCGCCGCCGAAGCCGGGCACGTTGCCGTAGAAGCGCTTGAAGAACTGATAGAACGGATCGTCCGGATCCATCGGCACCTGATTCGCATTGCCGCGACGCGCGGCGGTTTCCTTCACCACATGCTTCGCGCTAATGTTGACCACGGCCGGACCGTAAGTTTCGACGAGGCCGGAGAAATCGGGGATGCCGGTTTTCGCGGCGGCTTCGGCGGGCATCATCGCGGCTTGCGCGGGCAAGATGACTTGCGGCGCAGGAACATTGTTATGGCCAGCCACGTAGCCCGCCGACACGGCGACGGCAACGGCCACTGCGGCGGCGCTGCGGGTGAGGATCTTCGAATTCATCGTGTGCTCCTGAGAACGGGTACGCGTGGTTTCATACGCTTGACTGATGAACGAAGATTACGAGGCGTCGCTTAAAGCTTTCTTAAAAGTTGATCGATCCTGCGGGAACTTCCAGCGACAAAGGGCGGCCACCCTTGCGGGAAGCCACCCTTCTTGCTGCTTACTGTTTTACTTCGAACTGCTTGCGCCGGTCGCGATGATCGGCTGAAACGCGCTTAGAACTCGTAGCCGACCTGACCGCGCACGCCCGTGTCGCCGCTCGGCGTGATCGATGCAGCCGCGTTCACGAGCCAGCGGTTGTTGGCCGAGCGATACGTCGCGCCCACGCCCACGGCCGTGTAGCCCTTGTAGTTCGCCACGCCCACCGATGCCACCGTCTTGCCCGGCTGGCTCGGCGTCAGGTTCGGCATGGCCATTGCCGCCGCGACGCCCGAGAATGCCTGACGCGCGGTCGTGTTGACGCTGTTCTGCACCGCGTTCAACTGGTTCATGTTGGCGGCATCGGTACCTTTGACGCCCGGCGCGACTTTCGTCAGACGACGCTCGTTGCCTTCCGAACCGATCGACACCGTGTTGTCTTCGTCGGCGACCGAACCGCTGCCGAGCGCGACCGAGTTGCTGCCCGTCGCCTTCGAACCGTTGCCGATGGCCGTCGAGTTGGCGCCCGAAGCAATAGCCGGCGTGTCCGTCTTCTGCGAAGCGATCACCGACGATGCCGAAGCGATGTTCGTCACCTGATCCTGCAGGTTCGTCACGTTCAGGTTCGTTTGATAGAGCTGCGAACCGTTCACCGCGTCGGTGCTGTCGGCCGTGAGCGCGCCGGCCGTCACGCCCGTCACCGTGCGCGTGCCTTGCGTGCCTGTCATGTCGACGACCGTGCCGTCCGTGTCCTTCGCGACGGTGATATTGCGCGTGGTTTGATCCTGACGAACCAGACCGACGGTGCCGTTGTTCAGCGAGTTGTTGATATCGGCGATATCCGACGTGTTCTGCGACACGCGACCGTCGAGGTTCGACAGCGCGTCGCCGACGTTATTCACCGTCTGGCCGTTCACCGAGTACGAAGGCTGCGTGATCGAGTCGTCGCTGTTGACCGTCGCGCCGCCGCCGAGCGAAGCCGCCGTCGAGTTGGCGAGCGCATACAGTTGCGAGCCGTTCACCGCTTGCTGGCTCGCGCTGTTCACTGCGCCATTGGCCACGCCTTCCAGAACGCGCGCGCCCGCCGTGCCGGTGAAGTTGATGATCGTGCCGTCGCTGTTCTTCGCCACGGTGATATTGCGCGTCGTTGCATCCTGCTGAACGAGACCCAGCGCGCCGCTGTTGATCTGGTCGTTCAGGTTGGCGATATCGGTCGTGTTTTGCGTGACTTGCTGATTCGTCGCATATAGTTGCGAGCCGTTCACCGCGTCGAGGCTCGACGCCGACAGGTTCGCCAGCGAGCGCGTGTTGCCGCTCTTGTCCGCGAAGTCGACCGTCGTGCCGTCCGTATCCTTGCCGACCGTCAGTTTCGCGCCGGCCGCTGCTTGCTGAACCAGACCGGCCGTGCCGTTGTTCAGGTTGTTGATCGCCGTGGTATTGCCGGCGATGTCCGTCTTGTTCTGCGCGATGTCGGAGGTGTTCTGCGCGATGTCCGACTTGTTCTGTGCGATGTCGGATGTGTTCTGCGCAACGTTCTGGTTGGTCGTGAACAACTGCGAGCCGTTCACCGCGTCCGTGCTCGTCGCGGTGACATCACCATTTGCGATGCCGGTGAACTTGTTGCCAGTCATGTTGAGATACTGGCTCATGGTGATCTTGTTCGTCGCGGCAATCGCGACTTGACCATTGCCGACGGAAACATAATCGGCCCAGGTGCTCGTATCGCCGACGAGGGTCACGCCGCTCGTGTTATACGGACGCCCCCCAATCGCGCCGCAGGGCGCGCCGGCTGACAGACCTGTCGAACCGTAGTACTGGCCATTGCTATCAGGTGAGCAAACTTGTACCGCTCCGCCGGTGGGTCCCGCAGCGAATGCAGAAATGCTCGACGTCATCACGGCCGTCACCGCCAAACCGATAGCGGCGTGCTTGCGCTTGAAAATCTTGTTGATCGGAAATTCGTTTTTGAATGCAGGACTGCGAGAAAAGCTGGTCATGTTGGCCTGAGAACGTATGACAAAAAATGCAAATTCAGCCACACGGGCCAAATCTTCGAACGCGGGTAATCACGCGGATTCGAATATTCGGTTACAACGTCCAGCCAGAACATGAGAGAAGTCCCATATTCGTGCCTATTGGTAATCTTTATACGTCAATATTTTCTTAAAAGTTGGCATGACTGATTGAATTCTGCTTCTCTCCAGAATGTTTTCAGCCAACATTCGCTGCAGCGGCACACAGTCAGCGCAGAAGATTTTCAGTCAATAAGACAAGTCTCGAATAAGAGATGCTTTTGAATCGATTTTGATCGTCGCATCGGCACGACATTGGCCGTGTCGGCAAGACCAATCAGGCGCGGCCGGCTCGATACGCCTGTTCATCGGGCTCGAAGGCGACCGTCACCTGCAGCCCGCCTCGGCGAGATTCACCCAGTTGCACCTCGGCACCGTGCAGGCTCGCAATCCGCTTCACGATCGCGAGACCGAGCCCGCTGCCGCCGATATCCGTCCGCGCGCGGTTCTCCCCTTCCCCCACGCGATAAAACCGGTCGAACACCCTTTCTCGTTCTTCTTGAGGAATGCCCGGACCGGAATCCGAAATATCGACGACCGGATGCCCATCTTCGACTTTCAGGGCGACGTCCACGCGCCCGCCTTTGGGCGTGTATTTGGTCGCGTTATCGATGAGATTGTTGAACATCACGCGCAGCGAATCCGGGTCGCCGGTCACCATCGCCGGTTCGCTCGATTCGATGCCGAGATCGACGCCGCGCTGCTGCGCGACCAGCACGTAGTTGCGCACGCAGTCGTCGAGCAGCACGTTCAGATCGACTTGCGTGTCGACGGCCTTGCCGTCCGGTTCCGATCGCGCCAGCGCCAGCAATTGCTCGGCGAGCCGCGTCGCGCGCGCGATGCCTTCGTGCAGATCCTCCAGCGCCTCGCGACGCGTGGCGTCGTCCTGCGCGCGGGCGACGAGTTGCGCCTGAATCTGCACGGCGGCGAGCGGCGTGCGCAGTTCGTGCGCGGCATCGGCGACGAAGGCTTTTTGCGTATCGAGCGCGGTCGACAGACGCGACAGCAGCGCGTTCAGCGCGCGCACCACCGGCCGCACTTCCTGCGGCAGCCGTTGATCGGACAGCGGATCGAGCGCTTCGGGATGACGCGTATCGAGCGCGCGCGTCACGCGTTGCAAAGGCATCAGCCCGCGTCCGACGATCACCCAGATCGCGACGCCCAGCAGCGGCAACAGCACGACGAGCGGCCACAAGGTCCGCCACGCGACGCCCGCCGCGACGCGATTGCGGATCGACAGCGGTTGCGCGAGCTGCACGACGTTATCGCCGACGATCGCGCTGTACACGCGCCATTCGCCGCGCGGCGTCGATTCGGTGGAAAAGCCGAGTTCCGCGTGCGGCGCGAGCGGCACGCGCGGATGCGAGTAGTACATCAGCACGCCGTTGCGATTCCATATCTGGATGACGACGCCTTCGTCGCTTTCGCTGCGCGAACTGAGCACCGACGAAAACGGTTCCGACGGCAGCGCCGCCGCGATCTGCTGAAGCTGGTAATCGAAGAGTTCGTTGGCTTCGGCGAGCGCCTGACGATAGATCAGCCAGCCGGCAAAGCCCACGCCGACGATCACCAGCGCGAGCAGCCAGATCAGCAATTGGCGGCAGATCGACCGCATCAGGCGTCCTTCGCGACCATGTAGCCGAGTCCGCGCACGTTGCGGATCAGGTCCGCGCCGAGCTTCTTGCGCAGCGAGTGGATATAGACCTCGACCGTGTTGCTGCCGATTTCCTCGCCCCAGCCGTAGATTTTTTCTTCGAGCTGACTTTTGGAGAGCACCGCGCCGGGCCGCGCCATCAACGCTTCGAGCAGCGCGAATTCGCGCGCCGACAAGGCCACCGGATTGCCCGCCAGCGTCACCTGATGGCCGACCGGATCAAGCGTCAGTTCGCCGTGACGCACGAGCGACTCGCCGCGTCCCGCGTGACGGCGGATCAGCGCCCGCATGCGCGCGCCGAGTTCGTCGAGATCGAAGGGCTTGACGAGGTAATCGTCCGCGCCAGCGTCAAGTCCCTTGACGCGATCCGCGATGGCGTCGCGCGCGGTCACGACCAGAACCGGCAGCGCGTTGCCGCGCGCGCGCAGCGTCTTCAGGACTTCGAAGCCGTCGCGTTTGGGCAGGCCGAGGTCGAGCAGCATCATGTCGTACGGCTCGCCGGATACGGCCATCAGCGCGGCTTCGCCGTCCTGGACCCAGTCGACCGCGAAGCCGTCCGCGCGCAATGCCTTGCGCACGCCTTCGGCGATCATCCGGTCATCTTCGACAAGCAGGATTCGCATGGCTTTGCCTTTATGGTTGGGTGTGCGGTCTTTTCAGACGCGACCCATTTTATCCGCGCGGCGCTTAAACCGGACTTAACGATGCCGGCCGGCGCGATGGCGATTCGTACGACTACCGCAAGCCAGCTTGTCTACAATGACCGCTTTGCGCGGCGCCGGTCGCGCCGATTCATGTCGCCCGTTCCGCGAATTCACGTCAACCAAAACATGCCGCTCGCCGTTCCCGCTCTCCGCTTCCTCTCCGCACGCCTGACGTCCGCCGCGCTCGCCGTCACGCTCGCTGCCGTCGCTTTCGCCCACGTCCCCGTCGCCTTCGCGCGCGGCGGCTCGAAAGCGGAATCGCAGGCGCAGGCGCCGGAACGCGCCGCGCGCGGAGGCGCGAAGTCCAAACGCATCGCGAAGACGGCGGCGCGCGTGCCGGCCGGGCCGCTGCCCGCGACCGTCATGGCCGCGCTCGCGAA
>NZ_LFJJ01000233.1 GCF_001189365.1 Candidatus Burkholderia verschuerenii | reverse complement strand
CGAGCCCGCATCCCCGAAAACGATAAAGGGTGGCGAGGCCGAACGGGAGTTGTACGTCGGCCTCGCCACAGATTAGCGGAACAAACCGGCATCGGATCGATCTGTCCCGCCGCCATCACGATCCAAGGGGGAAGTTATGGGTCGAATGGCGATCGCCCGTGTCCCATCTGCCCTCATCTTTTTGAAGGCCGGGATTCTACGTATGTCAGCGGCCGTTGAAACGCAAAGCATGACCCTACGCCCCCAAAACCGATGAACAATGCGGCCCAACTACGCTTTTCGTCGCTGCAACGAGTTGTCAGGACGCTTGTCCTGCTCGACGCTATCCGCTGATCGTTTCGCAGGTGTCGGGGGAGCGATGTGGAGATGTTGGTCCGATCGCGCCTGGGCCGCTTGCATATTCGCGTCTCACATACGCTGCCTTCTCCGCATCTGACACCGCGTCGGGATGCGCGCCTGGCCGTCGTCGAATGTTGACCTCGCTCACCACCATCAGGGGCGAACCGGTGAGGTACTCCCCGGGGACATGCCGAGTTGGCCACCTCTCCTTTCGGGAAGCTGGTCACTCCCATGCGTCCTTTGATCGTTGTGCATCCTGGCGGGGGCGCGGCTGCGCCTCGGGCTTATGCCTGCAACCTTGCGGCGCGCATCATTTCCCCGCCGCTGCGCGGCTTCCTCGCGAGACAAATGATGCGCGTCTCCAGGTCCTTCACTGCGTTTCGGCCGCACGCGGTGCAGTCAGCCCGTCCCCCGCCGGGCGGATCACAACAAGGACGCACCGGCGCGACCTTGTCCAACCCGAAAGGAGAACGCATCATGGCTAACATCGGCACTTTCACCGCGCAGAACGATGGCTTCACCGGCACCCTGACGCTCAACGTCAAGGTCAAGTTCGTCCCCAACGACAAGGAAAGCGAAAACGCCCCCGACTTCCGCCTTCAGGCCTCCGGTGGCTACGATATCGGCGCGGCATGGCGCAAGGTCAGCAAGGCCGATCGAGCCTATCTCTCCGTGACACTCGATGACCCGAGCTTCCCCTCGACGGTCTACGCCCGCCTCATCGAAGCCGAGAACGGCACCTACGACCTGATCTGGTCGCGCAGCCGCCCCCAGCAGGCCGATTGACGTCGGCCCCGGCGTCCCGCCCAACGCGGCGGGACGCCAAAAATGCTTATCGCAGTCTCAGGCAGGTTCTGACAACTCTGATGCCAATTTGGGCATTGCAGATATGAAAGCATTCCTAAACCGGCGCGACGCTAGCTGTCTTAAGGAGTAGATGCCCTGCGACCATCTAGCGGCGATGATGGGTTTGTTCGTATATCAGCGGTAAGAAACTGCTCCGGCAACAGGTCCATGACATCGCAAAACAAAGCGCGCTCCTGCCAGTCACTACGGTCGCCGATCACATAAAGGCGCCGCTTCGCACGCGTGGCCGCCACGTTCAGAAGGTTGGGCTCGGACACCGCCCAGTTCCGTGCGCCGCTATTATCGGAACTGGCGCCCAGCACGAGGATGACCACAGCCGACTCCTTGCCCTGCATCGTGTGTATCGTGCCATGCACCATCCGGCGGGGCAGCATCCGATTGAGGCGCTGCACGACGGCGCGAAACGGGGTGATGACGCTGATTTCATCCGGTTTTACTCCGTCAGCGCGCAGCATCTGCAACAGGTCCCGCAACGCCTCGCCTTCGGCCGGCACCCAATTGTCCTCTGACGGACCAGGCGCATCGATCCAACCGGTGTCCAGGCGCGCAAGTGTATCCTTGGTCGGGGCGGGCGGGATCGTGCCGTAGACCATCGTCCCGTCATAGGCGATGCGATTGGCGAGTGCATACATGGGCCGATCGCAGCGGCGATGTACGACCAGCGGCAGGCCGACCCACGTCTTGCCTCCGGCAGGGCCTGCCAATCGCCCCCATGGTGTCGCCTCATCCGCCAGGGTTTGCGCCGACTGGCGATTGGGAAGCCAATGTGAGTCGACATGGTAACGGGTGCGCATATGTTCCAGCACCGCGTCGGAGACCGTCATGATCGGCTTGAGTTGCAATGGATCGCCGACGAAAACCGCGCGGCGCGATCGCCACAGCGCACCGACTGCCGCTTGCGGCGTAGCCTGACCTGTTTCGTCCACCAGGAGCCAGCCGATTTCGCCGTTCATGAGCGTGGCGAACGAGCGCGAGAACGACGCGAACGTGCTGCTGAGCACTGGGACCACCATGAAAAGCGAGGCCCAAGCGGAGCGGACGGCATCGCGGGACATGCCTTGCATGCGTGTCCCGGTCAAAAGAGCGTTGACCAGAAACAGGTTGGTGCGCAACCGCAAGGGCTCCAATTCGAAAAATGTCCGATGGAGCTTGAGCGCTTGCAAGAAGACATGCGCCCGAGTCTGCCGCCAACCTTCAATCCGCCAGGGCTCCGCCAACTCGATGGCGTCACCACGTCCGATCACGCCGTCCTCCAACCAGGCGAGCAGATGGTGCGCCTGATAGGTCCTGGCCAAGTCAGACGCGTCGTGGCGCAGGCTTTCGCGGTGGCGGTATAGTTGCGCCAACTCCTTGCGCATCGCATCGGCCCGCCGCTCAAGGTCTCCTTGAGCAGCGGCGATCTGTTCGTTGACGCGTGCGAGCCGATCGAATTCGAATTGCGCCAACGCGCGTTGCTGCTCCAACACGGCGTGTTTCTCATTCCAGCGACGCTGCGTTTGCCAGAGGCTGAGCAGATTGCTCCACAGAACCGGCCGCGCATCGAGATGCTGTGAGAGTGCCATCAGACGGGTTTCGAGCGCGTGACGTGCCGCCTGGGTATCCTGAACGGCCTGCCCCAAAAGTTGCCTGCGATGCTCGGCCAGTTGCTGCTCCAGTGCGCCTAACGTCGCCTGTGCGCTTTCCGTCCGATAGTCGATCCCGCCCAAGTCCTGCATGACTGCCCGAATTCGGCGCGCTCCTTCGCTCGCCTGCCGGGCTGCGAGTTTGGCGGCATTGTATTCGGCCACTGCGTTGCGCCACCGCCTCTGACGCTGTTCCGGGTTTCGTTCGCTATTTGCCTGCGCTTGCATGCCGAGCCAGCCCAAAAAGCCGCGCGGGCCCGCCTCATCCTCATTTTCCGTGCCATCAGAAACGACGGTGGATTCTTGATCGTCCTGATTGCCTTCGCCGCTCTCCATCGCTTCTTCTTCATCGGCCGTCAGCCACGAGAAAGACGCGGATTCGTTATCTTCGGCGACCGGGGAATCGGATGCCTCGGGCGTTCCCGGCTTGGGCTTGCCTTTTCGTTTGCGTGGTGTGTGTCCGTAGAAATAGCGGTTTACGAATGCAGTGCGCCGGGATTTGCTTCCCAAGGCGCCGGAGACCATGCCCCAAGCTGGCTTGCCCGTCGTCAGTTCGCCCAGTTCCGCAAAATATTCGCCTTCCGGAAGCCAAGTTTCATCGACCTTGTCCCGTTGAGGCAACTCCAGCGTGACATTTTCGACCGCGCCATTATTCGACGACGCCACCACGATTTCGAAACCATATAGAGCGGGATCAAGCTTGAAGCCGGCTTGTTCAACTCCGCCGTCGTTGGCGACTTCGCGGCCATCCTTCAAAAAAACATCCGATGCACGCCGTAATCCGGCCAGCACATCGGCACGTTGCGTCACAATGGCGGCAATCAAGTCGCGCAAAAGTGTGGTTTTGCCGGTGCCCGGTGGTCCGTTTATACCAAGCAGCCCTTCGCTTTTGCCGAGCGTGGCCAAAATCGTGTTCACGGCGATTTGTTGGGAATGAACCAAGCCGAGATGCTTTTCACTCGGCCAACAGCCATCCGCATAGGAATCCGGCATCAGCCGCTCGATCAGCGCACCGGAGGCGGCATCATCGTCCGCATGCAACCGCGCGGCCGGATCGTGTGTCGTTTGAGGTACTGGTCCAGTGCTCGGCTGTTGACGCCCTGGCCGATGCGTTCGGCGACCAACGCCAGGTCACCCAGCAGGAAGCTGTTCAGCGGATCATCTTCCTGTTCTGGCTTGTCATTGCGGACCGGTTGCGATCGGAAGCGCAACTTCGGATCGGCCGCTCCCACGAAGAACTCCTCTACGCCGATCGTCTGCAAAACCCATCGCGTGAACGCCCGCAGATCCTCGCCTGACACTGGGCCGCTAAACATCGCCTTGACCTGCTCGTTCAAACCGCGTTGCTCATTCTCGAAACCGGTGGTCCAGTCCTGACCGGTCAGCACTCTGCCGAGGAACCAGGCTTCGCTGGAGAGCACGAAACTGTCCTCCACGAGTCGTCCCTGCATATCAAACTTGAGGGCGAACAGGGCGGATTCGCGAAATTGCGGTTCGCGGTAGCCTTGATCGGCCCCGAAGGTGGCCTCAAGTCGTTTGGCGATGCGCCGGCTGTCGTACAGATGGGCGTAGAGCGTGTGACTCCAGACCCGCTTGGGCAGGAGTGTCTCTCGGGCAAGAGGACTAGCAGGATGCCAGGGCGGGATCGCACGTTGGACCGGCGTGTCACAATAGAATGCATCGTGCACGGTGTTGTGTGTTGTGCCGTGTGCGTTTGGGCGCGGCCTGCGGTTGGAGCAGTTCGATAGACTGCCAGTAGCGGACAATGTTCTCCTGACTCATCACAGACCTATATACTTAAACGTCGCCCTGCGCCTGCGCCTGGAATGGCACGGGACCGCGACGGGATAGCACGTCACTGGGCGTCATGCCGAGCGACGATGACGGGAGATGATCATACGCCCGGGGGAACTGGCGTGCGCCAGAGGGTAGCAAGTGGTTTGCGGTACCAGAAAGCACGGGTGGGCAGCCGCTCTGGCGGCTTTGAAAGCTGGTCGCATCCATGCGTCCGTCGATCCTGGCGGGGGCGCTGCTAGGCGTGGCAGCTACGCCTCGCCCGGTGGTTGCGCCATATTGGCACCGCATGGCGCAAGGTCGGCAAGACCGAGCGGGCTTGTCTTTGATGACCCACGACCTGATCTGGTCGCGCAGCCGCCCCCAGCAGGCCGATTGACGTCGGCCCCGGCGTCTCGCCCAACGCGGCGGGACGCATCGGCGGCGGACCTCCCCGCCGAGCGCTGCGCCTATGGCGCGCCATGTCCAAGAAGCGACGCGAGTTCCTGACGCACCTGCGCGAGAAGCGCTTCGGCCTCGCGCGTGCTGTCGCCGGCATAGGCCAGCGTCAACAACGTCAGCGGATGCACCTCCATCACTTCACACAGTTCGCTCAACTTGTGCAGCGTCGGGTTCTTCAGATTGCGCTCCAGCAAGCTCATATAGGTTCGGCTCGACACGTCCGAGAAGGCTTCCTGGCTCAGGCCACGTGCCTTTCTGATGGTTCGGATCGCTGTCGCCAATGCGTCGGTCGCTGCCACCTATCGTTTCCTTGCAAAAACCAGAATGACAACCGTTGCGCACTATAGGGCTACAAACTATAGTGCGCACGATATGCGAATTTCCGTATTTCCACATTTGCCCAAATACGTATCGCCAGTTTGGCTCAAAACCGAAATACCGTCTCCGTGCCTTTTATGACTTGCACGGTTGCGCCTCTGTGGTTTCCCACAAAGCCGGCTTTGTCGGTTCGCGCCTCCGTGCGTTTGTGCAAAGGCACGCATCCGCTTTTTCACGATCGTGGCTCTGCGGCAAAACGCATCCGGGGATCAGCGGTCTTGCGGAGATGCGGGTGATGAGCGCACGGCTGGTCATCGACTGATCGAACGTGCATTATGACTTTCTCGGCTAGAGGCGAGGCCGTGATGGTCTGAATGCAGATTGTTGCCACGAACAGGTAGCGGCCGGATCGAACGCGAGATGATCCGCGAGGGCATGTCCGGCAGGCTATTCGATGCTGCGCCCCAAATCCCTTGGTGTGCAGCCGTCGCAATTCGGACGATCGACGCCATGCTTCGGAGCCCATCGGCCTTGCCGCGCTTTATCATCGCTTAAGTGTATGCCGGTCTGATGGCGCTTCGATGTCGCCGTCCGCCGCAGCGTCCCGCTTCGGAATCCGTAGCGACGTTCCCTCTGAACGGGAGGTCCGCCATGACCGGTCGACGCATCGCTGCGTGGTATCCGAGCGCTGCCTATCTCTACATCCTGCATCTCGACGCCCCGGGACTGGCCTGGGAATATCTGCGCCGTCATCCCGACTACCGCGATGACTGGCGCAACCGGCGGCACCGCCCCGACGCGGCGCACCGCTGGGGCCTCAGACTGTTCGAGGACCCGATCCGGGATGCGCGCGACGCGCATCCCATGTGGTTCCCCGATCCTGACGCGGTGCTACAACTTTATCCGGACGCCGACCCGCCGCCTGGGGCAGAGGCCTTCGCGTTCTGGCGCCTCCCCGGTCACAAGCAACTCGTGCATGACGGCAAGCGCCTCGTGCTCACCGCGACCTGGCCCGGCTGCTGCGTGCGGCTTGCGCTCGCGCCGGACCTCGCCGAGGGCATGGCCTATCTCTACGCGATACGCGCCTGCGCCTCGCCCTGCACGCGCTACCAGACGCTCGCCACCGAGCTGGACAAGCTGGCGGGGGTGGACGGCCTCGCACCAGCAGCCGTCGCCCGGTCGCAACCCACCGCCACCGCGTTGCTCGACATGCACACCGTGCAGGCGCTCGACGCGACGCTTGCCGGTTTCCCGGCGCGCGCGATCGCCGAAGGGCTTTTCGGAACAGAGACGTTCGAGGCCCACTGGCACAGCGATAGCGGCTTGCGTTCGCGTGTGCGCCGCCTGATCCGGCGCGGACGTGCACTGATGCGCGGCGGCTATCGCGGCCTCATCTACCCCGATCGATGAGAGAGGGGGTCGTTCTGGTCGCGCCGTGGAACGACCCTTCGCGCAACGCCTCGCTTTCCTGACACTGCCTCCATCCGGCCGCGCTCGTGCGGTCGGCGATGGCAACCGATGGAGGCCGACCCGATGCGCCCCGCACCTTTCCGACCCGCTGCCGCTGTCCCGGATACGTTCGCGCAACCGCCGCGCTACCTCACCAATGACGAAGCCGCCGCCTATCTGCGCCTGTCGCCCCGCACGCTCGAAAAGCAGCGGGTGATCGGCGGTGGCCCGAAGTTCCGCAAGTTCGGCCGGCGCGTCATGTACGCCGCCGCCGATCTCGACGCCTGGGCGGACCAGCGCAGCTACGAGGCGATGTCCGATCCCGAATATGCCGAACGCCACGCAGGTGACTATCGTGATGGCCGCTGATCGCGTGCGCACCGGGGAGCCGGATCATGGTCGCGCGCAGGGAACATGGGTCGCGCGATCGCGAGCAACTCGATCTGTTCCGCGCGCTGCCGGGCGACATGGCGCCGCGCGACAGCCAGGACCTGATGGCCTATCCGTTCTTCTCCCTGGCGAAGTCGCGGCGCACGGCGCCGATCGACTTTCGCCACGGCAATGTCACGATCCGTGTCGAGGGAACGGCCGAGCACGGCATCGCCACGATCTGGGATGCGGACATCCTGATCTGGGCCACGTCCCAAATCGTCGAGGCGAAGGACGCAGGGCTCCCCACCTCGCGGCTGATGCGCGCCACGCCCTACGAGATCCTGCGCTTCATCGGACGTGGTACGTCGCTGCGGGACTATCAGCGCCTCAAGGCGGCGCTGGATCGCCTGCAATCGACCACGGTGGCCACCTCCATCCGCGAGACCACCGGACGACGCCTGCACCGCTTCTCGTGGATCAACGAATGGAAGGAACGGGCCGACACCCGTGGCGTCCCGCTGGGCATCGAGCTGATCCTGCCCGACTGGTTCTATGCCGGCGTGCTCGACGCTGCCCTGGTCCTGACCATCGACCCGGCTTATTTCCGGCTGACGGGCGGTATCGAGCGATGGCTCTACCGTCTGGTGCGCAAGCATGGCGGCCGGCAGGATCATGGCTGGCAGTTCGACTTCCGGCATCTCCACCGGAAGTCCGGCAGCACCGCGAAGCCGTCCGATTTCGCCTGCGACCTGCGCGCGCTTGCCGCGCGGCAGTCGCTGCCTGGCTATGTGCTCGGTATCGAGCGCAGGCCCGACACGGGAGTGGAATGGCTGACGTTCCGGCCCGTGCCGCAGACGGCACGGGGATAAGTTGTGGACAAGCTGTGAATGGCCTCGTGCTATCAGGCAGGCGTACCCAGTATCGTGCTATCAGGCGTGCGAAACGCCTGAAAACTCCATCGCAATAAAGACTTGCGCAGCCCTTAACGTATCTAACTCAATATCGAGTCGGCCCTTCAGAATTAGTCGAAGTCAAGGGTGGCAAGGGGCCGCCGGAAGATCGTGTTTCCCAGAACTCCCAGAAGCAATATTGATCTGAATGGTTTCCTGGGAGTTTGGAACTTCGCC
>NZ_LFJJ01000232.1 GCF_001189365.1 Candidatus Burkholderia verschuerenii | reverse complement strand
CGCACGCTCCCCTGCCGACGCTTCGCCGATCACCTCGCGGTGACCTGCGCACGGCTCGGGGCCGATGTGGTTCGCTACTCCTTCATCGCAGTGGACTTTCACCACCTACTCCTTGCCAGTCTACCGGTGCACTCAGAAAATGTAACAGTTGGCCGCGCGAAGGGTCAAGCAAAAACTGCAGGAATTGTTCGAGAGGCCGAAAATGCACCGCCTGAAGGCATCCCGAACCTGTTCGCCTTAAATTGGCCGCTCGTAACGATTTTAACTTAAAATTCCCGGCTCTGGCGAAAATTTGCTAGCATCGCCGGGTTTTCCCAGAACTCCAGATCCCTCTCGACGCATAAACGGACGCAAATTCGTTGCGCCGGGCCCCCATAGGATGGCATCAGACAAGGAACTCGCCGATTTCCTGGCGGGCGTCGAAAGGCGCGCGTTCAAGCAAACCGTCTATACCGTGCGCGACGACGACGCGGCGCTCGACATCGTGCAGGACGCGATGATCAAGCTGGCCGAAAAGTACGGCGATCGCCCGCCTTCCGAGCTTCCGCTCTTGTTCCAGCGTATCCTTCAGAACGCGACGCACGATTATTTCCGCCGCCAGAAGGTCCGCAATACGTGGGTCACCCTCTTCTCCTCGTTCGGCAGTGCCGACGACGACGAATTCGACCCGCTCGAGACCTTCGAAGCCGAAGACGGCGCGGGCATCGAAAGCAGCGAAAACAAACTGGAGCGCGAACAGGTACTGAACCTGATCGACGCCGAAATACAGAAGCTGCCGGCGCGTCAACGAGAAGCGTTCCTCATGCGTTACTGGGAAGATATGGATGTCGCAGAGACGGCCGCCGCGATGGGCTGTTCCGAGGGCAGCGTGAAAACGCATTGCTCGCGGGCCACGCACACACTCGCTCAAGCCCTGAAAGCGAAGGGGATCACGCTATGAGTACCAATCTTGAATCGAAGGAAAACGACTTCGCGCTAAAGATCGTTCGCGCGCTGGACGAAACCGCATCGAATATTCCGCCAGCCGCCATCGACAAGCTCGCTGCCGCCCGGCGGACCGCGATCGCACGCAAGAAGCCTGAAAAAGTCGCGGTTGCGGCACCCGTCTTCACGCCGGTTCTGGCCGGCGCGGGCGCGTCGCTTTCGATGGGCGGCGACGACTCGCCGGCGCGTCGCGGGCTGATCGCGAAGCTCGGCGGTCTCGGCCTGATCTGGCCGCTGGCCGCGCTGGTGATCGGCATCGCGGGTATCGCGTATTTCGAGGATCAGCAACGCAAGGCCGAACTTGCCGACATCGACGCCGCCATGATGTCCGACAGCCTGCCGCTCGACGCCTATCTGGATCACGGCTTCAACGCGTATCTGTCGCGCGATCATTAAGCATTTGTTGAAATAAACGCGGAGGAACGTTCGGGTGAGTTACAAGCGCGGTCTCGCGATTGTCTTCGGTTGTGCGATTGCGGGTCTGGTCGCGTTCGCTGCAACGTATCCGCGCTTTTATCCCGCCACGGCCGCTTCGCCCGCAGCCGCCATCGGCGCGCCGGGCGGCGCGAGCGCATCCGCGCTGGCCGTGGCGTCCGCCGCGCCGGAAAGCCCGACTTCCTGGAGCCATCTCACCGATGCGCAACGCATCGCGCTCGCGCCGTTCGCGACGCAGTGGGATTCCTTCAGCGACGAACGCAAGCAGAAGTGGCTCAAGATCGCGTCGCGTTATCACCGCATGTCGCCGGAAGCGCAGGAAAAGCTGCACAAGCGCATGGAAGAATGGGTGCGCATGACGCCTGCCGAGCGCCAGGTCGCGCGTGAAAATTATCAGGTGTCCAAGCAGGTGCCGCTGGAAAAGCGCAAGGAGGCCTGGGACGCCTATCAAAAACTGTCCGAAGAGCAGAAGAAAAAGCTCGCAGCCAGCGAACACACGCGCCGGCCCACGGTCGTCTCCGTGCCACCGACCGGCAAGACCGAAGTGAAGGATTTGAATCGCCTGTTCGCCTCGCGTGAGCATCATGCGAGCGGCGGCCATGCGGAAAACGGAGCGGGAGCATCGAATGCGCCGGCCGCGCCCGCGCCCTCTTCCGCCACGCCCACGCAGCAAGGCATTCCGAACGCCGCGAGCATCGTGCCGGCCACGCCCATTCCGGTGTCGCCGCAGCAGGCGCCGTCGGTCTACAACGGGTCCTGACCGAATGAGCGCGAGCGCGTCGGTGATCGATTCGCCCTTGCGCGCGCCGACGCTGCGCCGCCGCCTCGCGGCCATGCTCTACGAAGCCGTGATCCTCTTCGGCGTGATCTTCCTCGCCGCGTATCTGTTCAGCACGCTCACGCAGCAACGCAATGGCCTGATGCTGCACAACTGGCTGATGGCGTGGGTCGGCATCGTGCTGGCCGCGTATTTCGTGTGGTTTTGGTGCCACGGCGGCCAAACTTTGCCGATGAAAACCTGGCGTCTCAAACTCGTCGATACGCACGGTCAGCCGGTCAAACCGCCACGCGCCTTCGTGCGCTATCTGCTCGCGTGGCTGTGGTTCCTGCCGCCGCTCGCGCTACATCCGATTCTCGGTCTTGCCGTGCCACAAACGCTTCTGGTGCTGCCGGCGTGGGTGATTCTATGGGCGCTGGCCGTGCGCTTCGACCCGGCGCGCCAGTTCATCCACGATCGTCTCGCGGGGACGCGCATCGTCATGGTGCGTTCCGTCGCTGAAAAGGCCGCCGCCAAGTAATAAGAAGTTCTCATGACTGTCACGGCTCCGTCACCCTCGCGTGGCGCAATGCGCATACCGAAACTCGATGCGCGAGCCAATGGCCTTGAACTCGACAGTCACCTCCCCAATCGAGCCGTCCACGACCCTACGCTTTCGCAATACCGACCTGCGCGTCGATCCCTTCGCACTGAAGCCCGATTCTCCCGAATCATCCGAAGCGTCCGCGTCTTCCGGCGTGCCCGGCCTGTCCGATTCGCGTCGCACGTCGCCCGAAGGCGATGGCGATTCGGGCGACGCGCTGCATCGCTATCGCACGATCTGGCTGTCGGATATCCATCTGGGTTCGGGCGGTTGCCAGGCGCCGTATCTGCTCGACTTCCTGCGCCATAACGACTCGGAATATCTGTACCTGGTCGGCGACATCATCGACGGATGGCAGTTGCGCAAGGGCTGGTTCTGGCCGCAGGCGCACAACGACGTCGTGCAGAAAATCCTCCGCAAGGCGCGCAAGGGCACGCAGGTCGTGTATATCCCCGGCAATCACGATGAAGCCGCGCGCCAGTTCTGCGATCTCGCGTTCGGCGATATCCACGTGCGCGGCGAAGCGTTCCACACGACGCTCGCGGGCAAGCGCCTGTGGATCGTGCACGGGGCGATCTGTTCGACGGCGTGATCCAGCACGCCAAATGGCTCGCCTATCTCGGCGACACCGCGTACACGATGATCCTGCTGCTCAACCGCTGGTTCAATCGCGTGCGCACGCGGCTCGGGCTGAACTACTGGTCGCTGTCGCAGTATCTGAAGCATCAAGTGAAGAACGCGGTCAACTTCATCTCCCAGTTCGAAAAGGTGATGACCGACGAAGCGCGCCGCCGCGGTTGCGACGGCGTGGTCTGCGGGCACATCCACAAGGCCGAGATTCGCGAAATCGACGGCGTCCTATACTGCAACGACGGAGACTGGGTGGAGAGCCTTTCCGCGCTGGTCGAAACCTACGACGGCAAGCTGAAGATCGTCTACTGGACCGTCATGCATTCCCCCCCCAGGCGCGCCACAGCAAGGCGCGCGCAACCGTCTGAGACCACACCTTGCCGCCACTCACCGACGCAACCCTAACCGGGCACAAGCCGATGAAAATCATGATCGTTACCGACGCATGGGAGCCGCAAGTCAACGGCGTCGTGCGCACGCTCAAGAACACGACCAAGGAACTCACCGCGCTGGGACATCGCGTGGAATTGCTGACGCCGCTCGAATTCAAGACGATTCCCTGCCCGACCTATCCCGAGATCCGTCCCTCGCTGATGCCGGGCCGGCACGTCAACGAGCGCATCGACAAGTTCGATCCGGATGCGCTGCATATCGCGACCGAAGGTCCGCTCGGCATGGCCGCGCGATCGTATGCGCTGAAGCACAAGCTGCCGTTCACGACGGCGTATCACACGCGCTTTCCGGAGTACGTGCAGGCGCGCTTCGGCATTCCCGTCGGGATGACGTACCGTTTCCTGCACTGGTTCCACAAGCACTCGCAAGCGGTGATGGCGCCCACGCCCGTCGTCAAGTCGGACCTCGAAAAATACGGCTTCGACAACGTCGTGCTGTGGACGCGCGGCGTCGATCTCGACATCTTCCAGCCGATGGATTCGAAGGTCCTCAACACCGCGCGGCCGATTTTCCTCTACGTCGGACGCGTGGCCGTGGAGAAGAACGTCGAGGCGTTTCTGAAGCTCGATCTGCCCGGCTCGAAATGGGTCGCCGGCGAAGGCCCGGCGCTCGCGGAACTGAAGTCGCGCTATGCCAACGTGAACTATCTCGGCGTGCTGTCGCAGCCCGAACTCGCGAAGGTCTACGCCGCCGCCGACGTCTTCGTGTTCCCGAGCAAGACCGACACCTTCGGCCTCGTGCTGCTCGAAGCGATGGCCTGCGGCACGCCGGTCGCGGCCTATCCGGTGACGGGTCCGATCGACGTGCTCGGCACCGACGGCCCCGGCGCGATGAATCACGACCAGCGCGAAGCCTGCCTCGATGCGCTGAAAATCGAACGCGCCGATGCCCGCGCGTGGGCCGAACGTTTCTCATGGCGCGCGGCGTCGGAGCAATTCGCTTCGCATCTGCGCAAGTTCGGCCCGCGCGGCGGCCCGAGCACCGACCGGGCGGCCGCATGACGCGACGCGCGCTTGCGCAGGAACAGGCGGAATCGAACACGCGCGCGGCGGCGGGACGCACCCAGCCGCGCGTGGCCGATCCGTTCGACGACGATATCGAAGACGTGACCGACCCCTCCCCACAACCCGGCGAACCTTTGAGCACCGACGATCTGCCCTTCAATCCGTACAAGGGCAATCGCGGCTTCACGGGCGCCTGGCACGCGATGAAGAATTCGCTCAACGGCTTTCGCGTGGCGATTCGCGAGGAAAACGCGTTTCGGCAGGAACTGACGCTCGCCGCGATTCTGCTGCCGTGCAGCGTCTTCGTGCCGGTCGCGCCGGTGGAACGCGTCGCGCTGATCGCCTCGGTGCTGCTGGTGCTGATCGTCGAGCTGCTCAATTCGAGCGTCGAGGCGGCCATCGACCGTATTTCGCTGGAGCGGCACGAACTCTCCAAACGCGCCAAGGATTTCGGCAGCGCGGCCGTGATGGTCGCGCTTGGCGTCTGCGTCGTCACCTGGGCGCTGATACTCTGGCCGCTTGCTTCCGCGTGGCTTCAGCGTATCTTATAAAGACGACGGCTCGCCTGCGAGCCCCGTCCGTTATGCCGAACGACCGGTTTATAATCGTCCGACATTCTCAAAAATAGCCACGGACGCGGCCGCGCGAATGCTGATTGAGAGCAACCGCTGCCGGATGCCAAGGTCGGACGACATGGAAGCCAAACCACCCCGCCGCACCCGCGAACGGATACTCGAACTGTCGCTGAAGTTGTTCAACGATATCGGCGAGCCGAACGTCACCACGACGACGATCGCCGAGGAGATGGAAATCAGTCCAGGCAATCTGTATTACCATTTCCGCAACAAGGACGACATCATCAACAGTATCTTCGCGCAGTTCGAACAGCAGATTCAGAAGCGGCTGCGCTTCCCCGACGACCATCGTCCGACCATCGACGAAATGTGGTCGTATCTGCAGTACATGGCGGATTTCCTGTGGACGTACCGCTTTCTCTATCGCGATCTGAACGATCTGCTGGCGCGCAATCGCACGCTCGAGACGCATTTCAAGCAGATCATCACCCACAAGGTTCGCTTCGCGCATCAGCTCTGCGAGGCGCTGGTGGCCGATGGCGAAATGGTCGCGACGCCAGGGGAAATCGACGTCATCGCCACCAACATGGGGCTTTTGGCAACGTACTGGCTGTCGTATCAGTACGTGATGAATCCACGCAAGTACAACGATCAGGAAGCGATTCGCTCGGAGCTGCATCAGGCGAGCCTGAATATTATCTCGATCATGGCGCCGTATTTGCGCGGACGATCGCGTCAGCTCTTCGACGACCTCGTCTCCGGTAAGCTACCGAAACGCCAGTTCGCGGATTTCCTGCCTCAGCGCGAGGACGCGAGCCCGGCTGCATCGAAGAACGACTCTCCGAAGGATTCCCGGTAATGAAAGCAGTGTGTGTGTATTGCGGCTCCGCGACCGGAGCCCGCCCCGTCTATGCCGAAGCGGCCAAGGCCTTCGGCCGCGCATTGGTCGCGAACGATCTCTCGCTGGTCTACGGCGGCGGACGCGTCGGCCTGATGGGCCTGATCGCCGACGAAGTGCTCGCCACCGGCGGCCGCGCGATCGGCGTGATTCCCGAATTGCTGCTGGCGAAGGAAGTCGGCCATACGGATCTGACCGAACTGATCGTTGTGCCCGACGTGCACGAGCGCAAGAAGAAGATGGCCGATCTCGCCGATGCCTTCGTCGCGATGCCCGGCGGCGTCGGCACGTTCGAAGAGTTTTTCGAAGTCTATACGTGGGCGCAACTCGGCTATCACCAGAAGCCCGTCGGCCTGCTCGACGTGAACGGCTACTACGATCCTTTGATGGCGATGCTGCGTCACACCGTCGAGGAAGGCTTCATGCGCGCGCCGTATCTCGACATCATCCAGGTCGCGGCCGAACCCGCCGAGATGCTCGCCAAACTCGCGGCCTACACGCCGCCCGCGCATGACAAGTGGGCGGAGAAACGCGACGCCGTCTGATTTTCGATCTTCATCGCCAGAGGAACATGCTTCGATGTCCAAAGTCATTCTGATTACCGGCGGCAGCCGCGGCATCGGCCGATCGGCCGCCGTGCTCGCCGGGGCGCGCGGCTGGTCGGTGGGCGTGAACTACACGTCGAACGCCGCAGCCGCCGATGAAACCGTCGCCGCCGTCAAGGCCGCCGGCGGCCAGGCGATCGCGATTCATGGCGACGTCAGCGACGAAGCCGCGACCGTCGCGATGTTCGATGCCACCGAACAGGCCTTCGGCAAGCTCGACGGCGTGGTGAACAACGCGGGCATCGTCGCGCCCGGTTCGGCGCTGGCGGATATGGACATCGCGCGCATGAAGCGCGTCTTCGATGTCAACGTGCTCGGCGCGTATCTGTGCGCGCGCGAGGCGGCGCGTCGCTTGTCGACGTCGCGCGGCGGCAAGGGCGGCTCGCTGGTCAATATTTCGTCGGCGGCCGCGCGCCTCGGCGGTCCGGGCGAGTATGTCGATTACGCCGGCTCGAAAGGCGCGATCGACACGCTGACCATCGGACTCGCGAAGGAACTCGGACGCGACGGCGTGCGCGTCAACGCGATCCGTCCCGGCCTGATCGAAACGGAGATTCACGCGAGCGGCGGCAAGCCCGATCGCGCGCAGGTGATGGGCGCGACCACGCCGCTCGGTCGTCCGGGCACGGCGGACGAAGTGGGCGAATCGATCGTCTGGCTGTTGTCGGATGCGTCGTCGTATGTGACGGGGGCGTTGCTGGATGTGGCGGGCGGGCGGTAGACGCTCAGTCGGCATGCTCCGAATATTCGATGCCGAAGCCGCGCGCCATCAGCGCGGTTCTGACCGCACGTTCGAAGCTGCTTTCGTCGACGTCTCGTCGTGAAGCCTGGTAACGCATGACAGGAGGATCGACGCTGATCAGGCGGCGCCACCGCCCATGCTGCCCGAACATCTGTGTCGCATCGACGCCATCGTAGATTGGGCCCGCGTTTTCGACGGCGAAACGAACGCAGACCTCCAGCGGCGCGTAGCGTAGGCCGAGCCGTTCCAGTTGCGGACGCAACACCGCCGTCAGTTGTACATCTTCGTTGATCGCATTGTTGAACCAGCCCATCTCGATGGGTTCAGCCTCCATTACCTCCGGAGGCGGCACTTCGACCCGGACTTCGGGATGATCGATCAGCGCACGCAACATGCGCTTGCTGCGCAAGCTGAATCCGCCGTTCAGCACGGGCATGACGATGGAATCGGCCCGACCGAGGTGCCCGCACCAGCTGAAGGCGCGCATCCACATGATGGCTTGTGGCGTGTCGACGCGTGCAAGGTGGATCGGCGTACCCACATAGTCGGGGCTGACTAATTCGTTTTGCGTTGCGCCTCTCTCATGGGAGGAAGGGCAGCGCAGGTGAGCGTTTGAGTGAAGCGAGAAGGACAAGGGCGCAATAAAGCCGCAGCTTTCTGAGGATCATG
>NZ_LFJJ01000231.1 GCF_001189365.1 Candidatus Burkholderia verschuerenii | reverse complement strand
GCACGGACACCGGGCTCGCGGCGATGTCGTCGCTTCGGCCGACGCTCGGCGTGCGCGGCGCGTCGGTGCCGGCGGTGCTGAACGCGGTGCAGCTGGTCGGCTGGGGCTCGTTCGAAATCATCGTGATGCGCGATTCCGCCGATGCCCTCGCCAAACAGGCCTTCAATCTGTCGATGCCGCTCGTCTGGACGCTGATCTTCGGCGTCCTCGCGACGGTGCTGGCGATCAGCGGCCCGCTCTCCTTCGTGCGACGTTTTCTGCGCACCTGGGGCATCTGGCTGCTGCTGGCGGGCGCGGGCTGGCTGACGTGGAATCTGCTGGCGAAGCAGCCTATCGGCGAGTTGATGGCGCGGCCGGGCAACGGCGAGATGGCGTTCGGCGCGGGCATCGATCTGGTCGTGGCTATGCCGCTGTCGTGGCTGCCGCTGATCGCCGATTACACACGCTTCGGGCGCAGCGCGGGCGGCACGTTTCGCGGCACGCTGTTCGGATACGGCATCGCGAATCTGTGGTTCTATGCGCTCGGCGCGGTGTACGGGCTCGCGGCGGGCGGCGGCGATGCGCTGCTGACCGTGGCCTTCGCGCAGGCGGGCGGCGGCATCGCGCTGCTGCTGATTCTCATCGATGAAATCGACAACGCGTTCGCGGATATCCATTCCGCCGCGGTATCGACGGGCACGTTCTGGGCGCGCTGATCGTCGCGATGGGCAAGTATCAGAACTTCCTGCTGCTGATCGGCTCGGTGTTCGCGCCGCTGTTCGGCGTCGTGCTGGCGGATCACTTTATCGTGCGCAAGCGTCGCATCGATGCCGCCGCGCTCGCGGATGTCGGCGGGCGCTACGGCTATTCGGGCGGCTGGCATGTGAGCGCGTTTATCGCGTGGGCGATCGGCATTGCGGCATATCACGCGATCAACCAGTGGCTGCCGAATCTCGGCGCGACGCTGCCTTCGCTTGCGCTGGGCGCGGTGGGATATCTGGTGCTGGTGTCGACGCGGCGGGCGGCGTTGGCGTCGTGAGCCTCAAGAGGCGGGCATACGCCCTACGCCCGCCTCTGCACCCCCGGCAACACACACAACAACTCGAACGCCAGATTCGCCCCCAGCAACGCCGTCGTGCCGAACGGATCGTACGGCGGCGCGACTTCCACCACATCCGCCCCGACGATATTCAGCCCCCACGCGCCGCGCACGATCTCCAGCGCCTGCGGCACCGTCAGTCCCGCGATCTCCGGCGTCCCCGTGCCCGGCGCGAAGGCCGGATCGATGCCGTCGATATCGAAGGTGAAGTACACCGGCCCGTCGCCCATTTGCGCGCGCACTTCGTCCATCAGCGGCGCGAGCGACTTGTTCCAGCATTCTTCCGTCTGCACGACGCGAAAACCCTGCTCGCGGCACCAGTCGAAATCGCTCGCCTTGTAGCCGGTGCCGCGCAAGCCGATCTGCACGACGCGCTCGCAATCGAGCAAGCCCTCCACCGCGCGACGAAACGGCGTGCCGTGCGCGATCTTCTCGCCGAACATCGTGTCGTTGACGTCGGCGTGGGCATCGACGTGAATCAGGCCGACCTTGCCGTGCCTCGCGTGCATCGCGCGCAGGATCGGCAAGGCGATGGTGTGATCGCCGCCGAGCGTGATCGGCTTGCAGCCGTGGGACACGATCTCGCGATACGCGCGTTCGATGCGATCGATCGAATCGAGCAGGTTGTACGGATTGATCGCGACATCGCCGATATCGGCGACGCGCAGCGAATCGAAGGGCGCGGCGCGCGTCGCCATGTTGTACGGCCGCAGCAGCACCGATTCGCTGCGCACCTGACGCGGCCCGAAACGCGCGCCCGTGCGGTTCGAGGTGCCGAGATCGAACGGCACGCCGACGAAACACACGTCCAGCCCGACGGCGGAGGCGACTTGCGGCGGCCGCATCATCGTGGCGATACCGCCGCAACGCTGCATCTGATTGCCCGACAGCGGCTGCGGACGCCCCGCGCGATGATCGACGAAATACGAGCCGAAGTGCTCGGCGGGCGCGAAAAGCGAAGACGTCTTCGTAATTCATGGCGATAAATGAGCTCGAAAGAACCGGTTCGAGCATTAATACCCTTATCGCGAGCAAGATAAAATAGCTCAAAAATCAACTTCACATCGATCTTCATCGATGTATCGGCGCGCGCCATGTTCTCCACGCTTTCGGATCTGGATCTGCGGCTCGTCCGCGTATTTCTCGCCATCGTCGATGCGGGCGGCGTGTCGTCCGCGCAGGCGACGCTCAACGTCGGACAGTCGACCATCAGCACGCAACTGGCGACGCTCGAAGCGCGCCTCGGCTACCGGCTGTGCGAACGCGGGCGGGCTTCGCGCTCACCTCGCGCGGCGAACAGTTCGTCGATGCCTGCCGCACGCTGCTCGCCGCCATCGATACCTTCGATTCCACCGCGCGCAATGTCGGCAGAAAGCTGGTCGGTACGATGACGCTCGGCATCATCGGCAGTACGCCGGTGAGGGCGAACGCGCGCATCAGCGAGGCGATCGCCCGCTTCCGCGCCCGCGACGAATCGGTGCGCTTCGCCGTGCTGGTGCGCTCGCCGGGCGAGCTCGAGGAAATGCTGCTGGCCGATCGCATCCAGATGGCGATCGGCTACTTCTGGCATCGCGTGCCGTCGCTCGACTACGCCGCGATCTTTTCCGAAGACCAGCTGGCGTATTGCTCGCGCGCGCATCCGCTGTTCGCGCAAGCCGGTTCCGTCGATGCCGCGCACGCCGCCGATTACGCGTGGGCCTGGCGCAGCTATCCGCTGCCCGAAGCGGCCGCGCTTGCGCCGCGCAATATCGGCGCGGTCGCCGACAACATGGAAGCGGTCGCGATGCTCGTGCTGTCCGGACAGCATCTCGGCTATCTGCCCGAGCACTTCGCCACGCCTTACGTGAAGGACGGTTTGCTCGCGCCGCTGAATCCGCGCGCGATGCGCTATCGCGTCGGCTTTCAGATGGTCACGCGCACGCGACGCACGCGCGGCCCCGCCGATGCAAAACGCGAAATCGTCGATGCGTTCATTGAGGATATGGCCGCCGCGCATCGCTAGCGATCGCCTATTTGACTGCTACAGAGCAATAAATTAAACAGTCCAAATGCCCGAAAGCCAATACCAACAAGACTTTCGGCCGATCCTGTAAAAATCCGTTGATCCAATAATCGGACTTATCTTATGATCGTCCGACGATTCGCCTTGCGCGATTAAGACTCGCCAGGCGATCGTGCTTACTCGAACAACAACAGCAGTCCTTCTTTTCGCGTGGGAGAAAAGATGAACGCAGCAAAGCTACGAGTTGCAAAAAGCATCGGACGGTTGGCCGTGGCCTGCACGGCAGCGGGCGTGTGCGCATCGGTGTCGGCGTACACGATGCCGGGAGGAACCATCACGTTTCACGGGGCGCTGTACTCGCCGCTGTTCATGATCGGCGCGCGTTCGGCGGCGCAATCGGACGGCTTCGTCTCGCTGAGCGAAACCGCCGTCGATGCCACGGGCGCGCACGTCGCGTCGGTGAGTTTCGATGCGCTGCCCAACAGCGCGCCGAGCGCCGAGGTCTCGATTCGCGCCGCGGACGGACGCGCGAAAGCGGGCGCCATCGAGACGCGTTTTATCGATGGCCACGGCCGGCGAATCGCGTCGAAAGCGGGTGCGTTTCACGTCGGCGCGGCGGGCGGCGTCTTGTCGATGCGAGGAAAAGATAGCGGGCCGATGACGCTCGTCACGACCTACAACTAGATGGCCGCGCGTGCTATGCGATGAAGATCAACCGTTGATCACGTCCGCGCCCTTCGGCACGGTGAATTTGAACGTATCGCCCTTGATCGGCGGGTTCTTTTGAATGTTCGAGAACGTCAGCAGCGTGACGTTGCCGAAGACGTCGTGCAGTTCCATTGCCTGCAGATTGCCGTCCTTGAAGCCGATGCCGACCGATTCGAACTGCGTGTCCTTCGCTTTCGGCTTCAGTTCGAGCCAGTCGATGCCGCCCTTCTCGCCCGCATCGCGCAGCGTGAAGTTCTTTTCCAGATCGTTGCTGCCGAACAGGATCGCGGCGGGACTTGCGCCCAGCGCGCCGCCGAGCGTGCGAATCGTGACCTGATTCAGGTCCTTGTCGTAGACGTAGAGCTTGTCGCCATCGGCCTGCAGGATTTGCGAATACGGCTTGTCGTACGACCAGATGAACTTGCCCGGCCGCGCGAACATGAACGTGCCGCTCGACGTCTGACTCTTCGTCGGCATCGCCGATGCGCTCGCGCCGTTGTTGGCCTTGCCCGGCTGCTTGACTTCCTGTTGGGTGAAATCGCCGCGCGCCGCGTGGACTTGCGACACGAACGCCTTCAGTTGCTCGGTGCCGCTCGCGAACGCGTGCGACGCGATCATCATCGACGACAACAACGCCGCGCCGACGATCTGCTTCAACCTGTTCCCCGCGTACTGCTTCATGCTGTAGTTCTCCAGATAATGCTCATTCCGCATCGCGCGCCGGCGCGAGAATCTCGCGGTTGCCGTTCGACGACATCGCCGACACGAGCCCGGAGTTTTCCATCTGCTCGAGCAGACGCGCCGCGCGGTTATAGCCGATGCGCAAATGCCGCTGCACCAGCGAAATCGATGCGCGCTTGTTCTTGATGACGATCTCGACCGCCTGATCGTACAGAGGATCGGACTCGCCGTCGCCCGCGCCGGTTCCGCCGCCCGCCGAGCCTTCGTCGCCTTCGCCCGCGAGGCCGCCTTCCAGAATGCCTTCGATGTAATTCGGCTCGCCGTGCTCGCGCAGCTTGTCGACCACACGATGCACTTCCTCATCCGACACGAACGCGCCGTGCACGCGCACCGGCAGACCCGTGCCCGGCGGCAAGTACAGCATGTCGCCCATGCCGAGCAGCGATTCCGCGCCCTGCTGATCGAGAATCGTGCGCGAATCGATCTTCGACGACACCTGGAACGCCATCCGCGTCGGCACGTTGGCCTTGATCAGGCCGGTGATCACGTCGACCGAAGGCCGCTGCGTCGCCAGAATCAGGTGGATGCCGGCCGCGCGCGCCTTCTGCGCGATCCGCGCGATCAGTTCCTCGACCTTCTTGCCGACGACCATCATCAGGTCGGCGAGTTCGTCGATCGCCACGACGATATTCGGCAGGCGCGTGAGCGGTTCCGGCTCGTCCGGCGTCAGGCTGAACGGATTCGGAATCTTCTCGTCGCGCTTCTTCGCGTCATCGATCTTGCTGTTGAAGCTGGCGAGATTGCGCACGCCGAGCTTGCTCATCAGCTTGTAACGCCGCTCCATCTCAGCGACGGTCCAGTTGAGCGCGTGGCCCGCCTGCCGCATGTCGGTGACGACCGGACACAGCAGATGCGGAATGCCTTCGTAGACGCTCATTTCGAGCATCTTCGGATCGATGAGGATCAGCCGCACCTGTTCCGCGCTCGCCTTGTACAGCAGCGAGAGGATCATCGCGTTGATGCCGACCGACTTGCCCGAACCCGTCGTGCCCGCGACCAGCAAGTGCGGCATCTTGGCGAGATCGGCGCAGACCGGATTGCCACCGATGTCCTTGCCCAGACCCATCGTCAGATTCGAATTCGCCGATGCATACACTTCGGAGCCGAGAATCTCCGAGAGCCGGACCGTCTGACGGCGCTGGTTCGGCAATTCGAGCGCCATGAAGTTCTTGCCCGGAATCGTCTCGACGACGCGAATCGACACCAGCGACAGCGAGCGCGCCAGATCCTTCGCGAGCCCGACGATCTGGCTGCCCTTCACGCCCGTCGCCGGTTCGATTTCATAACGCGTGACGACCGGACCCGGATACGCCGCCACCACGCTCACGTCGACGCCGAAATCCTTCAGCTTCTTTTCGATGAGACGCGAGGTGTATTCGAGCGTGTCGGCGGGAATGGTGTCGTGAGTCTTGGGAGGCGGATCGAGCAGCGCGAGCGGCGGCAGCGTGGAATCGCCCGGCAGGTCGGTGAACAGCGGCACCTGCTTTTCCTTTTCGGCGCGCTCGGAACGCGCGGGCGTCTTGACCGGCGGAACGATCATCACCGGTTCGTGATCTTCGCTCTTCGCGCGCGAACGCACCACCTTGCCTTCGCGTTTCGATGCGGCTTCCTCGCCGAGCTTGCGATCGCGACCTTCCTCGCGACGCAGACGCGCGCCGGTCACGGCATTCATGATGCCGTCGCCGACTTTCTCGCAGACGGAGAGCCACGAGAAACGGAAATACAGCGACAGCCCGATGCCGAGCAGAATCAGCAGCAACAGCGTGCCGCCGGTGAAACCGAGCGCGTGCGAAATATGCCGCGCGACCAGATCGCCGACCACGCCGCCCGGCGCGCGCGGCAACTGGACCTTGAGCGACCACATGCGCAGCGCCTCGATACCGTCGCTGGCGAGCAGCACGAGCACGAAGGCGAACGCTTCGGCAAGCCAGGTGCGGTCCTTCGGCGCGTCTTCATCGACGACCGGCGGTTCAGTAATGCGCCGATAGTTCGCGACAATGCGTCGCGCCAGCAGCACGACGAGCCACCACGCGGACATGCCGAACACGAGCAGCAGAATGTCCGACGTGTAAGTGCCGACGCGTCCCGCCCAGTTCGATATGCGATCGACGCTCACCGCATGCGTCCAGCTCGGATCTTTCCGGCTGTACGAGAGCAGCGCCATCACGAGAAACAATCCGAGCGCGACCTGGAGAATCCAGCGAATCTCGGTAAAGAGCCGCGACATGCGGTGCGGCAATGCCTGCGGGCTCGCGGAATAAGTAGCTTTGGCCATTGATTCGTTGTCGCCTGTTCGCGGCGGCGCGCGATCACGCCGATGCCGCATAAAACGGTGACCTATTGTAAACGCTGCATTGCGATGCACGGCGTAAAACCGCCGCGACGCTTGCAACCTGTAACACTCGTGACGCGCGCATCACACTTGCGCAAGACGCGCGGATCGACGCGTTTTATGCGGCGAAACGCTTTAAAAGGCGCTATCGCGGCAATTGAAAGGTTCATTCGGAAGGCTTTTCCGGCGGCCTTTATAATCGTTGTTTTGCATCAAACTACGATTCACTGGAGGCGCGGGCCGTCGCTCGAACGGTGGCCGCCACGCCGCTGGCGTCGATATTGCTGCCTCGCTGCTATCGTCGCGCGGCTTCGGGTCAAGCGCCTTCGCATCGACTAACAATTACGGAAGAAACGCCATGTCATCGCCCAAACACGCCAAAGTGCTGATTCTCGGTTCCGGCCCCGCAGGTTACTCGGCGGCCGTCTACGCGGCGCGCGCGAACCTGTCGCCGCTGCTCATCACCGGCCTGGCTCAAGGCGGCCAGCTGATGACCACCACCGACGTCGAAAACTGGCCCGCCGATCCGTCCGGCGTGCAGGGCCCGGAACTGATGCAGCGCTTCGAGGAACATGCGCGCCGCTTCAATACCGAGATCGTGTTCGATCACATCCACACGGCTAAGCTGAATGAAAAGCCGCTGCGTCTGATCGGCGATTCCGGCGAATATACGTGCGATTCGCTGATCATCGCGACCGGCGCATCGGCGCAATATCTCGGCATGCCGTCGGAAGAAGCGTTCATGGGCAAGGGCGTGTCGGCCTGCGCCACCTGCGACGGTTTCTTCTATCGCAACGGCGAAGTCGCGGTGATCGGCGGCGGCAACACGGCGGTCGAAGAAGCGCTGTATCTCGCGGGCATCGCGAAGAAGGTGACGGTGATTCACCGTCGCGACAAATTCCGCGCCGAGCCGATCCTGATCGACCGCCTGCTCGCGAAAGAAAAGGAAGGCGTCGTCGAAATCAAGTGGAATCACGTACTCGACGAAGTGCTCGGCGACGATTCCGGCGTGACCGGCCTGCGCGTGAAGAACACGCAAAACGGCGACACCACCGATCTCAAGCTGCAAGGCATTTTCGTGGCGATCGGTCACAAGCCGAACACCGATCTGTTCGTGAACCAGCTCGAAATGAAGAACGGCTACATCATCACGAAGGGCGGCACCAGCGGCAACGCGACGGCCACCAGCATCCCCGGCGTGTTCTCGGCGGGCGACGTGCAGGATCACGTGTATCGCCAGGCCATCACCAGCGCGGGCACGGGCTGCATGGCCGCGCTCGATGCACAGCGCTATCTCGAATCGATCGACGAAACGCCGACCGCGCATTCGATGAGCCACGAAGCGGATCGTTAAAGGTTAAAGCGCCATGCGCGGCGGAGCGAGCCGATTGCGGTAGGGATGTCCATTACTGAACACCCCCCGCACAGATCCCGGCGTGCCCAATTTAGGCACCGGGCTCCTACCTTGAGTGCTTGACGACAAAGCGCCGATCAGGCCATGGATGAAGAA
>NZ_LFJJ01000230.1 GCF_001189365.1 Candidatus Burkholderia verschuerenii | reverse complement strand
CCATGGCGTAAGCCCTCCCGAGGGCAGGTTGACGAACTGGACATTCATCAACTTACACCACGGCCACCCCTGCCTCTGCGCTCCTGCCGCCTCAGCGTTTTTGCACATCATTCTGCACACTACCCCGTCCGTTTCAAAGTCCCTCGGGCTCTCCCATCCGCGAACTCTTCAAGTATCTGAGTTTGCCGGGCATGATTTCATTCGCCGGTGGTTATCCGGCTAGTGACCTTTTTGATACTCAAGGGCTTGATGCTGCTGCGACGCGGGCCTATCAAAAACCATCAAGCTGCCTGCAGTATGGTCCGACCGATGGCCTCGCAGAACTTAAGCGCGAGCTGATTGCACTGATGGGTCGTCGCGGTATCGGATGCTCGAATGATGAGCTTGTCGTCACGACTGGCTCGCAACAAGGGCTGGACCTGTTGCTACGGATATTGGTAACAGCCGGCGACACGGTGCTCACTGAGCAGCCAGCCTATCCTGCGACCTTGCAGGCATTCAGGCTTCAAGAGGCCCAGATAGTGACTGTGCCTGTGGACGAGAACGGCATCGATGTGGACCGCTTGTCGACGCTTCTCGCGTCGGGTGCGGTTGCCGCACCGAAGCTCTTGTACACTGTTCCCACATTTGCGAATCCGACCGGTGCAACGCTGAGCCGCGAACGTCGGGGCGCTCTTTTGAAGCTTACCGTCAAGTACAGGTTCGTCATCGTTGAGGATGACCCGTATGGTGACCTTCGATTTGCTGGCTCGAAAGTACCGTCGGTTCTCGAGCTTGCCGACGAGGTTGAAGGTTCGCGCAACTGGATTGTCCACTTCGCAAGCCTCTCGAAGATTGTCGCACCCGGGCTTCGAGTCGGCTGGATGGTTGCGCCAGTGGAAATCGTGCGGCGCTGCGTCGTGGCCAAGCAGACCGTCGACCTTTGCAGCACACCCTGGACCCAAGCGACAGCAGCTGAGTATCTGGCTGACGGCGCGCTCGAAAGGCATTTGCCTCATATCGCATCGATGTACGGAGTCAAGAGCCGGACGCTCTGTGACAAGCTTCGTCTCCAGCTTGGTGATGCGATTGAGTTCCACGAGCCGGAAGGCGGGATGTTTGTTTGGGCGCGTATTGGCGCTGTCGACGCGGCAACACTCCTTAGCTGCGCCATCGAGAACAAAGTCATCTTCGTGCCAGGCAAAGCTTTCTTTGCCGACAAGGTAGATCCGTGCGCGCTACGGCTCTCGTTCGCGGCCCCTGGCGTCGAAGATATCAAAGAAGGTGTCACACGACTGAAGCGCGCATACGACGAGGCGCTTTCGGTCCAAAGCTCATCTGTTCAGTCGTAGTTGCATGAAAGGATGCTCGAAAATGAAGATTTTGGTTGCTGTTAAGCGAGTCGTCGATGCCAACGTAAAGGTACGCGTCAAAGCGGACCAATCCGGGGTCGAACTTGCAAACGTGAAGTTCTCCATGAACCCGTTCGATGAGATTGCGGTCGAGGAAGCGGTCAGGCTGAAGGAGGCGGGTCGCGCGACAGAGGTCATCGCGGTTTCTGCGGGTTCTGCACAGTGTCACGAGACACTTCGCACCGCCTTGGCTATTGGCGCTGACCGAGGCATTCACGTAAAGGTCGACGGCGAGCTACAGCAGCTCGGAGTCGCACGCATTCTTCAGGCGCTCGTCGAGCGCGAGAAGCCTGACCTCATCATCCTCGGAAAGCAGGCTATTGATGACGATGCCAACCAAACGGGCCAGATGCTCGCCGCGTTGGCCGATATTCCGCAGGCGACATTTGCATCGCGACTCCAAACTGAAGGCGGCACTGCGCTTGTTGGTCGAGAAATCGACGGTGGCGCGGAAACCGTGAGCATCAAGTTGCCGGCCGTTGTGACGACTGATTTGTGCCTGAATGAGCCGCGTTACGTCACGCTCCCCAGCATCATGAAGGCGAAGAAGAAGCCGATTAGCGTGGTCGAAGTCGCGGAACTCGGAGTCGACATTCAGCCACGGCTCAAAACGCTCAAGGTCACCGAGCTGCCGCAGCGTAAGGCTGGGGTGGTTGTCGCTGACGTCGACGCGCTGACGACGGCTGTGAAGAGCAAAGTTAAGACGGATTGAGGCTTGAAATGACGAGATTGGTTATCGCAGAACACGACAACACTGAAATCAAAGCATCGACGCTTCACGCGTTGGCGGCCGCGCGTCAGGTGGGTAAGCCTGTGCATGTGCTTGTTGCTGGTCATCAAGCAAGCCAGGTTGCGACGGCAGCGTCGAAGCTGGAGGGCGTCGAGAAGGTATTGCACGCCGACGCCGACTACCTTGCGGCGGGCCTTGCAGAGAACGTGGCACCGACCGTGACCGCACTCGCGCCTGCTTACTCTCACCTGATTTTCCCAGCGACCGCCTTCGGCAAAAACGTAGCCCCGCGAGTTACTGCGAAGTTGGGTGCTGGGCAGATATCTGACGTGACGGCCGTCATCAGCGAGGACACGTTCGAGCGCCCAATCTACGCTGGCAACGCTATCACTACTGTGCAATCGTTGGATGACGTGAAAGTTTTGACGGTGCGCCTGGCGGCCTTTGCGGCAACCAGTAGCGACGGCGGGAATGCTGCCGTCGAGCAAGTCAGCGCAGGCGGAGATACAGGCCTTTCGTCGCTCGTATCTCGAGAACTCACGCAGCTCGAGCGGCCTGAGCTGACCGCAGCAAAAGTCATCGTTTCGGGTGGGCGTGGCCTGGGATCGGGTGAGCAGTACAAGGCTGTGCTCGAACCTCTCGCTGACAAGCTCCAGGCCGCGCTTGGAGCATCCCGTGCGGCCGTTGACGCAGGCTATGTGCCGAATGACTACCAGGTGGGACAGACCGGCAAGATTGTGGCGCCGGATGTCTACATCGCGGTTGGTATTTCAGGTGCGATTCAACACTTGGCCGGCATGAAAGACTCGAAGACCATCATTGCTATCAACAAGGACGCGGAAGCTCCGATTTTCTCGGTTGCGGACGTCGGCCTCGTCGGTGACCTCTTCGAAGCTGTGCCGCAGTTGGTTTCAAAACTGAGCGCGTAAGCAAAGTAGTGTCCTCCGCCTTTCAAGACTTGGAGGGCACTGAGCAAAAGAATTCGCGTATCACGCGATAGGAGACATTTGTGACGATATCCCTGACGCAGGATGACGTGGGTGCAGAGCCGCTGGTAGGGGCAGCCAAACACCTCTCAACTCAGATTGCTGCGACACCCGACTATGTCTCGAAGGTGTTTGAGCGACTGGCAGCAGAAAGCGCCGACGCTGGGGATGAGTATCCCGCTGTTCGTGGATACAACTGAAGGCGTCTGCTTTTTTCATTGCCAACGGCGGCAAGCTCATGATTGTCCACGTGCGCAACTCCTATGCGGAGTGGGCAACTTAGCGCCTTGCGACATCGTCGCACGGCGCTTTTTTTGTTCGTTGGTCATCGCTACTCTCGGCAATATGCCCAGAGTGAGTCGGCCATTTAACCGAATAGCCACGTCTGATTGGCTGGCTTCGGTAGTCGCTCAAGCAGATTGCCCGCTGCTACTTGCGGTAGCGTGATTTTTGAGATGGCCGAAATCGCAACGTGGTGCGCTGTCTTGAATCGATCGTCCAGAAGATGCTTGTTACGTGTTATCGCTGACGAGAGGTCGCGAGGAGGGTGGTCTGGTGATAGGGCCGTAAGAAAAACATGCAGTAACCGGCAGCGCCTCAACGTCGACGAAAAGCTATAGGCCTGACGGAAGAGCCGCCCCCTCAATTCACGTGGGGTCACTCCGGCGATAGCTGCCACCTCCTCTATCGTCCAGGGATACTCTGGGCGCGTGAACATCTCGCGAGCCAAGGTTGCTCCAAACGTCGAAGCGACATCCCAATAGGACTTGTGAAGCGCACCCCAATCAGGGCCATCTGTAAGGTCGGTGCCCGAAGAGCAGAGGGTTAAAGTCCCCGAGGCACATCCGCGAACCCCCGGTTCAATACTAAAAGAAAAAAGAACTTCAGCAGGTACCGACCAGCCGGTGCCTGACGGCCCTTTTCGGAGCGCTGTTTCGGCTGTCAACCGATGCTCTCCGTGCCCCGGTGACCAGTGAATCGGCACTGGGAATCGCAAATCCTGCACCTTCAACGTCCGAGACAGATTGAAACGAAGTTCCATGTTCTCGCTCTTGCTGCGCACGTGCTGACCGATTGATGTTCTGTGCGATGCCGAAGCCCTCACGCCTCTGCGGGGCTACTGCTCACTGTTGACTACTTGAAGCCTCGCCGCGAATAGAAGCGCTCCAATTCATTCTTCTTCGCCCGCTTGCCGGTGAACACCTCCACGTATTCTGGAATTCTGTCCATGCGAACCGACAACTCTTCCTTTTGATGGGTGGATACATATCCGACCTGCACGAAGTAGGCTGTCCTGGCGCGAACGTCTGCAGGCTTCGGGTCGTAGTTGAACCGCGCGAACATGGCGGTAAGTGCCGCAATCCGTGCGCCATCGTCTTCCGCCAGCTCGCGCGCAACTGCAGGCGACTGCTGCGCCCAGCTTCTGATTGCCGCTTCGAAACGCGAGTCGAAAATTGCCTCATCGAACCAGCAATCAAAGACGTTCAAGATTGCCTCAGCGATGCTTTCGGCATAAGCCTCAGTGCGGCTTATCCAGTTCCCCGTGTTCGTTTTTTTCCACTTCGCCAGCAGACGAGATAGCAACTCGTCTTTGTCCTTAAAGAACCAGTAGAAGCTTGTTCTCGAGATATTGAGCCGCTTCGATAGGGCATGAACGCTGACGGCATCAACGCCGCCTTCAAGCAGAGCGTCGTACGCGGCCCCGAGCCACACCTCGGCAGAGCCGCGTGTGGTGTCGAGCATTTTGTCCGTTCGGTCGATTGCTTCTTCCATCAAATCCAGTTCCTTTAAATCACGCAGCGCCCCTCGTTGCGAGTGCCCTCGGGTTTCCACCTAAGCACGTCCTGCAGAGCGTGGAATGATACGCCGGTGCACCCAATGTACCACGCAGTATTTATACTTGACAGGATGGTACAGTGGTTTTAATCTTTGCACATACTAACAATTGTTCCCACCGTCTCTAAGAGGCACTCATGTCCACGGACCCGCTCCTCCAGCCATATCAACTCAAACACATCACCTTCCGCAACCGCATCATGACGACGTCGCACGAGCCTGCGTACGCCGAAGATGGGATGCCGAAAGAACGCTACCGTGCTTACCATGTTGAGCGGGCGAAGGCGGGTATCGCGCTGACGATGACCGCAGGGTCGGCTGCTATTTCGAAAGACAGCCCGCCGGTCTTCAACAACATCCTGGCCTACAAGGATGAAGTTGTGCCTTGGATGAAGGACCTCGTGGATGAGTGTCACGAGCACGGCGCAAAGGTGATGATTCAGTTGACCCACCTTGGACGCCGTACTCGATGGGACAAGGGTGATTGGCTGCCGGCTGTTTCCCCGTCGCATAGTCGAGAGCCGGCGCACCGCGCTTTCCCGAAGAAGATGGAAGAGTGGGACATCGACCGAATCGTCAAAGACTTCGCCGATGCTTCTGAGCGCATGAAGGCCGCAGGACTGGACGGTCTCGAAATCGAATCCTATGGCCACTTGATGGACCAGTTTTGGTCGCCGCTCACCAATACCTTGTAAGGCCCGTACGGTGGCTCGCTCGACAACCGGCTGCGCTTTACATTCGACGTGTTGCGCGCGATTCGAGCACGAGTTGGGGAGCAATTCCTTCTCGGAATTCGCTACACCGCCGACGAAATCATCGCGGGTGGTATTACGAAGGAAGAGGGCGTCGAAATCTCGAAGCGCCTGACGAACAGCGGGCTCGTCGATTACTTGAACGTCATTCGTGGCCACCTCGAGACCGATGCCGGGTTGACGGACATCATCCCGATTATGGGAATGAAGAGCGCCGCTCACCTTGATTTCGCTGGCGAGATTCGCAAGGAAACGGAATTTCCGACATTCCATGCGGCGCGCATTCAAGATGTGGCGACGGCACGCCATGCAATCGAGGCCGGCAAGGTCGACATGATTGGCATAACGCGCGTCCACATGACTGACCCGCACATCGTGCGGAAAATCATCGAGAAGCGCGAGGATGACATTCGGCCTTGCGTTGGCGCCAACTACTGTCTGGACCGCATTTACCAAGGCGGCATGGCCCTTTGCATTCACAACGCCGCGACGGGCCGTGAAGTGACGATGCCGCAGACGATTAAGCCGGCGGCCACGAAGCGCAAGATTGTCATCATCGGTGCTGGCCCGGCCGGGCTCGAAGCGGCCCGAGTTGCTGGCAAACGTGGCCACGATGTCGTGGTGTTCGAAGCGATGAACAACCCTGGTGGTCAGATTCGATTGACGGCGCAGAATGTGCGTCGGAAGGAGATGATGGGCATCATCGATTGGCGAATGGCTCAGTGCGAAAAGCACGGTATGCGTTTCGTCTTCAATACGTTCGCGGACGCTGAGACCGTGAGCGCCGAGAATCCAGACGTCGTTATCGTGGCGACCGGTGGTATGCCTCACACTGAGGTCTGCACCGAAGGCAACGAACATGTGATTTCGTCATGGGACATTATCTCGGGCGACGTCAAGCCTGGCACAAACGTTCTGATTTTCGATGACGCCGGCGACCACGCCGCTTTGCAGGCCGCGGAGACGGTCGCGCAGGTCGGTGGCAAGGTCGAGGTGATGACGCCGGACCGTACGTTCTCGCCTGAAGTGATGAGCATGAACCTCGTGCCGTATATGCGTTCGCTGCAGAAGCTGGCAACGAAGTTCACCGTGACCTATCGACTTGAGTCTGTTCACAAAGACGGCGGTGATTTGGTCGCAACCATCGGAAGCGACTATGGTGGTATTCGGAAGGAAGAGCGCTACGACCAGATTGTGGTGAACCACGGAACCATCCCGATGGACGAGCTCTACTTTGAGCTCAAGCCACTGTCGAAGAACCTCGGCGCCGTGAACTACGACGACCTCATCGATGGCAAGCCTCAGGTCGAAGAGAAGAATCCCGAAGGCCGCTTCCAACTGTTCCGCATCGGCGATGCGGTGTCGGCACGTAACACACATGCGGCAATCTATGATGCGCTTCGGCTGGCGAAGGACCTTTAAGACTCTCTGGGTTTAGCTCGGCCGAGGGGCGGCGGTTACGTTTAACGACAAATTCGCCGCCCCACTGACTTTCTAGCGAAGCGATATCGTTCCGAATTCGCGCAACCTGTTATGAAAACTGTTTCGGTAGACATCGTCGTATATCCAGGCTTTCGAGCGCTGGAAGTGGTCGGTCCGCTCACGGTGTTCAAGCAAGCAAACGACTGCTTGCAGCAATCGAAGCAAGCTGGCGGCTACAGCATTCAGATTGCGGCCACAGCAGCTGGTGTGGTCAGCTCCGACATCGAGACTCAGGTTGTTGCTTCGAAAGCGCTCGGACCTGCAGTTGCTCACACAGTCATCATTCCCGGCACAACAGACGTCTCGTTCCTCAGCCTCGACACAGCGTCGGAATTGAAGTTGTGGCTCGCTCGAGAAGGGCACCGAGCAGAGCGTATCGGTGCGTTATGTGTTGGAACGCTATTACTAGCCGAGGCGGGATTATTGAACGGAAGGCCGGCAGTGACGCACTGGTCGTTCGCGAAATCCCTCCAGTCGACGCATCCACACATTCAGGTCGAAGAGGGACGGCTGTTCAACAGGCACGGTAACGCATGGACGTGTGCCGGCGTGACTGCGGGTATCGACCTTGCCCTTGCGTTCGTCGAAGAGGATTTCGGCTTGCAACTGGCCACGGAGGTCGCGAAGGAACTTGTGCTCTTCACAAAACGACCGGGCGCGGAGCCACAGCTGAGCGCTCATTTAAACCATCCGCGAACGATTTCCGATTCGATTGAGCGCGCCAAGCAATGGGTGCTTTCAAACTCGCACCGACGCGTTCGTACTGCCGATATCGCAAAGGCAGCAGCCATGAGCGAGCGAAATTTTGTTCGTGTCTTTCAGCGCGAAACGGGAAGAACGCCTTCGGAGTATTTGTGCGAGGCTCGATTCGAGGCAGCAACGCGGGACTTGGCCGGCACTTCGCACCCGATAAAGGCCATCGCGAGCAGGTGCGGATTCGGAGCCTATACCTCGATGCGCAAAGTGTTCTTATCGCGGGTAGGGGTGTCGCCGCGAGCTTATCGCGTAGCGCTGGGAAGGGGTGACGTCGACGATGACCTGGACTTGGATACGGATGGGGCGGCGGGTTAAGCGTTTCTCGGGAACGCGTGACAATGGTGAAAAAAGGGGGCGTGCTAAATCACGCCCCTTTTTTATTTCAGGATGGCTCTCGCATCGACATTCGCCTGACTACGCTACAGCCCGATGCAGCAGGTTTATCAAGGGCTTGAGCCAGTTCAGCATATGCCGGTGCTTTACGAAACTCGACCCTGTTT
>NZ_LFJJ01000229.1 GCF_001189365.1 Candidatus Burkholderia verschuerenii | reverse complement strand
CTGGCCGTCGATAATTTCCGCCACCGCCACGCCTTCGTCTTCCGCCTTGTGCGCGAGCATCGGGCCACGCACGACGTCGCCGATCGCGTAGACGCCCGGCACGCTCGTCGCGCAGTGGTCGTCCACGCCAGGCGCCCGGCGATTCGGCGTCGTCCGATTCGCGTCCCGCACGGTTCATGCCGATGCGCGCCGCCTGCTCCCACAGCGCCCCGCGATCGCGCGCGTCGTCGCCGGACGGCTCCACGGCGAGCCCGAGCCCTATTCTCGCCGATGCCACCGCGATCACGATCCAGATGCCCGAGTACGCCACGTCGACGCCGATCTCGCCGCCCGCGCGCGGATCGCTCACGACGATGCGTTCGTCCGGTCCGTCCTGCAACTCGACATCGTCGGGACGGCAGCCGAGCATGTGCGACAACACCAGCCGCAAGGTCGCGCGCGCGACGCCGAAGCGCCGCCCGATCGCCGAATTCGGATGCAACCGCGCGCGCCGGCGTTCCGACACGCTCAGCCAGTTGCCAATATTCGATGCCGACGCAAAGCGGAATTCGGTCGGCACCAGCCACACATACGCCTCGCCGGGCGCGGGCGGACGGCGGATCAGCCCGCGCGCCTTGGCCAGATCGTGATGATACCAGGCGACGTCGTCTGCCACCTCGAGCGGAAGGGAAGAATGCAGCGCCTCGACCATGCGCGTCACCCGCGAGGCAAAGCGCCGGTCGCGCGCCGGGGCGGCACGGCGAGCCATGAAAACAGCAAGAAGCAGTGACGCATGCGTGCGATCCCCGATTGTCGATTGTCGTTGGCGGATTGCGGCGCGCGCGGCCATCCGCAGTCAGACATCATTTTCTGGATCAATCCTTATAGGATGCTTAGGAATCTTCCGAGAACCTGTCCGCAAGCCATGACTTCGGGTCAACCCGGAGTTGATTCCAGCTCACACCCGCCCTGAGAAATCGTCGGTTCCTCCCGGTCCAACGCCCGTCGCAGAATGATTTCCATCCACCGTCAGGGTGGCCGAGTCATTCAGAGGACACAGGAAGGAGCAATGGAAAAGAATCTGTTCATCGGCGAAGGTTTCGAAGGCCCGGGCGTCAATCTCGCCCATATCAACGTGCTGGTCGGCCCGCGCAACGGCCCGGCCGGTCAGGCATTCGCGACCGCGCTGGCGACGCCGTCCGCCGGTCACGCGCCGTTCGTCGTGATCGCGCAGCCGGGCGTGCCGACCAAGCCGCTCACGCTTCACGTCAACAAGGCGCAGATCGCGAACGACTTCCACGGCAACGCGACCTGTGGCGCATCCGCAGGCGGGCATCGCCAAGGCGGTCGCCGAATCGCTGGAGAACGGCACGCTGCCGCCCGAAGCCAGAAAACGACTGGGTCGTCGTGTCGGCGAACTGGGTCAATCCGGCCACCGACGACCTCGACGCTGTATTCGAGAATAACTATCGCGCGTGCAAGAACGCGATCGTCGCCGCGATGGAAGGCCTGCCGCACAAGAGCGCCGTCTTCAAGGCCGCACGCGACGTATCGAACCAGTTCTACACGCCGAAGAAGTAAGGAGCCGACGACATGGAATACGTACATCTCGGCCAGTCGGGCCTGAAAGTCTCGCGTCTGTGCTTAGGCACGATGAACATGGGCACGCCGCAATGGAAGTCGTGGATTTTCGACGAAGCGCAAAGCGAACCCATCGTCAAGCACGCGCTCGATGCGGGCGTGAACTTCATCGATCTGGCGGATTTTTATTCGACGGGCGTCGGCGAGGAAGTCGTCGGCCGCATTCTGAAGCGGCTGGTCAAGCGCGAAGAAATCGTCGTGACGACCAAGGTCGGCTACGACATGGCGAGCACGCCGAACGCGGGCGGCCATTCGCGCAAGCACATCATGGACGGCATCGACGGCTCGCTTACGCGTCTGGGCATGGATTACGTCGACCTCTACATGCTGCATTTCTTCGACGTGAACACGCCCGTCGAAAAAACCATGCAGGCGATGGACGATATCGTTCGCGCGGGCAAGGCGCGCTATATCGGCGTTTCGACGATGTACACCTGGCAGTTCGCCAAGATCATGCAGGCGTGCGAGCGCCACGGCTGGCACAAGCCGATCAACATGCAGTTGCAGTTGAACGCCGCGTATCGCGAGGAAGAGCGCGAAATGATTCCGTACTGCATGGATCAGGGCGTGGGCGTCTCGGTGTTCAGCCCGCTCGCGCGCAGCCTGCTTTCCGTCGACGCGAAGAGCACGCGCAATCAGACCGACTTCTTCACCGCGCAAATGTACGGCGATTGCGCGTCGCAGGAGATCGCGGCATCGGTGGCGCGCGTGGCGGAACGTCGTGGCGTGACGCCCGCGCAGATCGCGCAGGCGTGGGTGCTGAATCGTCCGGGCATCTCGATGCATGCTGGTCGGCGCGGATACGCCGGCGCAATTCGACAGCGCGCTCGCCGCGCTCGAAACCAAGCTCGACGCCGACGAAATGCACGAACTCGACCGCAACTACACGCCGTGCGATCTGATCAACGATTACACCGCCGGCAAGCGCATCGCGCGTGAAGCGCGGGCGGCGCAAGGCGCGTTCGATCTCACGCTGGAGCGCGCGGCATGAAAGAGCTCTTGCAGACGAATCACTATATCGGCGGCAAGTGGACCGAGAACCGCGAGCGCTATCCGGTGCGCAATCCGGCGACGGGCGAGATCATCGCGCAAGTCGCGCGCGGCGGCTCGGCGGAAACCGCGCAGGCCATCGACGCCGCCCGTGCGGCCTTCCCCGCCTGGCGCGCGCTGACCGCGAAGGAACGCGCCGCACGCGTGAAGCGCTGGGGCGAACTGATGCTCGCCAATCGCAACACGCTGGCCGAACTGCTCACGCGCGAACAGGGCAAGCCGCTGGCCGAAGCGCTCGGCGAAGTCGCTTATGCCGCGAGCTTCTTCGAATGGTTCGCGAAAGAAGCCAAGCGCAATTACGGCGATGTCATTCCGAGCACGAAGCCGAATTCACAGATCATCGTGACGCGCGAGCCGGTCGGCGTCGTCGCCGCGATCACGCCGTGGAACTTCCCGCTCGCGATGATCACGCGCAAGGCCGGGCCCGCGCTCGCCGCGGGCTGCACGATGGTGCTGAAGCCATCGGAAGAAACGCCGCTGTCGGCGCTGGCGCTGGCCGTGCTCGCCGAGGAAGCGAGCATTCCGGCAGGCGTGTTGAACATCGTGTCGGGCGATGTCGTCGCCATCGGCGCGACGCTCACAGAATCGGCGGACATGCGCAAGCTGTCGTTCACCGGCTCGACGCGCGTCGGCAAACTTTTGGCGAAGCAATCGGCGGATACGCTCAAGAAGCTCTCGCTCGAACTCGGCGGAAACGCGCCCTTCATCGTATTCGACGACGCCGATATCGACGCCGCCGTGCAAGGCGCGATCGCCTCGAAGTTCCGCAACACTGGGCAAACCTGCGTCTGCGTGAATCGCTTCTACGTACAGGACGGCGTCTACGATGCCTTCACGCAAGCGCTGACGCGCGCGGTCCACAAGCTGCGCGTCGGCGACGGCCTGACCGGCGACTACGATCAGGGTCCGCTGATCAACGAAGCCGCGCTCAAGAAAGTCCAGACGCATGTCGCCGATGCCGTGCAAAAAGGCGCCAAAGTGTTGACGGGCGGCAAAGCGCATGCACTGGGCGGCACCTTTTACGAGCCGACCGTGCTCGCGGATGCGTTACCGTCCATGCTCATCGCCGAGGAAGAAACCTTCGGGCCGGTGGCCGCGTGCTTCCGCTTCAAGACCGAAGAGGAAGTCGTCGCGCTCGCCAACGACACGCCTTTCGGCCTGTCCGCGTATTTCTACACGCGCGATCTGGGCCGCGCGTGGCGCGTGGCGCAGGCGCTGGAGAGCGGCATGGTCGGCATCAACGAGGGAATCATCTCGACGGAAGTCGCGCCCTTCGGCGGCGTGAAGCAGTCGGGCCTCGGCCGCGAAGGCTCGAAGTACGGGCTCGATGAGTATATGGAGCTCAAGTACATAATGATGGGCGGTCTCGGCCGCTGACGCATCGACCGGCCGCGCGCGCATTTAACGAAAACGCTATCGCGCGCGGTCTCTTGCGCAGCTCGCCGCGCTCCACTCGGAAGTGGAGGAGATACTTTTGGACACTCAAAGCCTGAGTCCGCAGGCGCTCGACCTGCGCGACGTTTCATCGTCCGCCAACCCGGCATCCGGCCGCGTCTCGCTCGACGACGCGCCGCTCAACCGCTTTCATATCAAGATCGCGGGCCTCACGTTCGGCGCGCATTTCACCGAAGGTTACGCGCTCGGCACCATCGGCTATGCCATCGGTTCGCTCAACAAGCAGATTCCGCTCGATGCGTTCTGGACCGGCCTGCTCGGTTCGTCCGCGCTGATCGGCATCTTTCTGGGCAGTCTCCTGTTCGGCTGGCTCTCCGACAAGCTCGGGCGGCAGAAGATTTTCCTGCTAAGCTTTCTGATCATCACGACGGCGGCGTTCGCGCAGTTCTGGGCCACGACGCCCGCGGTGCTGTGCGCGTTGCGCGTGCTGATCGGCATCGGCATGGGCGGCGACTTCGCGGTCGGCCACGCGATCCTCGCGGAATTCTCGCCGCGCAAGCATAGCGGCGTGCTGCTCGGTTCGTTCAGCGTGATCTGGACCATCGGCTATGTGATCGCGAACGTGCTCGGCATGCATTACGCCGATGCATCGGGCGATGCATGGCGCTGGCTGCTCGCCTCCGCCGGCATGCCCGCGCTGCTGGTGCTGGTGCTGCGCATCGGCACGCCGGAGTCGCCGCGCTGGCTGCTGGGACGCGGACGCGTGGACGAAGCGAACCGTATCGTGCGCAAGCATTTCGGCCCGAACGTCACCATCGATGCCGACAGCGGCGAGCACTTCTCCGGTCCGGGCGGTTTCTCGCGTCTGTTCAAGCCCGATCTGATCCGTCGCACGATCTTCAATTGCGCGTTTTTCGTGTGCCTCGTGATTCCGTATTTCGCGATCTACACGTTCCTGCCGAGCATTTTGAAGTCGATCAATCTGAGCGAAGGCTCGGGCGCGGACTTGCTGCTGAACGCGTTTCTCGTGCTCGGCGCGCTGCTCGGCATCTAGCTGACGATCAAGCTGTCGCGCCGCTCGTTCCTGATCGGTTCGTTCGCGGTGTGCTGTCTGTCGCTGCTGGCGCTGTCGATGCTGCCGTCGTCTTCAACGACCCTGATGATCGTCGCGTTCGGCGTGTTCACGCTCACGATGTCGGCGTTCTCGAATCTGGTCGGCGTGTTCCCGCCGGAATGCTTCCCGACCGAAGCGCGGGCGTGCGGCGTGGGGTTGTCGATCGCGTGCAGCCGGCTGGGTTCGGCGGTCGGCACGTTTCTGCTGCCGATCGGCATCGCGCAGGCCGGCGTGCAGATGACGATGCTCGCGCTGGCGGCGGTGTTGCTGATCGGGATGCTAGTTTCCATCGCCTGGGCGCCGGAGACGAAGCATCTGACGCTCAATCAGGCTAGCGGGCAGTGAGGTTGTGCGGCAATTGAGGGCGTATTCTCCGCATGTTTTGCGGAGAATAGATTGATCATGCGGAGATTGTCGCCGATAATCTCCGCATGATTCGCGGAGATTACACCTACATCTGGGAAGCGCCCGACTGGCCCGATTGGCGCTACGACATGTCGCGCCTGGCGGAGCCGCTTGCGGACGTTTCTCGCGAACAAGGCCGCCTGCTCGGTCGACTTGCCGATGCCGGAATCGCGCTGCGCGATCGCGCAAGCCTCGCGGCACTTACCGAAGATGTCGTCAAAACGAGTGCGATCGAAGGCGAACATCTCGATGTCGCGTCGGTGTGCTCCTCCATCGCGCGACGGCTCGGCGTCGATATCGGCGCGCTCGCGCCGACGGATCGGAACGTCGAAGGCGTCGTTGACATGATTCTCGACGCGACGCTCGAATCCGCCAGCCCGCTCGACCAGGACCGTCTGTTCGGCTGGCATGCGGCACTCTTTCCTACCGGCTATAGCGGCATGTCCCGCATCAGCGTCGGTGCATGGCGCGACGATTCGCACGGCCCGATGCAGGTCGTGTCCGGGCCGATCGGCAGACAGCAGGTGCATTTCGAAGCGCCGCCGGCGGATCGTCTCGACGACGAGATGACCCGCTTCCTTAACTGGATCAACGCCGCTTCAGCCGAACCGCTTCTGCTGAAGTCCGGACTGGCGCACCTCTGGTTCGTCACGCTGCATCCGTTCGACGATGGCAACGGGCGCATTGCGCGCGCAGTGGGCGATCTTCTGCTCGCACGCGCCGATCACAGCCCGCAGCGCTTTTACAGTCTGTCCGCGCAAATCCAGCGCGAACGTAAAGCGTATTACGCCATCCTCGAGCGCACGCAGAAAGGCACGCTCGACGTAACCGACTGGCTCATCTGGTTCCTCGAAGCGGTGCTGCGCGCGCTCAAACATGCGCACGACGCACTCGACGTCGTGTTTGTCCGAACGCGCTTCTGGCAGCGATGGGCCGACGCCGCGCTCAACGAACGGCAAACGAAACTGCTCAATCGGCTGCTCGACGGTTTTGACGGCAAATTGACCAGCAGCAAGTGGGCATCGATCGCGAAGTGTTCTCCCGATACCGCGTTGCGGGACATCAACGATCTCGTTGCGCTCGGCATCCTGCAACGAGCGCCGGGCGGCGGGCGCAGCACGTCCTATGAATTGCGTGAAACGGAACTCACCCGCGCACCTTCTCCGTCAACCTAAACGCCCCAAACAACGCCGCGACCGTTATCGCGACACCCACCCAATGCGGCACCGCCCGCACATACGCCATCAGCAGATCGGCGGCGACCATCGCGGCGAACGCGAGCGCCCAGACGGACGTGATCGCGTAATTCGCGCGCAGAAACTCCGGCGCATCCCATCGATCGGCGGCGACTTTTTCGCGCGCGTATTGCAGCGTGAAGGGCTGACGCAACGCGATCGACGCCAGCACGATCAGCAGCAAGCCGGCATCGACACGCAGACGCACCGCCGGCACCGACCACGATGCACCGAACACGAGCGCATACAGCGTCAGCGCGCCGAACAGCAGAAACGTCCCGATTTCGAGAATCTTCACCTTGCGCTCGCGCGATGCGACATCGCGCGCCAGCAGCGCGGCCGATACCAGCGCCGCCGCCGCGAGGCCGCCGTCACGCCAACCGTGGCCTGAATCAGAACGAACGCGATGAACGGGGGAAACGCCAACAGCATGGTCATCGCGCGCCTCCGTCCGTCGAAGCCAGTCCGATGTCGCGCAAGTAGTCCTCCAGCGCCGCAAGCCGCTCGTTGGCGACGATCGCGCCGATATACCCATCGGGCCGCACGAGCAGCCAGTCGCCGGAACGAAGCGCATAGGCCGCGCAAAAATGCCCCGCATCGTCGATAAGATCGCCGCGCGCGCCGAACGTGTGAATGCGCAAGCCGCGTCGCGGCGCGATGCTGTCCCGTTCGACATCGTGGCCGATCAAGGTCCAGTGCGTGCCCTTCAGCAACTCGAAGATACGCGTCGGCAGACCGCTAGCGCGACGGATCGGCGCATCGGGCGCGCGGTCGCCGGGCAGCACGCCGTCGACGCGATCCGCGCACGGCATCGCAAGCGAGGACGCGCGATAGCCGATATCGAGCTGATGCACCTCGCGGCCGCGCCGGAATTCGCCATGCTTCATCGCGTCGAGCAGTTTCGTCGATAGACCGAGCATGTCGGCGGCGATCGGACGGCGTTCTGCTTCGTAGCTGTCGAGAAGCGCATCGGCTGCGCCGCCGATGGCCGCCGCCAGTTTCCAGCCAAGGTTGTACGCATCCTGCACGCTGGTGTTGAGGCCCTGCCCGCCCGTCGGCGGATGAATATGCGCCGCGTCGCCGATCAGAAACACGCGGCCCGCGCGATAACGATCGGCGAGACGCGCGTTCATGTTGTACGCCGATGCCCACGACACCGATTCGATGCGGATATCGTCGCGGCCGGTGCGATCGGCGATCATCGCCGTTAGCGCGCTTGCCGTGAGATCGACCTCGCCTTCGAGCGGCACGGGCGCCTGCAACTGGAACATCGCCGTGCCCGCTAGCGGACAGAGCGACATCTGCCGCGCCGTCGAGCCGCTGTTGAAGCGATGCCACGCATCGCGCGACAGCCCCGTCAGCAGCACATCGGCGACGACGGCGCGCACGCCGAGCGTCTTGCCGGGAAAGTCGATGTCAAGCGTCGAGCGCACGAAACTGCGGCCGCCATCCGCGCCGATCAGATAGCGCGCGCGAACGGTTTGCGGGCCGCTCGCGCTGTCGATCGTCGCGGCGACATGATCGTCGTCCTGCTCGATACCGACCAGCGCGCATCCGAATTCCACTCGATGACCCAACTCGGCGAGTCGCTCGCGCATCACCGTTTCGGTCAGAAACTGCGG
>NZ_LFJJ01000228.1 GCF_001189365.1 Candidatus Burkholderia verschuerenii | reverse complement strand
TCAAGGGGCAAACCGGCGACGCGCTGCATGCGGTGCTGTGTGCGGCCGGCTACAACCTGCGCTGGCTGCTGCGCGCGATCGTTCGTCTGGGCCTTGGCCCTATATTCTTTTTGCTGCTCGCGTGGGCGCGTTTTCAGCTCAACGTCATGCCTCAACCTCTACTCGTGCGCTGCAGACCTGGCTGAGATGTGCGTTTACGTCTGCACCAGACTGCGTCGTCGGGTCCATTCCGGCAAATTCAATTTTGCAGGCCCGACTGATTAGCTGCCGAGCCCAGTGATGCACAACACCGCCACATGCTTCCATTCCGATGAGGCGCGACGCACGATTCGCGAAGTGTTCGAGAAACATCGCTCGCTTGATCGGCTTGTTCACGATCTCTCCGCTTTCCGGATCAATGTAGTGCACCTGAGAAACCTGCTTGGCAATGTCGACACCTACGGCCATACTATTCATTGTGGATCCTCCGGTCGCCGGGAAATGCAAGCATTTTCCACCCGGGCACATCGATGCCGTTGGCCCGTGAGGATCCCCCCCTCAGCTCATACGATCACGGGTGGGACGCGTTCATTTCATTCTTACGATCACCGGCTGGCGAAGATCAAGAAGGGCGACCTTGCCTGCAAAGCAGAACGCCTCCCGGAAAGGACCGGATGGATGCATCCTCACAGTCGAAGATGCCAGCGACACCGTCGCTCAGGGCGGTCCTGAACCGGTATCCGACGACGTGCCGGAAGCGCAGGAACGCGAGGACGAAACTCGGACGCTCGGTCCGGCTCGTTCGACCTCAGGACTCACGAAAAGCTCGTATGCGCTCCGGACAGTCGCGCATGATGCCCTGGGGCAGCTCACGCGCAGATGCTGACTATGAGCGTGGTCGTCGCTCCACACAGTATTCGCAGATGAACCGCCGATTCCAGCAGCGGGGTCCGTCTCGATACGATGCGGCAGGAACTTTGCAAGATTTCAGGCGCGACCTCCGGCGCGCGCGTTTCAACGGCTCAAATAAATCGCGCCGCCAATGTCTTCGGACGGGGGGCAGGATCGAAGCATGTTCCTAGTTTAGATGTCTGTAAAAATTGAGCCTTTCGTCTGGACGTCCAACAATAAGATCTCCCGAGCACGTAAAGCAATCGTTTTCAGGTGGGCCAACTTCGATCTCTTGTGATGTTTCGGCCCGCCAACGTTCCCAGTACAGAATGCGACTTTCGCTGCCAAAAGACGCATCTATCTCGTTCGCCATCGACTTGGCCCAAGAGAATCACGATTTTTTTTATTAAAATAATTCAATGGTAATCTACAGTTAACATCCTGAAAAGATTGTGATGACATGTCGTTTCGGTACTTTTTTGAGCATCCCTTACTCTAGCGATGAAGCATTGGTGCCTCCGTACGCCATCATTGAGTACGAGAGCGATAATCGCGTTGAAACGGCTCACCACCAAAATTTCAATTTTGGCGACTAAACCCAGACATTATTCTGGAAGAGATAATTCACGACTTAGTTGAGAGCCACTTGATCCTTATGTCCTGAATGCGGCTTGAGAAGATCCACGGTTCAGTTCAAATAGCTACTATATCGCCCAGTCAAAGTGCGTGGTCGAGATAAGTCGCGCATTAATCACCGAACTGATGACTTGAAAATTATACTCGATCACGACACTTCAATCAGAATGGAGGCATGGAACATGCAAAAGCGGTTTTGTTTTTTCGCACTCCTAGCATTAATGTTTTCGCTTGCAGGGTGTGATGGAGATAGCGCTGGCACAACAAAAACGACATCCACGTCCGGTGGTGCGTCGGCATCCGGTGGTGGAGCTTGTCTGGCACACAAGGGCGATATCGATTTGTCAAAATAATCCGAATTGGAAGTTAATTTCTAGCACCATTCAAGCAAATTGTTCGGAGGAGAACATGGATCGCAGAGCATCAATGGAGACATTGGCGGCGCACGATGAATGCCGTTCGCGTCCCAGAAGGTCTTTTCTCAAAAACAGCGTTGCTTTCGCACTAATGCCAGTTTTTCATCCAGGGTATGTATTCGGACAGACGGCATCGGCAGTTAATTACACCATTACTATTCCCGATTGGGTTGCGACTTTAAAAAGCGACCTATCGACAATGGCTGAGATACTTGAATGTACGGTGTTGCCATGGTCCGGTCCCAATCTCGCTGCTACTCCCGAACAGTTTGGCTATACGGTGTCGAGTACTCCAACTCAGACGACTAAATGCATACAAACAGCCATTGATTTTGTCAGTGCCAAAGGTGGTGGTACGGTAAATCTATCGAACGGCGATTATGTGTCCGGGACCATCATATTGAAAGACAATGTTCGACTGTCTATCAACGATGGTGCTCGTCTGATTGGAAGCACTAATCCGAGTGACTATCTCAGGCTGGTCCCTATTACCCAGACCGAGATGGATACATCTTATCAGCAATTCTACTCCATAATCTATGCTGAGCGGGCCACTAATATTGCAATTACCGGCGGTGGCATCATCGATGGTCAAGGAGAAAAATACCCAAGAAAGAACAACGATTTCGGAACAACATTTCGCCCGTTTGGAATTCGGATCATCGAGTGCAACAAGGTACATGTTAGTAAGGTAACGCTGATTAACGCAGCTTCATGGATGCAACTTTATCTTTCATGCAATAATCTTTTGGTTGAAAATATTACAGTTTCTAACATCTCTAACATCAATAACGACGGCATCGACATCGACGGTTGCAAATCAGTTATCGTGAGAGACTGTGTTATCAACTCCGAAGACGACGGAATTTGCTTCAAAGGGTCCGCAGGAGGCTTGCTGCAGAATGTACTTGTAAGAAACTGCCAATCCTACAGCAGCACAAATGCACTCAAAATTGGAACCGACACGCAAGGATCGTTTAACAATATCCTTGTCTATAATTGCACTTTCGGCGGCCCTAAAACCGATCGCACGTTGCTTTACAAAGAACTGGGACTTCATTACGATACATTCGATGTCAAAGGCGGCATTTCTTGGGAGAGCGCGGATGGCGGCTCGCTTTCAAACATTCTGGTCTCAAAATGTACAATTAACAACGCGCTCAGCCCGCTTTTTATCGGAATTGGAGACCGATTCCGGCTCATGCCCGGCCAGGAAAAACCTCCCGTCGGAAGCATTCGACGAATTGTGTTTGACCAGATTTCTGGGGAAAACAACGGTCCGAATGGCTCGTGGTTTTCGGGCTTCAAAGGCAAGCCTATTACCGATGTTGTGTTGACTAATATCAGTCTGGGCGTTAAGGCGTACACGGGTAAAATACCGAATGCCCGGGGCGAAATAGGTACGGGATATCCTGACCCCGGTGGCAATCCCGTTCCGGCGTACGGATTGTGGGGACGTCATATCACGAATCTTACGCTTTCGAATTGCAACTGGAAACTCACCGGCACAGATCCGCGTCCCATGATTCAAATCGAAGCAACATAAGACACATTCGGCCGAATTGAGTACCAAACAGCCGCTAGCGTATCGATAGCGTTTATATCGAGCGGCAGAAAGCGACGGTGTGGGCACGCGAGTGTGCGTTCTCGCTGCTCCGTGCAAGGCTATTATTTCGCTACTCCTTTCGTGAAAATAATAGCTTTAAACATCAACGTGACGCCCTCCAGGATTCAATTTCGGAGTTCCACGTAAGGCGCCGCTTACCTTCCGCGCATTCCATCAAACGGAAAGTTCCTGCCGCCCATCTTAGGCGTAGCTCGAGCAAAAGTCATGGACGTCCGCAGGTCTCGCAGCGAATTAGGTCACCGGGTCCCACATGCGCCGATCCTTGCTGCAACGGGTTGCCGGACATCGAGATGTCCTCGACGCTATCCGCTGATCGTTCCGCAAGTGTCGAAGGAGCGATACCGGAGATGCTGGTCCGAACTGGCCTGATCGTAAGAATGAAATGAACGCGTCCCACCCGTGAATGTAATAGCAGAGGTAAGGTGGACCCTCACGGGCCAACGGCATCGATGTGCCCAAATGGGAAATGCATGCAGTTCCCGACGACCGGAGGATCCACAATGAATAGTATGGGCGTAGGCGTTGACATAGCCAAGTTTGTTTTTCAGGTGTGCACACACGGCTTGTCCATCCGTTACCGGTTCTTGAACAACAGGCACGAATGGTGACGGGACCTCCGGTGCGCAAGTCCGCGTTGCTGGTAGCGTGACACCGTTCGGCACAGTGCGTGATCGTTCGAACTCGCTCTCAACGGAACTCACAGCAGCATGTGCTTTCTGGTGGCGCGTGATCCATCCACGTAGAAGGTTTGGGTTCAAGTCAAATTCCATCGCCGTACGCGCGATCGAAACGCCAGGCTTCATGCACAGCTGAACCAATTCCTCACGAGCTTGTGGGTCGTATTCTCTGCGACCGTCCCGCTTAGCCCCGACTACCAGGTGACTGCGCAAATTTCGATCTTCATCCATGTACTCTGATCCCAGCTGTCCACGTGGACACATAGCATCAGAGAATCACTCGTTCGTTGCTAGGGCGTCCTTTAAGGACCGCATACCTTCAAAGTCGGGATCGTTGGACACCATTTGGGTATCGAGACGATGTGGCCGAATGTCGTGCTTGCGCCAGATATGTTGCACGGTCATGAAGGGCACGCCCAATTGCGCGGCCAACTTGCGGCTGCTCCCGTGCGTCGAGCCGTCGGCGGGTTTGCGCCGCAGTGTGTAGTCGAGCACTCGCGCCTCAAGACCCGCTAGGTCATGGCGCGACGACCCGGGGGCCTGCCGTATAGGCCCGCCAGACGCTCAGTAGTCGCCCCTGCAAAATTCAGTTTGCCCAGTGGCGAAGCGTTGTTTGACGCCAGCGCCCGCCCCACAGCTTGAATGGTGTGCGAATGCCGCGTGATTTTTGTTTGGTGAACGTGTCGGCGACGAATAGAATGACGAGCGCATAAAAGGCCTTTAGGCCTGAACGTGCAATGACTCGAAGCAACCAACGCAGGTTATAGCCGGCCGCGCACAGCACGGCATGTATAGCGTCGCCCGTTTGTCCCTTGAGCCAGCAGCGGCGCATGCCGTGATCGTGTTTCACATGCCCGATGATCGGCTCGATGGCCTGTCGACGTTTGAGCCAGCGCCGCTGCCGGTTTGAAAGCGTTTTGCTCTTGCCCCGGTGGATCAGTTGAACCGGGGCAATGTCGGCGTCCACGCCGCGATATCCGAGATCGGTCAGCACCGTCTTCACGCACGGGGCGCCTTGCACCTCTTGCAGCAGGATCGAAGTCTGTTCCAGCTGTTCGGCCAGCACATGCCAGTCATATGGATTGCCCGGGAATGCCCGTGCGCCGACGATCAGACCATGCCGCTCAGTGATTGCCAGACTGACCTTGACGCCAAACTCATACGGCTGACGCGCTTTGCCTTTGCCGATGCACTCCGCTTCCGGCGCATGCAGCGCGTAGAGCTTGTTCTTGTCCTTCGGACGCTGGCGACAGATGCGCCACCAAACCTTCAGAAATGCTTGCCGCTCGGACGGCAGCCCGGCCATCTTGCGTTCGATGTCGCGCAACACGCGGCCTAACACCGTACGCTGACGTTTGAGCACCCGACGCAGTCGTTTGAACGTAAGCGGTCAATTGCGGACGCCCTACACGTAATTCGCACGCTGTGATAGAAAGGTGTCCACCTATTTTTGGTGGACACCTATGGCAGAGAAAAACTCAGAGTTAAGAGTAGTCCGGCAGAGCCGAGATGGACGTCGTCGCTACGACGAGACAGGCAAGCGCGCGCTGATCGAAGCACGCTGCAGGCTCAAATCGTTTCTGCTTGCCCACGGCATTCATTACTTTGGCCGCCACAACTGGGGGCCCACCCACCGACGCTGGATAAGTACGTTCTCGTTCGACAGCGCATGGCAACAATTGGCGTTCAATGAACACCGGCGCACGATCGAAGACCGGCTCGCGCAATGTGAGAGGCTGGAGCAGGCATTGCGTGAATCTGTCATCAGCTGGCGGTTTTACCCAGTCGTACTCTCATTGCAAGCTATGCGCGGGATTAACCTCACGTCGGCGATCGGCCTGGTCTCCGAGCTGGGTGACCTGTCGCGCTTCGAGCATCCGCGACAGTTGATGGCGTGGCTCGGCGTGACGCCTTTTGAACACTCCTCAGGTGGAAAACGGCGGCAAGGAAGCATTACCAAGACAGGCAACAGTTACGCGCGAAAGCTATTGGTCGAATCGGCCTGGAGTTACCGCCATCCTGCCAGCGTGAGCATCGACATCCAGCGCCGGCATGAAGGGCTACCCAAGCCGATAGTCGACCGTGCCTGGGACGCGCAACTAAGACTGTGCAGACGATATCGCAAGCTCGTCGCCAGAGGGAAGACCGCGCACGTGGCCATCATCGCAATTGCACGCGAACTGGCGGGCTTCATCTGGGACGTCGGCCGATTGGGAATGACGCTGGCGTTACTGTCAAGCGCGCAATCTGCATGAACAAAGGGCTGTACGTAAAAAGACCATTCAGTACCAAGAGTTTCCTGAAGGCGGCGCAGCCCGGTATTCGAGTAACCCGCGACCGCGTTTGGCAACGGCATCAGTCGACTTGCGTAGCAAGGAAGCGGCAGGCTCATGAGACGGACCTCTGTAACGCGGCAACCAACCCGCGAATATCAGCGTGATCCACCGTCGAGTTTTACCGCTACGCCGCCCTCAGGAAATTTGCTTTGACCATGGAGTCAACGATGAAAACCGATCCAGATTGACACCGGGAGTCATATCAGCGCGGCATAGGAGCGCTGGACTGCAGGCTCATATCGGCACGCCTTGATGATCGCGCACTTTGCGTTATCGATGATGACCCGGCCGGGACAACCACCAAACCATTCGAAGGCGCGCCGGTGGCAGGCCAGACACGTCTCCAGTCTGCTGGTCCAGCACGATCTCGTTGTACTGGTGACGCGACCAGCAAAGCGTCATCACGAAGATCCACGTCTTGAGCGGAAGGCCGGATTCATGTGTAAGTACTGGGCCGGCGCCGAAGTCGACTTGCGCCGCGTCCGATGGAGGGAATTCGAGGATCGTGGTCGAGGTCACTGCGTTGCGCTCGGTGCCCAGACGGCGCAGCATGCGCTTCATGGCGTCGTAGCTGCCGGTTTAGCCATGATTGCGTTGGAGAGCGGCATGGATCGTGGTGCCCTGAACGCCCGCAGCCGCCCAGTCGCGGATCTGTTCACGGAACGGTTCTGCCGTCGACACGCAAGTGTGCGGCAAGTGCGGCGAGCGACCGAAAGCGCCAGCGATCGTGGCTGGATCCGGCAACGGCTGTGCCGGATCCAGCCATCCGAGCGCCTCGGCTTTGCGGCGCACGGTCGTCAACTTCTTGCGTCCCATCAAGCCGCCGCGCGCGATGTCACGGTCGGAATCGCCATGCCGCATGCGGACAAGGACTTGGCGGTACTCGAACAATTCGAACCTCCGGTTGGCCATGGACGCCCCGTTCAAATAGAACGGAGCGTACCGACGTGGAAAGTTCGAATCGCGTTCTCGCCCTGATGCTGCTGGTTCCTATGCGCCGCCCATCGAGTGTCCAATACGCCGCCCCCTCAGGTGGCGCCTTTACGCTGCCCTCAGAATGGCTCCATAGTGCCGCCCCGTGACAAGGGGCAAGTGATCTGCGAATTTGTTGACTAGTACCGATGCCAGAAGTCTGGCGGTTGGGATGCCTTTGTCGATGACGTGCGCTGGGACGAGTGCCTGGATTAGCGTCTCATAGTTGCGACATACCCATTTACCGCGAATGTGTCGCTCCACCGTAAATACGCCCGGCGCGTAATCCAACTTCTCGCTAATGTCTTCGCCGGTACGAACACGTTCGCATCCGCAATAGCACATCGTGTTGTCCGGTTCGTGACGGATGTCGACACGCGGCAACTGCGGCGGCAAGGGTGCGCGCTTGGGTTAAGTGGTCGGCCCTTCAGAATTAGTCGAAGTCAAGGGTGGCAAGGGGCCGCCGGAAGATCGTGTTTCCCAGAACTCCCAGAAGCAATATTGATCTGAATGGTTTCCTGGGAGTTTGGAACTTCGCCGATGAGCACGCCCGATTTCTTTCGCAGCCGCCTCGACACCATGATCGATCTGCGTCACCCGCTCGCTGTGCTGGCCAACCGCATGCCGTGGGCGTCGATCGAAGCGACGTTAGTGCCGGTGTTCGAGCGGCGTGCTCGTGAAGGTCGCTCAAGTGAGGCACTGGATCTGTTTGGCGTTGCACCGAAGCTCGCGGGCGCGGGCATGAGCGCGGCTGGGCGTCCCCGGCTCCCGATGCGCCTGATGGTCGGGCTGCGCTATCTGAAGCATGCGTACAACGAGAGTGATGAGTCAGTGTGCGAGCGCTGGGCGGAGAACGTCTACTTTCAATTTTTCTGCGGCGAGGAGTACTTTCAGCCGCGCCTACCGTGCGATCCGACCAACCTGGT
>NZ_LFJJ01000227.1 GCF_001189365.1 Candidatus Burkholderia verschuerenii | reverse complement strand
GCCCTGTACCGTAAGCGCAATCTCGTTGAACGCTTCTTTAAGCGTATCAAGCATTTTCGTCGCGTCGCCACTCGATATGACAAACTCGCCCACAGCTACCTCACCTTTGTCTCCATCGTGTCTGCTCTGGCCGCTTGTAAATGTGAACATGACCTAGTCTTTAGGAATTATGTCTATCAAATAGAAACTTTCGCTCAAGTACAGGGGCAATGCTGAAAGATGGTCATCCGAACTCGTTTTGAGCCAAACTCGCTGCGGTCTGCGACGGTAGGCATAACCGATAGCATGTCTGAGCAACAGCCGCCCTAAACCACACCCGATAAACTGACGTCGTAGCGCCAAATAATATATCTCGATACTACCTAGGCGCATATCGTGCCGAAGCTCAAACCATCCGGCGGGTTGGTCGGCCACAAAAAGCACGTGCCCTTCAACATCAGCTGCCGCCAAATGAGAACCCCACTGAGCGGTTTCCCATGAAATCGCACTGCCCCAATTCCATACCGAAGCGACTTCCCTGTACATGTCCCGATAAATCTCGACTAGTTCGCTTCCTGCGAGTTGGAAACGACACCTATCGGGCATGGTAGGCGCCTGCCAGAAACGTTCACCCGCGTGAAATAATATGTAGGATGTCTTATTAGATGTGCCATGAGCTTGCGGACGGATGGTTTTTTTGGGATGCAAATGGTCGAGCATCGAGTTGTATTCTCGGTAAGAGTGTCTAGTATTCAATCAACTTAGCTAACAATTCCTTCGCATTTGCCAAGCGGGCCAGATGAGGGACGCACGCCATTATGAACTTACGACGTAGCGTCATGTGCTACTGGCACATCGATTACAACAAGTTTGAGCAAGATGTTTCCCACATTGACGAGACCATGCGTACCATTGGGAGGATTGACAACCACATCTCCCGTGGTGACAAACAGAGTTTCATCTTCTATCGTCATTTCGCCCAGCCCTTCCACTATTACATAAATCTCCGTGTCGTGAGGACCATGTCGGTGTAGGCCAATACTGGTATTGGGTTCCAACGCGACGAGGTCTATGTAGTTACAGCCGAGGTCCCCGCAGTTGGCGAGTGCGCGAAACATGAGAACTTCTTTGTGTCCCGCGTGTGCGATATTCGACGTGTACCATGCGTCAGTAAATGACAGTCGAGCACCTAAGCTGTGGCGCGTGTCCATGGTTCAGCCATTGAGGAGTCGAACCAGCGGGGAAAGTTGACGCATATCAGTCAACCGGTGGAAAGGGCCATGAGCGGCGACTAAATGTTCCAGATCCGCTTGATATAGGTCGTAGGGATCGTATAGTACGGCGCGAAGGCCGGCATCGTTAGCGCCTTGGACATCCACAGAGGGCAAATCTCCGACATACAGAGCTTCGTTGGCCTTTACTCCAACCCGCGCGAGCGCCATCTCAAAAATGCGGGAGTCAGGCTTTTGCACCCCAACCACTGCAGAGTCGATGACCGCTTCGAACAATCCCTTCCAGCCGTGGCGGTCGAGTAGAGTTTGAACCGTTCCGTCTGTGTTAGAAATAACCCCGACCCGGACACCTTGGTTGCGCAGGGCCTCGACTGCTTGGCGTGCTTGGTTGTTCGTGCGGTTCCATAAGGAGAAGGCATCGCTGCCATTGATGACCGCCTCAACGCCGGCAAGCCCGGCCTCAGCGTACACCAAGCTGTGAATCAGCATGCGAAAATGGTCGTGCTGCTTCCCCCTTTGATATGCCTCAGCCAATTCGCTGTTGATCTGCTTCCAGCTTGCCGGTGCCTGCTTGGTCAATTGTGTTTGGTTCATGCCAGAAAGCTTCGCCACGGTACCATAGTCGAAATTCATCAGGGTGTTGCCGACGTCGAAGAAAACGACCTTGACTGTTTCCATCTCACTGCTCCATCCAAATTATTCGCACCCAGTTCGCAGAGCACGCCAGTGGAGTTTTTAGCCTCCTTGCCAGACCAAGCGTTTGCGAGCGTAGTCTCTCTTGGCACGACGAGAGGTATTAGGCCAAAACTGCTATGCCAAGGTAGTTATCCCATATATAGTATGCGTATCTAAGCGTTATCTGCACACCGCTCGAATGACAAAAAACAGTCGCAACACTGAATCGCCTGCTGAGCGATATTCCTGCCTAACGGCTAACTGAGGCCTTGAATCGTGCCGATAGGATTCATAGGGCGTCCAGTTCTTCTCTGTAGGCCTCGACCGTTACACGCGTGCCCAGTCGCAACGAATTCCGTATGCAATCGACTACCACCTGGGTCTTGAAAGCGTCGGTAAATGGAGATCGAACAGCCTGCGCGTCACCTGACTCAACGGCGTCGAGAAAACTTTTGGTCTCGCTCAGAAAAGCATCCTCGCTGGATTGTCGTTGGATGGTGGATGTTTGCCAAGGCGCATCGGACAAGTAGAAATCCCATCCACTCAGAACAATCGGCGTGTCCTGCGTAAACAAGCGCAGGCCGATGTCCTTTTCCGTTGCCGAACACGAATAAACAAAAGTACCTATGCAACCAGATTGCATACGCAGCATGACGGAGACGGTGCTTGAGTCGCTCACTCCCTGTATGGCGGTCACTTGATCTACCTCACCAAGCAGATATCGGATCAGGTCGACAATGTGGGTGGCCTGCTCATTGAGGGGGCCGCCCGATTGGGCGGGGTCTGCCCACCAGGGCACCATGTAAGGTTTGCAGATCCAGTGGGCTTGGAAGCCGAGGATCGGTATGTCTTCGATACGCTTTCTAACTTCCTCGATTGGAGAACGATAGCGATTCATGTAGCCTACCGCGAAGATGCGATCGCGGGGTAGCGTCATACCGAGCAGTGACAAGCTGTGTCGGGCAGAAAGGTGTATTGGCTTCTCGACGAAAACATGCTTATCCAGTCGAGTGGCGATTTCCATTGCCGCCCTGTCGCTGGGTGGAGTGCATACGAACACTGCATCCAGTTCGGACCAATTCATTTCGGCAAGCGAGGCGACCGCCCTACTGTTGTGAACGTCAGCTACCTGAGATGCTCGACTGCTGTCTACGTCAAAGACATATCGGACACGATGGCTCACGCACTTCAGAGCTTGAGCTCGGACGAGACCCATGCGGCCGCAACCTACAATAGCAATGACTGGTTTCATCATGTCTATTTCAAACGTCAATCAGGTCGGCAGCGATCCGTACTTGATCGCAACACAATAGTGGGTCTAATTTCAGAGCAGCGACCACAGCAGCGCGTGTACGGCATCGTGTGGCTGTCAACACTGATTCCTCGTGTTGACGGAAGCGAGCCATCCACTCGGCGACGAGGGGAGGCGGTGGACCAGGAGACTTGATCGTCAGTTTGTCTCGGTCCAGCCTGACCATCCTTTCCTGTGCAATGTCATTGGAACCACCAATGTTTGCCGTGCAGGTGATGGATGGGGCATGCCCTAAAAGAACGGCAATGGTCGGTACGACAGCGTGTTCATACCAAGGCATGCTCCGCGCGCGTATGGATGGTGGATAAACAGCCGGTCTTTGGAGAAGTTCTTGGTATGCCCGTTCACGCACCTTCTTCAGTGCATGCGCCCGGCCTGGCTCATGAATGGGCTGTCCGTTCAGCATCCTGAAGTACTTCAATGGAACCGCATCAAGTTGTGCAATGAGTTCGGATCCTATGTCGCAAACGCCATTGTCCACCCGCTCGTCGCAAAGAGCAGTCAAGAGCTTTGGGAGCACGTTCTCGTCCCCAACGCGCAGGTTGTAGAGAAAGCCGCGGTGGTTAAGGCCCACGTAATCCCACGCCAACTCGGGTACGGTGACGCCCAGAAGATCGACAATATGCCTGTGCGTTACTGTGGGTAGCTCGCATAACCCTAGACAGAGCTGCAGACCGGTTCCAGCGATTAACGATGTGGAAATGCCCAACGGATTGACCAGATTGAGGATCCAAGCGTCTGGGCACCGACGCAGGGCAGTTGACGAGAACGCCAGCACGCCTTCGGCGATCCTCAATGCCGCCTGCAATCCACCTGGGCCAAGTGTCTCATCGACGAGCGTATTCAGCATCGAGGCCAGCCGTTCATCTTGAAAGCGGCCCTCTAGGCCACCATACCGTGCTTGATGTACCACAATGTCCGCGCCATCCAATGCTTCATCAAGATCCGACATCGCTAGAATGCGCCATGCCGGTAGGGTTGCGGCTGCGAAATGCCGAACCAGTTCGAGTGCATCGAGGTTCCTGCCGTGCAGTCTCAGTTCATAAGGCTGCTCTCTCAGCTCCGTCAAAGCAAGTTGATGGAACAGTTCGACCGTGAATGGACTGCTGCCTCCGACGATTGCAAGCGTGCTCATCTCCCCGCTCCATAAAAGGATCGGACACCGCCGCACACGGTATTGATCTCCGTTTCGCTCATATCCGGACGGATGGGCAGACATAAAGTATTAGCGGCCAAGTCTTCAGCTACTGGAAACTGCCCCCGGTTCCACCCCTGCGCTTTAAAGGCCGGTTGTAGGTGAATCGGTTGGGGGTAGCGGACAACTGCATCTATCCCTGCCCGGATTAAGTGATCGAGCAAATCATCCCGCGCGTCGGTTTTTATCTGGAAAAGATTATAGACATGCGTGGATCCAGCAGGCGTTTCCTGAAAAACCAATGGCAATCCGGCGAGTTGCTCCCTGTAGTTCGCAGCGATCCGCTGACGACTCTCGTTCCAAGCATCGAGCAGGGCGAGTTTCCAATTCAGGATCGTGGCCTGAATCGAGTCCAGCTTGCTATTAATTCCTAATGCAACATGCTCGTTTTGCCTGCGCTGACCAAGACTCCTGATAACACGCATCTTGTCGGCAAGGACTGCACTGTCTGTGACGCAAGCACCCGCATCGCCAGCCGCAGCGAAGTTCTTGCTCGGATGAAAGCTAAAGCAGCCAATCTCACCGAATGTTCCGGCTCGCTTTCCCTCGAATCTAGCACCATGACATTGAGCCGCGTCCTCCAATAGGTACACCCTTTGAAGTTGAGACAACCGCGCCAATGCATCCATTGGTGTGCAGGCACCGTACATATGTGCAGGCAAGATGGCACGTGTACTGGAGGTGATTGCATGTTCGACCTGAGCAACATCCATCAGGAAGGTGTGAGGGTTCGCATCGACGAGTACCGGGGTAGCACCGACAAAGCAGATAGTCGCCACGGTCGCGTAGAAGGTGTTTGCTTGTGTAATCACCTCGTCGCCTTGACCTATGCCTAGGGCCATCATGGCGATGATGAGCGCGTCGGTGCCGCTGTTGATCCCAATTGTGTGACCCGTGTCCAGATAGCTGGCGAACGCCGACTCGAACTGCTTAACCTCGTCCGTCAGAATATAACGCCCTTCGAGGATCTGCGTCCCGATGTTTTCCATCAGACGGTCAAATGATGGACCGAACTGCTCAGAGTAGTTGTACCGCGACACGCTCAAAGTCATGCGTTTCTCCTGTCTTCACCATACCGCCCCGCGCCTACGAGTCCGTTGTCGTCATCAACGTAACCCATCTGAAATGCGGTACCCCAACCCGGCCAGTTGTAGTGCTCGTTGCATTGCCTAGCCATCAGGGATATGTAGGGTGTGCCAACCGCAAACGCGAAGCCACCAATCACGATATAGCGCTCCACACCGACTATGGATCGCGTAGCAGCCAATCCTGCCGCAAGAGGTATAAGCGATGTTTCGATGCAATTCGTTGTCCAAGGGTCCCCTGTGACGAACGCCTGTGCGATATCCATGGTGTTCATTGCTGTACCGGCCAATCGTGACGCCGCGAAACCCAAAGGATCCTTGTTCGCCTGTCCCTGGACTAAGCTCGCGACTCCGCGCCCAGAGGCATAAGCCCCTATGTGACCAATTTCTCCGCAGTCGCATATTGGCGCATCGGGAATAGAACTCCACGTCACATGCCCCAACTCGCCCGCATCGAAGCTGACGCCGAGAACAGGAACGCTATTGAGGAAGAGCTTGGCGCCTATTCCCGACCCTATGGATACCAAGCAGAAATCTTTCTGGCCATCGCAAGCGTATCGATACCCAGCAGCAGTGATGTCGTTCATCACTGTCGTGGGAAGGCCCACAGCAGCACTTAGCCGCGTTTTGAAAGGAAAAGGTCTCGAAAGTTGCTCACCCAGGATGGTGGGGGCTCCCAGGAGAAGGCCCTCCTCGTTCACGGGACCTGGTACCCCTGCCACAACGGCTTCCGGCCTGTGTCCGCTCTGGGCTATCAGCGCAAGGGCGGCATGGCGCATCGCATCGATCACTTGATCAAGCAGCACGGTTTGCCGTGTGCCACTACGCTGGTAATTCGGAGTGGGGCAAACCTCCCGGATCAGTAATTGGCGTTCGCTAGTGCTGTAGAGGCCACACCGTAAGGAGGTTCCTCCCAAATCGTAGGTCAGAAGGATGGTCACCCTAACGCTCCTTCGCTAAAGGGCCGTTGAAGACACTCGCACGCCTCCATGACCTCTTGCAGGCTCACGTCATTCAGAAATGTCGTCTTTCCAATCGCCGTAGGAACCGGGATACGCTGCAGTCCGTCTCGGTGCTTGACCACATCATCAAGCGCGGTTTGCATGTTTGCGGCCGTGCAATCAGAGTTGATGACGGGTAAACCCATGTGATCGGTCAGTGCGATGATACGGTCAGCAGCAGTAGTATCGATTAAATGCCGTCTGGCCGCAATCACGGTCGAAATGCACATGTCAATAGCAACCGCTTCACCATGAAGCAAGTAGTCCACTTTGAGCATTTCGATCACCGGGCTGAAAGTATGACCGAAGTCCACCACGCGGTAGAGGTCGTGCTCCCAGAGGTTGGGCTCCAATTCTTCTAGCATGCGCTGAATGGAGAGGTTAATAATCCTCAGCGATACCGGCGAGGATTCCGCGCATGCCTCGACCAAATCCGACGCATGAGACTCCAGAAGTTGAAATAGCGTCGCATCCGATACGATTGCCATCTTGAGCACTTCGGCAAGACCGTTGCGGATGTGCCGTGTGGGTAGTGTGGCCAGAAACGTGGTGTCGAGAACGGCTGCTATGGGTGCGCAATAGCTACCGATGCGATTTTTGTGGAGGCCGAAGTTCACACCGGTCTTGATTCCTATACCTGCATCCACGATCCCTAAGAGGGTGGTTGGCACGCGCACGTAAGGGACATGCCGTCTATAAATGCTAGCGGCGAAGCCAATGGTATCCATCAAGCAGCCACCGCCAATGGCGATCACCGGTTCACTTCGCCTGTTGATCCCGAATTGGGCCATCTGCTCGACTGTGCGTTCGACCAGACGCAGATTTTTGGTTTTTTCCGTAGCACTTAGGACCACGATTCGCGAGCCTTCGCCGCAGAAGAAGCGATTAATAGCTCCCGAATAAAAGCGGAAGACCTCGCTTTCGACAAAAACAAGACGACGGGCGCGATCTTCGCGGTAGTTTTTCTCCGGAACTCCCAACTGCAATAGAAGGGGATTGCTCGAGAGCAAAACACCGTTGGCGCGAATGACTTTGTATGTCACATCAAAGCTTGCAGAAACGTCCCAATACTGGCAGTCTTCAGCTCGCTGAATACTGGGTTGAGCTGGTGACAGCACCATGTTCATGCCCTCCGCTAGCAATGAAACTGCTCGTCAACACCTATCCTACGGACTTCTGGATGTTAATCACCTGTCCATTTGGACAGGTGTGCGCGGTCGAGCACTTCATTAGATTCTCATCACAGCCAGTGCACGGGGAGGAAACAAGTGGTTTATGCCGACGTCGAATACCAGGGAATCGAAAAGCGCGGGCAAACTGCCTCGGCCCGATGGCTTGCTGCGGTGCACCGCAGCAAGCGAAAACAGATGAACTTGAAGAATCGTGTCGATGCGATATACGACAAAATAGAACGACTGAAGGCCGGCATTCGTGCGAAGGTTGAGTATCCTTTCCGAACCCTCAAGCGACAGTTTGGCTACGTGAAGACGCGATACCGGGGATTGACGAAGAACACCGCTCAAATCACTACGTTACTTGCGCTGGGCAATTTATGGATGATGCGCAAGGCGCTGCACAAAGCGTAAAAGATGCCGCGCACGATGAACCCGGCCTCGAGATTCTGCTCCATTTTACAAATTGCGGGCCCTAGCGGCTCGGTCACCGATATTGACAGGCCGGCTTGTCGTGCCGGAAGATCAGCCCTGACATACTGTTCCCGTCTTACCTTGGTCCCCCCTGAACGAGCAGGCATTTGAAACGTGTTGTGCAGAGCCTCCTTAACTCGTCGGGCCTGCAAAATTGAATTTGCCGGAATGGACCCGACGACGCAGTCTGGTGCAGACGTAAACGCACATCTCAGCCAGGTCTGCAGCGCACGAGTAGAGGTTGAGGCATGACGTTGAGCTGAAAACGCGCCCACGCGAGCAGCAAAAAGAATATAGGGCCAAGGCCCAGACGAACGATCGCGCGCAGCAGCCAGCGCAGGTTGTAGCCGGCCGCACACAGCACCGCATGCAGCGCGTCGCCGGTTTGCCCCTTGA
>NZ_LFJJ01000226.1 GCF_001189365.1 Candidatus Burkholderia verschuerenii | reverse complement strand
GCCATGGCGTAAGCCCTCCCGAGGGCAGGTTGACGAACTGGACATTCATCAACTTACACCACGGCCACCCCTGCCTCTGCGCTCCTGCCGCCTCAGCGTTTTTGCACATCATTCTGCACACTACCGGGCAAGTGCAACGCAGTAGCCTTACGAATGAGCATATCGCCAGGAGCCAGTGCCAGCGAATGCCAAAGATAAATGCCGTAGGAATAAACCCCGATCCATCCGATGAACCGATAAAGCTTCGTCTCGCGAACCGAAGCCGAATACTCCACCGTCAACACGATCAGCGCACAGAACCCGATCGCCTGAATCGTGTACCCGATACTCTGATCGAGCGCCACATTGCGCGTCCCGAACACGAGCCAGAGCACCAGACCCACGACCATCGTCACGAGCAGCCACTTGCGATCGGCGATCGCGCGATAAGCCGCCGGCTTCATCCAGTACAGCGCCGCGAGCATCACGCCGAACAGCAGACTGTCGATGCGATATTGCGTATAGAAAAACGTCTCGTCGAGCTGACCGTTGTGCACCGCGACGCTACGCGCGATCAGCACCGCGACGCAGATCGAGCCGAGCACCGCGAAAATCGTGTTGGCGCGCGTTTTCCAGCGTCCGAACACGATCAGCAGCAGCGGCAGGAACAGATAGAAATGCTCCTCGACCGCCAGGCTCCACGTCTGCGCAATCGACGACCCGAAGTAGTTCTGCAAGTGCGTCAGGTTCTGCACGAGGAACGTATCCAGCGGATGCCGCCCGACGATCACATGAAACAGGATCAGCACGTAATACGCGGGCCAGATCTTGAAGATGCGTCGCACGATGAAACGTGTCGCGTCGATGCGCCCTTCCTGCGCATACTGCTTTCAGCAGCAATCCGCCGACGAGAAAGCCCGACAGCGTGAAAAACAGATTCACGCCTTCATGGCCGAAGCTTTTCAACGGATACTCGATCGCCGCGATCAGCGCGCTGCCCGTCGGAAATGAATGGAAGTGGTATCCCATCACGGCAATGATGGCGAGTCCCCGAATGAAATCGAGTTCGATCGATCGTTTCGGTTGTCCCTGGATACGTGTCGCGCCGAACAGGCTCATGGCCTTCCCCCTGTACGAAGGTCTTATGGTTGTCGATGATTCGCGGCCCGGATTCGCCCGATGGCTCCTCGAAACGGCGCATATGCGCGCATCGCGAATACTCGTTTATCTCTCACCGGTCGCGTAGCACCGACCGGCTATTGAATCATCGGCGCAGAGCCCCGGTACGATCCGCCAGAATCACGCGTTTTACCGACATCGCCTCCACGCGCGCGCGGTCTGGGCAACACTTACCGGAGCATTTCAGGCGAGCGTGGTGCGCCGCACACGGGCGTTCGCCATTTCGCGCCGAACGCTAGGCTCTGTTCACATTTCTTCAAATGCGAACAGAGCCTAGCGTTTTTAGAAGCAGATCAGGATCGGCACTCGAAAATCCGCCGGTGACCCGATAGCCTTGCACTCTAACATCTTCGAACGAGATCGCGCGCCGGCTATAACGCTGAATCTCGCGAACAACAAGCATGAGGGGCGTCCTTTTAAACTCAAGACGTTGATTTCGCCAATTCACCAAGGCTTGGAATTGCGCGTCACTGCGAGATATCAAGTGCGATGCATCTATCGTCGCCGCCTGATCGTCACTGAGAATAACCTTTTGATCGGCACTCGACAGCTCAACCTGTCCTTCCACCACAGCAACGGTGACATCGTCTGAATCGCTGCGAACCGAGAATATCGTACCGACATCGCGCACGGTAACATTGCGTGTGGTTACTTCAAAAGGACGCAGACCGCTGTGCAACACTGAAAATAGGGCTTCGCCTTTGCGCAAATGAGCGTCCCGAGATCGCAACCGGTTTTCGAAAACTACCGAGGTCGATGTGTTGAGCAAAACGCTGCTACCATCACTGAGCGCAACGCGCCGTTGCGCACCGATATCGGAACTAAACTCTTGTGTCGATAAAACTGGATTGATATACAAAGCAACAAGAGTCACCAAGAAAGCCCCCCCCTGCCGCCCCAAAAACAACGAAGGGGCGAAGACGAGGCCGCTTTGATCGAACTGATCTCGAAACGGGTCTAGGTTCCAAGTGACGCGCATAGCGTGTTCTCAGTGTACCCAGTTGGGAGTCAACTAAGGTGCCCACCGTCATGAGCTCTCGAAGATACTTGAGGCGTTCAGGGTCGGCACCAACCCATGCTTGCAGCGATTCCTGAGCACGAGCTTTTTCCATATCGTTGCCAAAAGACAGCGAAACAAAGAGATCGTCAGCCTTATCCATCTCGCACTGCGTCAATGGCATATAATGAAGCCAAATTCAAGTAGTGGAAGACAGAGTTCATCCTAGCGCAATGCGTTTCGAAGTTCCTTCAACGCCTGAACAATGTACTTCTTGACCACTGTTGAGCTGATTCCCATCTCCGACGCAGCTTCATCGTACGACATGCCATGGATCTTGCAGAGTACGAAAGCCTCTCGGCAACCGGGAGCCAAATTGTCGAGAATGTTGCTCAGTAGCTCGACGCGTTGTCTGCTCGAATGTTGCCGCTCCGGGGTTACTTCACAAACGGCGAGATACTCAAAATGAGCATCATCCTCGATTGTACACTCAGGCGCACGCTTTTTACGACGTGCCGCGTCTATCTGGAGATGTCGTGATATGACAAATAGCAGGCTCGCAGGTGACAAGACTTCATTCTGCTGCGCATATCGAAGCGCGTGCTCAAATGACGACTGAGCTATATCGGCCGCGTCATCAGCACTGTGATCACGTCGAAGCACTCGCCTCAGATCCGCGTAACCCCGAATCAACTCTTCCATCACTGCACCCATTGCAGACTCCTTTGCCCTAACATTGATAGTGCAATAGAAATGAAAGAATCGGCAACTCCTTTGTGCCAATTCACAGATGCACGAATGGTCCGCGCGGAACTAATGGTAACAAGACATAAATAGAATCCAAAAACTTCTCAACGGGGTAGAACAGTGCGGCGAGAGAATTTTCTTTCGTGTCCCGGCGGAAGTAGGCTTACCGCAGAGCCCTTAATCCAGTTCCTGCGATGCGGCGGCAGCACTCAATGTTGCCCGACGTTCCGCCGCAAACTCAGCTGGCAAAAGGTTCTTCAGCGCGCTGCGCGGCGTTTACTTTTTGTAATCTTGACGCATTGCCACAATGACTCCCCGATCATATCCAAGCGTCGTGAGCCAGTGCTCGCTAAGGCATTCGTCGCGTAACTCTCCTTTGAACGATGCGGTGTACGCGTTCTGCTTCGGTTTGGCCGCCTGAAGTAATGAGGTGGCCACGCGCAAGTGCACAGATGTAATCGCCTCGCGTTGGCCGTTCTCGATGCATCGCGCACATGTGGCACGCTAGTGGCGGTGCGGTGACGGAGGGTTAGTGGAAGGCGTTGCGGAGATCAGCTTGTCGCTGACGGCGGAGTAAATTGCGTGGGCAATTTGCTGATCACATTCCAGGGCAGCAGCTCGTCGATGTGACTGATTTTGTGGTCTGCGATGTGAGTCAGGACGTATTCGAGGTAGGCGCGCGGGTTGATGTCGTTCAGTTTGCACGAGCCGATCAAGCCGTACATTGCGGCGGCCCGCTCACCTCCGTTATCGGAGCCTGCGAACAGGAAGTTCTTCCTCCCCAGACTTACGCAGCGCAGAGCGTTTTCGGCGAGGGTATTGCTGATCTCGACGCGACCGTCTTCGCAGTACAGAACGAGCGCGTCCCATTGATTGAGCGAGTAGCGTATTGCCTTGGCCAACTCAGATTTCGCCGACAGGGTCGCGATCTTGTCCGTCATCCATGACTTGATGGTCGACAGCACCGCGAGGCTCGACTGCTGCCGCACGCATAACCGTTCGGCTGCGGGCTTGCCCCGGATATCAGCCTCAATGCCATAGAGTTCGCCGATCAGTTCGAGTACGTGCCTTGTCGACTCAGTCGGCGTGCGCACATGAACGTCGTATATATACCGTCTCGCGTGATCCCAGCAAGCCACCTCACGGATCTTGCCGCCCGCATACAGCTCATCGAAGCCTTCGTAGGCGTCTGCCCGCAGGATGCCTTTGAATCCGGCGAGATGGGTTTGCGGATGAATGCCTTGCGGTCAGGCGAATAGGCAAACCAGACGGCTGCGGGGTCCATTGAGCCTGAGCGAATGTCGTCGCGAACATAGCCCACAGGCGACCCGTGCGCGTCTTTTTTATTGCCGGGTGCAAGCACCGGGATCGGCGTGTCGTCCGCGTGCAGCTTGAAGGTTGCCATCGTGTAGACGCGTAGCGCTTCGGTCAACGGTTCGCACAAGGCCTCGCATTGGCCGACCCAACGCCCCATGCTGGCAGGGTCGAGTTTTACGCCGTCGCGCGCGGCGATCGCCGACTGCCGGTACAGCGGCTGATGATCAGCGAATTTCGAAACGAGGATGTCAGCAAGCAGGCCCGGATGCGCAATGTTGCGCTCAATCGGCAAGCCCGGCATCGGCGGCTGCGAGATGTGATGACAGCAGGCGCAGACTGCCTTGCGCCGGATCGTGCGAATCACCTTGAACATGGCGGCGACACGGGCGAGCTGCTCGGACACGTCCTCACCGAGTGGTTGCATGGCATTGCCGCAGTTCGGACAGCTCGAATTGGGTTCCAGCACACGATCTTCACGCGGCAGATGGGGCGGCAACGCCTCCTTCGAGGCTGGTAGCATCGACAGCTGTGCATGGGTCAGATGGATCTTGCCGCCGTCGGCCTGTGGCCAGACAAAACGCCCTCGCTCAAGCCGCTTCGCCAGAAGCCATAGCCCGTCCTCCGTAGCCCACAGAATCTTGATGAGGTCACCACGCCGACCCTGGAAGATGAAGACATTGCCGCCGAACGGATTCTCCTCCAGTGCAGTTTGGACCTTCGCCGCGAGCCCCGGGAATCCGGCGCGCATGTCTGTGACGCCAGCGGCGATCCAGATGCGAGTGCCCGCCGGCAACCCGATCATCGGGACAGCTCCCGAATGAGCAAACGCAGCATATCCGGCGACACGTTGCCGCGGACGCGCAGGCGTGCACGGTCAAATTCAATCTCGCAGGTGTTCTCCGTCACGGCCTCGCGCATGGACATCGACACCTCGGTTTCGGCGACTATGCCCACCGGGAGTAACGGTGCAACGTCAACATTGGATTGCTGTTGTGCATGCGCCGGAAGTGGCGCTCCGAAAACGCCTTGAAGATATTGGCGGCGCCATCTGAACAGTAGGTTGGTGTTAATGTCGTTGCGGCGCGCGACAAGCGATACCGATGCACCCGGCTCGAAGGTCTGTTCAGCGAGCTGTCGTTTGAACTCGCGTGGAAAGTTCGGGCGCTTAGCCAGCGAAACACACCCTGTCCTCTTGATCATGTGCAGCGGCAATTCAAGGCGTCACGCCCGAACGTGGACGGCGCCAATCATGTTGGCCGGTGTAGCGGCGAAGGTTTTGGCCGGTGATGAGGAGTCGAAGGCGGCGTAGCCGTCGAAGACGACGCATCACCGGCGGCGCCGAGTCGGCCGGGTTCTACGATGGCTGATCGAACAAGAAAGCGATCAGCTACATGTCTGGAACCCGCATTACCGACCAACAGGTTCGCCTCTACATGTCCAAACGCAAACATCACTCGCAGGAGACCAAACGCCGCTTCAAGGCCACCACCGACAGCAATCACAACCTGCCGGTCGCGCCAAATCTGCTACAACGCGACTTCTCGCCTGCTCGCCCCGATCAGGCCTGGAGTACGGACATCACGGACGTTTGGACTGACGAAGGCTGGCTGTACCTGACGGTTATCCTCGACCTGTTCAGCAGGCTGGTGGTGGGCTGGTCAATGCAAGCCACACATGCGCACGGAACTGGTGTCGGACGCGCTGCGTATGGCGTGGTTTCGCCGCCGGCCGGAAGCGGGCCTGATCGTCCACAGCGACAGAGGTAGCCAGTATTGCAGTCGTGACTTTCAGAACTTGATCAAGGGCTACGGCATGCGCAGCTCGATGAGCCGTCGAGGAAATTGTTGGGATAACGCACCGACCGAAAGCCTGTGGGGATCGCTCAAGCGTGCGCGCATCCTTGGCTAGCGCTTTGCAACGCGTCGCGAAGCGATGGACGAAGTAATCGACTGGTTGAGCTTCTATAATCATTCTCGCTTGCACTCAACGTTGGGCTACGTCAGCCCGATGCGGTTCGAGCAGGACTGGTACGCCGCCCAAAATCAACGGGTGGCATAATCTTCCCCCAGTTAAGGGATCCGAAATTCGCGGGCAACTTCATCTCCGCGCTGTCCGGTGACATATTCGCGTGACCAAGCAGGGTAGTCATGGTATGTTCGAAACCGTCGCTATTGCGATACAATAGAAAATACTGAAATGCAAGAGACTGAGGTGTGCTATGGCGGAAGCATTGAAGACGGTAACGGCTCAACTGCCGGTGACTTTGGTAGACCGCATGGAAGACTTGGCGACGAAGCTGGACCGGTCGAAGCAATGGATCGTTCGCAAGGCGGTCGTGGCTTACCTGGCCCGAGCGGAGCGTGAACGCCAGATGATTCAGGAAGGTTTGGACGACGTGACTGCGGGCAGGCTGATATCGATGGCCGCGATGGAGAGCTGGGCCGACAGCTTGGGCACCGATCATGAGCTTCCCTTGCCGAAGGTTGGTGAGTGATGGTCTTCCCGGTCGTGTTCACCAGCAAGGCCGCGTCGGACCTGCTGACCATCTACGAGTTCGAAAAGATGCTCAACGGAGCGACCAAGGCGCGCGAGATTTTGAAGGCGCTAAACGATGAGGCGAAATCCTTGGGTGCACAACTGCGCCACCGCATCGGGGAGGAACTGGACGGCTGGGAGGGTCCCCCGGCCCGAGAGGTTCACAAGGACGTGTGTCTTCACGGGGGCTATGAGATCCACTACGAGATCATCCCGGCCTACGAGCCGACTCCGGCGAGTATCGTGATCCTTCGGGTGTGGGACACGCGGCAGGACCGCTGAACGAAAGGGCCGACGACCGTCATTCGGCTCACAGGCCGCTCGATGCGGCCTTTATCGCAGGTAAGCAGATGGTTTCAAAGAAACTGGTTCCCCCGAACTACGACTACACGGGCAAGGATCGCGTGGAGCGCCAGCGCAAGGCGCTGGCTGACGCGGGCGGTGGCCGCGTAGAGGCTCATCTGGAGCCGGTTGCAGTAGAATGCAATTCAGGGTCGGCGCTCCTGTGCCGATAATAAGATGAAGAGTTTAGAAAGTGAGTGAGCACGCATACCGGCGCTTGCTGATGAAACGAGCGCGTGCGATGACGCGAAGCGACGCCGAGTTGTTCGGCCACCGTCAACGCTATTGGACCGTCGCCCAGCGATTGGCAACTGATCTGCTCGCCGGTAACTACTAAGAACGGAAAAACGCATGCAAATCGACGAAGCTAAGTTCACTCGAAAACGAGTGATGACTACGATACAACTGCCGAAGTTTTCCGTTGCCGACCCAGCAAAGCCTTGGGTAATGCTTGAGGCTGAAGATGAAAGCGGCCTCACCGTGGCGCTAATGGGGCCGGACAGCCTCGAATTACGCGCCGACGCGGCGCGCATGATGAAGCTATGGAATGACGCGCTTGACGCGCGATAGTTAACTCGGAAAACCGTTTTACAACGGGCGTTATTTTACGGGAGTGCGGCAATGGGCAGGGCTTTCGTTTTCGCCGTGGTGGGTGCGTTGACTTTTGGCGCGCCAGCGGCGCACGCTCAGAGCACAAACTTCCGCTTAATTACCACGTATGAGGAAGTGCATGGGAATATCATTAATCGCGTAGACTCGGTTGCTTACATAGCCGACCAACGCCGGGGCACTGTCGTAGCCTGCTCGTTTAGAAACCAAATCAAGCCGGATAAACCGTTCCCGGGCACTGCGAAAAATTCGCTTGGTGTCCCAATACGGGCGATGATTCAGGATCGAGGAAAAGTGATGTTTGGTCGTCGCGACCTCGCGGCTTCGGCCCAGGATTTGGATTCTCACCGTTCGTTCAATGGTTTCACTTAGATCCGACAACTGGCTTCCTCACTTCTTGCAGGAGGCTACATGCCGGCGTTGCGTGCGAAACTGTTTCCGCTGATCTCAAGCCTTAGCCGCGCCTTTCGACTGGCGCGGCGTTGCATAGGAAACCCGGCGCGAGAATGCGCCATCCCTCCCCGAATGCAAGGGCAACGGGTTCGAGCGACGTCGTTCGTGAAGATTGTGATGCGCGGGCGACGCCCGAGAGAAGAAAAGTGTTTGCGCTTGCGATAGACGGACTACGACGGCCCCGCCGAAGCGCCTCGAAAAATCGCTCAGGGGGTTGTGCAGGGCGGACGTGTCCGATGCACTCGCCGTAAGCAGTTTGCGGACAAAGTGCCCGACTAAATGGTCGGGGCTGACTAATTCGTTTTGCGTTGCGCCTCTCTCATGGGAGGAAGGGCAGCGCAGGTGAGCGTTTGAGTGAAGCGAGAAGGACAAGGGCGCAATAAAGCCGCAGCTTTCTGAGGATCATGCG
>NZ_LFJJ01000225.1 GCF_001189365.1 Candidatus Burkholderia verschuerenii | reverse complement strand
TACCAGCATCGAGCGCTATGTCGCACGCTACAACCAGCACAACCGTCCATTTGTCTGGACCGCAACCGCCGATTCCATCCTTCAGAAAGTGGCTCGGTTATGTAAAGTTATTTCTGGGACGGAACACACTAGTGACGCCGACGATCGTGAACGCCTCGTCAGGCTGCAGGATCAACAACGGTGTAGGCGTCGATTCGAAGACGAGCCGCAAGTTCTCTGCCGACAGCGCGTTCTTTTTATGCATGATGTTGGGCCGGCGAAGCCCGGTCCAGGTCACCGACCGGACTCGCTGGCTGAGCTCAAAGCACCTGTCGTCTTGCTAGGCGCAAGTTTTTCGATGGGGCTCATGGTGAGCCGTCGCTTACTTGTGGCAGCAAGCGTTATGCCGCTGGAATGGCGGCGAGCCGTCGCAAGGCTTAAGGGCCGGATCGATTTGCGCTACTCTAAGAACCTCCCCCGAACGCCCACGCATCACAAGCCCCACGACCGGAGACGCAAGATGGACCCTGCCGAACTCCTGCGCGACACGGAGTCAGCCGACGCTGCGTTCGATATCGTGGTCATCGGCGCGTCGGCGGGCGGCGTTCCGGCGCTGCGCGAACTCGTCGACGGGCTTCCGGCCGATTTCCCGTTGCCTGTCGTGGCGATGATGCATCTCCCGGTCGGCGCGCAGATCGAGATCGCGCTGCAGCGACTTCCTCTGCCGGTTCAGCGGCTCGCGACCGACCCATCGCGCCCGGCGCGCTATTGCTGTGTCCGCCGAACGCGTATGTCGAGCTGTTTCCGGACGGCACCTGCGTCGTGTCGCCGATACTGGACAACGAGCGATCGAGACCGATCGATCGTCTGTTCTTTTCGACGGCGCATAGTTTCGGCGCGCGCGATCGGCGTGATCCTCAGCGGCATGAACAACGACGGCTCGATCGGCGCGCGAGAATTGCGCGAAGCCGGTGGCCGTCTGCTCGTGCAAGCGCCCGACGATGCGGAACACGCGGACATGCCCATCGCCGCGATCGCGACGGGCGCGGTGGATCTCGTCGTGCCGATCGCGAGTCTCGGCGAAGTCATCGCGGAATTCGCCCAAGGCTCGCCGCGTCCGAATGCGCTGACCGAACTGCGCGCGATCGAAGCCGCGTTCGGCGCCGTCGCCGACGTCGCCCTTGCCGCACGCGATGTCGACTGGCAGCGAACGCCGCTCGGATCCGCCCTCACCTGGCCGGAACGTCTGAAGCTGATGATTCGCGAAACGCTCGATTCCGCTCATCCGAGCGCGATCTGGTGGGGCCCGCAACTGACGGAGATCTACAACGACGCGTGGCGCCCTTTCCTCGGACCGAAACATCCCGGCGCGCTGGGCAAGCCCGCGCGACAGACATGGGAGAACGAGTGGGGGCGCATCGGCCCACTCGTCGAAAGCGTCTTCCACGATGGCGAAGCCATCGCCGGCGAAGAGCTGCCTTTATTAGTTATCCGTAACGATGTGCTGGAACAGGCGTTCATCAGCTTCTCCTACACGCCGCTGCGCGATATCGCCGGAAAAGTGCTGGGCGTTCGATGCACCATCTGGGAAACGACGCGAACGATCGTCGCGCAACGACGCATGCGCCTGCTGCAAACGCTGAGCACCTGCATGGCGCGCGCACTTACGCGACACGAAGCCTGCACGCTTGCCGCCGATGCATTGGCCACCGATCCATCCGAAGTGCCGTTCGCGTTGCTCTACCTGATCGACGCGCAACGCCGTCAGGCGACGCTCGCCTGCGCAGCGCGTCTCGATGCGGGATCGGACGCCGCGCCGCGTGTGGTGCATATCGACCGCGACATCGCCGAGACGTGGCCGCTCGCGAAGGTCTTGCCCGACTCGCCGTCGGAAACATGTCCACCGTTTCTGATCGAGTCGATTCAGCGTTATCTGCCGCTAAGAGGCAATGTGCAGCCTGAGCGCGCGGTGCTTGCGGCGGTTCAGGCGGTGCCGCCGGGCGTCACGCAAGGCGTCCTCGTGCTGGGTTTGTCGAGACACCGCCCGTTCGATGAAGCGTATCTCCGTTTCGTCGAGGCATTGAGCCGGCAACTGGCATCGGGACTCGGCGATGCGCGCTCGAAGGAACTGGAACGCGAACGCCTCGACCAGTTGACCACGCTCGATCGCGCGAAGACCGATTTTTTTTCGAATGTCAGTCACGAATTTCGCACGCCGCTTACGCTATTGCTCGTGCCGCTGGAAGAGCTCGCTCGCGGGCATGACGCGCTGCCGGAACCGATCGGCCGGCAACTCGACGTCGCCGTGCGTAACGCGCGCAGGCTTTTGCGGCTGGTCAACAACCTGCTCGATTTTTCGCAGATGGAGATGCGCGGCCGTCAGGCGCCCATCGCGCCAGCCGACATCGCCGTGTTGACGGCCGATATCGCCAGCGCGTTTCGCAGCGCGATCGAATCGGCCGGCATGGAGTTGCGCGTCGAAATCGGACCGGACTTGCCGCTGGTGCCGGTCAACAACGTCCATGTGGGAACAAATCGTCTCGAATCTGCTGTCGAACGCGTTCAAGTACACCTTCGACGGCACGATCACGGTAAGCATCAAGGCGCTGCGTCAGCATGCGGAACTCATCGTCAGCGATACGGGCATCGGCATTCCGCTCGATGAGCAGCCGAATATCTTCAAACGCTTTTATCGCGTGCGCGGCGCGCGGGCGCGAACGGCCGAAGGCTCGGGCATCGGTCTCGCGATGGTGCAGGACCTCGTGAAGCGCATGGGGGGCCAACTCACCATGCGCAGCCGCGAAGGTTACGGCAGTACGTTCACGATCTGGATGCCGCTGAACGCGCAACCGTCGCGCCGCGCGCCCGCCGAATCGCTGCCCGCCGAACCACCGCAATAGGCCGCCGCGCTCGCCGATGAAGCGTCGCGCTGGTCCGACGCGGGGCTGCCCGTCGAGGTGATCGGATCGAGGACATGCTGGCCCCGGCGATGGAAACGCAGGGCCGCTCGCGAGGGCAACTGCTGGTCGTCGACGACAACGCGGATCTGCGCGAATATCTGCGTCGTCTGCTCGGGCCGCAATGGGACGTCATGCTCGCGAGCGACGGCGCGCAGGCATTGACGCTCGCGCGTCAGACCTCGCCCGATCTCGTGCTCGCCGACGTCATGATGCCGGAAGTAGACGGCTTCCAGTTGCTCAAGCAGATTCGTCTGGAGCCGCGTCTGGTTCACGTTCCCTTCGTCTTGCTGACCGCGAGAGCCAGCGAGGATGCGGCCATCGAAGGTCTGCTCGCAGGCGCGGACGATTACATCGCGAAGCCCTTTTCGCCGCGCGAACTGGCGGCCCGACTCGTCGCGGCGCTCGATTGCGCGCGCGGCGCGGCGGCATTGCGCACGAGCGAGGAAAAATTCCGCACGCTGTTCGAAACGATGGGACAAGGCTACACCGATTGCGAACTGATACGCGACGCCGACGGGCGCACCGTCTCCTACCGCCTGATCGACTGCAATCCGGCGTGGGAACGGCTCACGGGCCTGTCCGCCGCCGACTGTCGCGGCCGCGACGTGCGCGAGTTTGTGCCCGGTCTCGAACAGTTCTGGGTCGACGTGAGCGAGCGCGTCGTGCGACTCAATCGGCCGGAGCGCGTCGAGCACGAACTCGCCGCGCTTCAAGTATGGTTCGAGGTGAATTTCTATGCGGCGGGCGGCGATCGATTTAATACGTTATACGAAGATATCACCGAACGAAAACGCGCCGAGGCCGCGTTGCGCGCGAGCGAGGAGCGATATCAGTCGCTGTTTGCGGCGTCGCCGGTTCCGTTCATGGTGCTGGCGGCCAACCCGCCGGATTTCACCATCACCGCTGCAAACGAAGCCTATCTCGCCGCCACGCTCACGACGCGCGAAGGTCTCATCGGACGCAGACTGTTCGATGTCTTCACCGATGACCCGAACCGCCCCGGCGATCACGGCTCCGATGCGCTCGCAATCTCGCTCAACCGCGTTCTGAGCCTGCGTCGCACGGACGCGATGCCTCGCGTGCGATACGACATCGTGACGCCGGGCGGCGGCTTCGAACCGCATTGGTGGCTGGCGATCAATGCGCCGATGCTCGACGCCGACGGCAACGTGAAGGCGATCATCCATCAGGTCACGCGCGTCACCGAATTGCACCACGCCGAAGAGGCGCAGCGCGAGCATCAGGAACGTCAGACGTTTTTGCTGACCTTGAGTTACGTGCTGCAGGCGGAAACGCAGGAAAGCGTCATCGCCGGGCAGGCCGTGCGGCTGGTCGCCGAAAGGCTGAACCTGGACCGCTGCTATACCGCGACGTATCGACCTGGCGACGACGTGTGGCGCATCGAGGCCGCGATCGCTCGCGAAGGCATGCCACCGCTGCAAGCGGCGATGAAACCCTTCGAGCATCTGCAAGCCGCCGACATGCTGACGAAACCCACGCGCGTATTCGACGACGTGGCGGCCAATCCCGCTCTGTCCGACATCGACCAGGCGCACTTCGCCGCGATGGATGTAGCCGCGTTGATCGCGCCCGCGCTTCGGCAAGCCGAAAACAAGACGATGTGGTCGCTCGTCGGCGCGAGTGCGACGCCGCGCAAATGGACGAGCGCCGAGATCGCCCTGCTCGAAGAGGCGACCGAGCGCGTCTGGGCCGCGCTGGAACACGCCCGCGCGACGGCACGCCGCGTTGCATCAGGTCCGCGATAGATCGACGGATGACGGCGCATTGCGCTCCGACACCGCCAGCGCGATCGTGCAATGAACGCCGTCGCGTTCGATGACGAAGCTCGTCTCCGCGCCGAGCTGAAACGGCAATGCGCGTTCGATCAGTTCGCGTCCCGAGCCGCGTCCGCCCGTCGTCGCATCGCTTGCAGGCATCGGCGCGCCCTGCTCTTTCCAGTCGATATACAGCCACGGACGCCCGTCGCCGCGCAGCCGATCGACATGCCAGCGAACCTCGAGTTGCCCTTGCGGATGACCGAGCGCGCCGTACTTCAGCGCGTTGGTGGCGAGTTCGTGGATCGCCAGCGCAAGCGTCTGCACGGTCGACGAACGCAGCGCGACATCGCTCGGCCCGTCGAGCCTGATACGCTCCGCATCGCCGCTGATGGCGGATAGCTCCGAGCGCAGCAGCTCGTCGAAGGTCACGCGATCCCAGTCGTTCAGGCGCGACAGCAGCCCTTGCACGCGCGCGAGCGCATCCAGACGCTTGCTGAAGCGCGTGCCGAAATCGAAATCGGCGAGATCGGTCGAGCGGCGCCCGGTCTTGTCTGCCATCGAGCGCACCACGCTCATCAGATTGCGCGTGCGATGCTGCAACTCGGCGACGAGTATCTTCTGCCGCTCTTCCCAGTCGCGCCGTTCGGTAATGTCCTTGAACAGGATGCCAATCCGGCGTTCGTGCGGATCGTCGATGGGGAAAGCGTAGACGTCGTACCAGAAGCCGAGCGCTTCCGCGCGCCGTTCGAATCGCTCGGCGCGACCGCTCGACGCGATGCGGCCGTAGATATCGAACCAGTGCTGTTCGTGTGCGGGGACGAGCGCCAGCATGCGTTTTCCGCCGACATTCCGCAAGCCGGTCTGATGCTCGAACGCGGTATTGGTCTCGATAAAACGATAGTCGATTGCGCGGTCTTCGTCGTCGAACAGCACGGTCACGGTGCAGAAACCTTCGTCGATCGAATCGAACAGCGTTCGATATTTCTTCTCGCTTTCGCGCAATGCCTTCTCGGCCCGCGCGCGATCGGCGGCGACCAGTGTGCGCTCCAGCACGTCTTGAACGAGCGTGCTTTGCGCATCGGTCCAGTTTCTTGTTTCGCTATTCAGGAAACCGAAATATATCGTGCTTTGATCCCGAGTCAGCGAAGCGAGTAAGAGCGCGCACGCCCCGGCTTCGAGCCATACGCGGGAGGATAATCGCGGATCGTTCGCAAGGTCGGAAATCGCGATCGCATCGCTGCGCTGAAAGCCGTCTTCCTTGCCGCGATACGCGATCGTTGCAGGCAGCGCTCGTCCGCGTCGAATATGCTGCGCGCGTATATGCAGGGCATCGCCGTCGCTTTCCGCATGGAATGCGACATCAGCCTGCAGATGATCGCCCAGCAATCGAATGGCGGCGGCCAGCATGTCGGTGTCTTCGGTGCAGGAGGCAAGCTCGTCGCTGATCTCGAGCAGGAACGCCTGCCGCTCCTCGCGTTCGCGTATCACGGCTTCGCGTCGCTCTCGGGCGAGCATCAGATTGGCCGACACTCTTGCGACCAGTGCGCGTGCGGAGAACGGCTTGGTCAGATAATCGTCCGCGCCCGCTTCCATGCCTTCGGCGCGCGCCTCTTCGCCCGCGCGGGCGGATAGCAGAATGACGGGCGTGTCCTTCAATCGCGCATCGGCGCGGATCGATTCGAGTAGCGCTAGTCCGTCGATAACGGGCATCATCACGTCCACGAGAATTAGGTCGGGCCGATGCGTGCGCGCCGATTCGAACGCGGCCTCGCCGTTGACGACCGCCGTCACCGACAGACCGTGCGCCGTGAGCAAGCGCTCGACGTAAGCGCGCTTGTCGATTCAACAGCGCGTAGTCTCCTTCGCCTTTATACGCTCGACCTGGACCAACTTGCTTGTTCGGTTCGATGACTGTGATTGTGGCTTTTTCAACCCCAATAGCCGAATGAAATAGCCGAATGCCGAACAATTGTATCCACAACGCTGATCCCGGCAGCGCCTCCGCCAATAACCACGATCTCCATCCCTACCTCTTTTGTCGGTTCTTTGAAAAAAGACGCTACCGGCATTGGCGTTCTCTGACTTCGACGCAGAGGCTCAGCGACAAGAACGAGCGGCAGGTGGACGCCTATCTATGTATGGAACTATCCGCCTTTTTCTGGTTGAATAGGAAGAACCAGAAAATGCCTTTGCGATTGGATCACTTCATGAAAGGGAGAACACCTGTTTAACTGGATTTGCCCGTGCCCGCCCAGCTTTCCGATCTCGGCAGCACCGTCGCAAAACAGGAAGTGGCCTATGCCACGCTGCGGGACGCCATTCTCGGAGGCGTCCTTGGCGTTGGCTTGACGATGCCCTCGACGCGGGCCTTGGCTCTCCGCTGGCGCTTGTCGCGGGGCACCATGGAGACCGTCTATGACCGCCTGTGCTCGGAAGGCTATCTGTGCCGCCGACGAGGGGCGGGAACTTTCGTCAGTGCCACGATCCCTGACAGCTATCTCATGGCGCGGCCGATGGAGCCGCAGCGCGAGGCAACCGTTGAGGACGCCCGAAGCGAGCGGACGCAATCCAACTCTTACAAGCAGGCGGAGAGAGATGTGCGTGTCGGAACGCCCTTTGTCGCGCGCTTGCCCGATCCTGATCTTTTCCCGTTGAAAGATTGGTCGCGCCATGTGGCTAAGACTATCGCGGCAAATAGCGCGCAGATACGCGGGAAAGCCGACCCGGCCGGCCTGCCGTCCCTGCGCATGCAGATCGCCGATTACCTTCGCAAGTTCAGGAATATCGATTGCGGCCCCGACGATGTTTTCATGACGAGCGGCATTCGCCACGCCATCGACCTCATCTGCCGGGCCTTCGTAACGAAGGGAGACAAGGTTTGCGTCGAGGACCCCTGCTACCCTTTCGCATATGAGATATTTGCCTTGTCAGGTGCCGCCGTCGCACATGTTCCCGTGCATCTCGCCGTGCATCTCGACGGTATCCAGACCAGTATTCTTCGACGGCATGGCGACGCGAAGCTGGTTTATGTGACGCCCGCACACCAGTCGCCGCTCGGCATGACCATGGCCGTCAGTCATCGTCTGGAACTGCTGGAATGGGCGGAATCGAACGACGCGATCATCATTGAAGACGATTATGACAGCGAATTCAGCTACAGCGGTGCTCCCTTGCCCGCGCTGATGTCCGTCGATCGCTCCGGACGGACCATCTATTGCGGCAGCTTCAACAAGACACTTTCATTAGACATGCGAGTCGGTTTCGTCGTCGCCAAAGGAGATGTTCGTCGGACGCTTTCAGATATTTGGCGGCTGGTCGGGCGATCGACCGGACTTGCCGAACAGATCGCGCTCGAAAGCTATCTGAGGACGGGTGCCTTCGCCCGCCATTTGCGGGTTGCTCGTCATGCTTACGTGCAACGCCGCGATTGCCTCCTGCGCATCCTGGAGAGTCGCGCGCGCGGCCTATATTTGGTCTCCGGTCACGAGGCAGGTCTTCATTTCCTCCTCTGGCTGCGAAATGGCCAAAGCGAAGCGGAGTTCTGCGCGCGGGCGGCAAGCGAGGGCATCGCGCTGCAACCGCTTTCCGCCTTCTGTTGCCAGACGGTATTTCCGCCCACCGTTGTCGTGGGATACGCGGCACTGGCGATGCATCAGATCGAGGAAGCCGGTGCCAAGCTGGCGGCTATTCTCGCGGAGAATTCGCAGTGCGCGGCGTTGCCGCGCGATGGCGGGCGTCGCTGCGATGTTTGAGGTCTCCGCGCCGCCCGCCATCGCTCACGCCATCGGTTATATCGGGTCGGTTGACGCTTGCCGTGCAGCGATTGGCGTCTATGGTTTATTGTCGTCCGCGAACGCGCTTTTCCCCTTTTCGGCCCAGAGCGCACGCGCCTTGTCGCGGTCATCG
>NZ_LFJJ01000224.1 GCF_001189365.1 Candidatus Burkholderia verschuerenii | reverse complement strand
CTCCACGCTTCCTCCCCACGGTCGGTCGCCCTTCCGCAGTTGCGCTTCACTTCGCTCGCTGTGGTCAACTTGCCGCGCGACTTGCACCCGCAAGAGTGCGCCCATGCTGGGCGCACAAGAAAAACCCGGCATCAGCCGGGTCCAATGTTCCCGCGTCCTTGCGGGCGCGGTCACCTGCAAAACAGCTACAACGCTTACGCCGCGAGCAGCGAGCGCAGCACGAACGGCAGAATGCCACCGTGCTTGTAGTAGTCCACTTCGATCGGCGTGTCGATACGCAGCAGCACCTGCACGCGATCGTCCTTGCCGTCCTTGCGATGGATCACGAGCGTGACTTCCTGTTGCGGCTTGAAGTCGTCGCCGAGACCTTCGATGTCGTAGGTCTCTTCGCCCGTGATATTCAGCGACTGGATGCTGTCCGCGCCCTTGAACTGCAGCGGCAGCACGCCCATGCCGACCAGATTCGAGCGATGGATACGCTCGAAGCTGCGTGCGACGACGGCCTTCACGCCGAGCAGTTGCGTGCCCTTCGCGGCCCAGTCGCGCGACGAACCCGTGCCGTACTCTTCGCCCGCGAACACGATGGTCGGCGTGTCGGCGTCGATGTACTTCATCGCGGCGTCGTAAATCGACAACTGTTCGCCGCTCGGCTGATGGATCGTCAGGCCGCCTTCGACGCGCGTGCCGTCGGCCTTCGCCGGGATCATCAGGTTCTTGATCCGGACGTTGGCGAAGGTGCCGCGCATCATCACGTCGTGATTGCCGCGACGCGAGCCGTAGCTGTTGAAGTCGGCCTTCTGCACGCCGTTTGCCTTCAGCCACACGCCAGCAGGCGAGGTTTCCTTGATCGAGCCCGCCGGGCTGATGTGGTCGGTCGTCACCGAATCGCCGAAGATGCCGAGCGCGCGTGCGCCCTTCACTGCAGGGATCGAATCGGCCGGTTTCATCGAGAAATCGCTGCCGAAGAACGGCGGCTCGGCGATATATGTCGACTTCGGCCAGTCGTAGACTTGACCGCTTTCGCCCGCGATCTTGCTCCACAGGTCGCCGTCCTTGGTGAGCTGCGAGTAGTTCTCGCGGAACGCCTTGGCGTCGAGCGCGAACTTGAGCAGCGCGTGGACTTCGTCGCTGGTCGGCCAGATGTCGCCGAGATAGATGTCGTGACCGTCACGGCCCTTGCCGACCGGTTCCGTCATCAGATCGCGCGTGATATTGCCCGCGATCGCGTACGCTACGACCAGCGGCGGCGAAGCCAGGAAGTTCGCGCGGATATTCGGGTGAATACGCGCTTCGAAGTTACGGTTGCCGGACAGCACGGCTGCCGCGACCACATCGTTCTTCACGATGGCGTCGTTCAGTTCCGGCGTCAGATCGCCCGCGTTGCCGATACACGTCGTGCAGCCGTAAGCGGCGAGCGTGAAGCCGAGCTTGTCGAGATACGGCAGCAGGCCCGTCTTCGTCAGATATTCCGTGACGATGCGCGATCCCGGCGCCAGCGACGTCTTGATATGCGGCGCGACCGTCAGACCAGCTTCGACGGCCTTCTTCGCGAGCAGACCGGCGGCCAGCAGCACGCTCGGATTCGACGTGTTCGTGCACGACGTGATCGCGGCGATCAGCACGTCGCCGTTCTTCAGGTTCACGCCGTCGGTCGTCTTGTAGTTCGTCGCAAGTTCGGCGGCCTTCTTGTTGAAGCCATTTTCGCCGACCGGCTTCGAGAACAGGTCTTCGAACGTGCTCTTCACATTGCCGATTTCGATACGGTCTTGCGGACGCTTCGGACCCGCCAGCGACGGCGCGACGGTCGACAGATCGAGCGTCAGCGTCTTCGTGTAGTCGATATCGCCGGCCTTCGGCACGCCCCACAGCTTCTGCGCCTTGAAGTACTTCTCGAAGGCGGCGATTTCCGCGTCGGTGCGGCCCGTGCCCTTGAAGTAGTCGATGGTCTTTTCGTCGACCGGGAAGAAGCCCATCGTCGCGCCGTATTCCGGCGCCATGTTGCCGATGGTTGCGCGATCCGGCACGCCGATCGATGCCGTGCCTTCGCCGAAGAACTCGACGAACTTGCCGACGACCTTCTCTTTACGCAGCATTTCGGTGATGGTCAGCACGAGGTCGGTGGCCGTGCAGCCTTCGCGCAACTTGCCCTTCAGCTCGACGCCGACGACATCCGGCGTCAGGAAGTACACCGGCTGGCCGAGCATGCCCGCTTCCGCTTCGATGCCGCCCACGCCCCAGCCCACCACGCCGATACCGTTGATCATCGTCGTGTGCGAGTCGGTGCCGACCAGCGTGTCCGGGTAGTAGACCGTGTCCTTGCCTTCGGTCTTCTTGTGGACGCCGCGCGCCAGATATTCGAGGTTCACCTGGTGCACGATACCGATGCCCGGCGGCACGACCTTGAACGTGTCGAATGCCTGCATGCCCCACTTCATGAACTGGTAGCGCTCGTTATTGCGCTGGAATTCCAGCTTCATGTTCAGGTCGAGCGCGTTCGGCTCGCGGAAGTGGTCGATCTGCACCGAGTGATCGACGACGAGATCGACCGGCACGAGCGGCTCGATCGCCTTCGGGTCCTTGCCCGCGCGCTTGGCGACGCCACGCATCGCGGCGATATCGGCGAGCAGCGGCACGCCGGTGAAGTCCTGCAGCACGACGCGCGCGACCACGAACGGGATTTCGTCGACGCGCGATGCGGTCGGCTTCCAGTTCGCCAGTTGCTCGATGTGCTCCTCGGTGATCTTCTTGCCGTCGTAGTTGCGCAGCACGGATTCGAGCACCAGACGGATCGAGACCGGCAGGTGCTGGATCTTGACCTTGAGGGCATCGCCGAGTTGCGGCAGCGAGTAGAACTTGGCTTTGCCGGAACTGCTGTCGAATTCCTTGAGCGTGTTATGGAGATTGTGGGCCATGTTGTTTTCCTTGGGCTAAACGAGGAAATAGCTTGCTTACTCTGGTTCCATGCCTGCGCAAGACGCCGAAGCGCCCGGCGTAGGGCTAGATTACGTACAGATCGACGTATTCATTCACCGGCATTGATTCTATCGTTGCCTGATCGAGCGATGCAGCGAGGATCGCCCGTTGTTGCTTCTGCGGGAAACGGCGTGCCAGATTCGTCCCGAATTTTCCGACGAGCAGCGGAATGCCCTCGCCGCGGCGACGCTTGTGACCGATCGGATACTCGACCGCGATTTCATCGAGCCTGCTGCCGTCCGTGAATTCCACGGTCAGCGCGTTGGCGATCGAGCGCTTGTCCGGATCGTGATAATTCTTCGTGTATTGCGGGTCTTCGACGCATTCCATCTTGTCGCGCAACGCGTCGATGCGCGGGTCCTGCGCGACGGCATCTTCGTAGTCGGCGGCGGTGAGGCGGCCGAAAATCAGCGGCACGGCGATCATGTACTGAATGCAGTGATCGCGGTCCGCCGGGTTGTTCAGCGGGCCTTTCTTATCGATGATGCGGATCGCCGCTTCGTGCGTGCGAATCGTGATCTTGCCGATGTCATCGACGGACTTGCCGGCTTTCTTCAACTGCTCGTGCAGGATCATCGCGGCTTCGGCGGCAGTTTGCGCGTGAAACTCGGCGGGGAACGAAATCTTGAACAGCACGTTTTCCATCACATACGTGCCGTACGGACGCTGGAACTCGAACGGTTTGCCCTTGAACAGCACATCGTAAAAGCCCCACGTCTTAGCGGTCAGCACGGACGGATAGCCCATTTCGCCGGTCTTCGCGATCAGCGCGAGACGTACGGCGCGGGACGTGGCATCGCCCGCCGCCCACGACTTGCGCGAGCCGGTATTCGGCGCATGACGATACGTGCGCAGCGCCTGGCCGTCGACCAGCGCGAGCGATACCGCGTTGATCAGCTCGTCGCACGAGAGACCGATCATCTGCCCGACGACCGCCGTCGATGCCAGCTTGACGAGCAACACATGATCCAGCCCGACCTTGTTGAACGAGTTCTCAAGCGCAATACAGCCTTGAATCTCGTGCGCCTTGATCATGGCGACGAGCACGTCCTTCATCGACAAAGGCTGCTTGCCCGATGCGATCGCGCTGCGCGACAGCCAGTCGGCGGTCGCCAGAATGCCGCCGAGGCTATCCGACGGATGACCCCATTCGGCCGCGAGCCAGGTGTCGTTGAAATCGAGCCAGCGGATCATCGCGCCGATGTTGAACGCGGCCTGCACCGGATCGAGCTGAAACTGCGTGCCCGGCACCTTCGCGCCATTGGGGACGATCGTACCGGGCACGATCGGTCCCATCAGCTTGGTGCAGGCGGGGTAGGAGAGGGCTTCGAGTCCGCAACCGAGCGTGTCGATCAGGCAGTTGCGCGCCGTTTCGAGCGCAAGCGTGCTGTCGACCTGGTAATGGAGAACATAGTCGACTATGTCTTCGAGTACCTTGTCCGGGGCAGGCCGGACATTGGAGATCGGTGCGGACATCGAGGATTCCTGTGTGAATGCTCTATATGCCGATAAGGCTTACTTCTGGGGAGCGATCAGCGGATTGTTCTTCAACGCTTCTGCCTGCGTCGGCGCGGTTGCGCCGGCAGCCATTTCGGCGGTCACGCACTCGTCGGCGAGACGCGATTCGTCCTTGTCGGAGAACAGCATCGCCTTCGTCGGGATCACGACCAGATCCATGCCGGATGCCGAATCGTGGAAGCGGTCGGCGCCGGTCGTCGTGTCCTGACGCGGCAATTTGTAATCTTTCTTCGCCCAGTTGACGGTGACGATCGAGTCACGCTTCATGTCACCTTTCAGATAGAAAGCCAGTCCGTCCTTGCAGGACCACTTCGTCGCGCCTTCCGGGATCGGATCGGTCTTCGCCGCCGCAGCCGCTTCGGCCTTGGGCTTGCGCTTGATGATGCGTCGTGCGGGAGCGGGGCGCTTGGCCTTGGCCGCGCTCGAGTCGGTCGTGGTCGTCGCGGCGAAAGCGTCGGCACTGACGAACACGCTGGTGGTTGCCAGTGTGCCGACGATTGCTGCGATCAGGAGTTTGTTCATCGATAAAACCTTTTCGAAAACTTGGGGTTGAGTGGCGATTGCTGCGCGGTGTGGAATTCCCTCGCGAATCCCGATCGCGCAGCCCGCTATTTTCGCTTATTTAGTGGCGTGAACTTCAAATTTTCCGGTCCGGTGTAATTCGCGCTCGGCCGGATGATCTTGTTGTCGATGCGTTGCTCGATGATGTGCGCGCTCCAGCCCGCCGTGCGCGAGATCACGAACAGCGGCGTGAACATCGCGGTCGGCACGCCCATCATGTGATACGACACGGCGCTGAACCAGTCGAGATTCGGGAACATTTTCTTCGCATCCCACATGACCGATTCGAGGCGCTCGGCGATATCGAACAGCTTGTTGTCGCCGGCTTCCTTCGACAGCTTTTTCGCGACGTCCTTGATCACCTTGTTGCGCGGATCGGAGATCGTATAGACCGGATGGCCGAAGCCGATCACGACTTCCTTCTTCTCGACGCGCTGCTTGATGTCGGCTTCGGCTTCGTCGGCATTGAGATAACGCGATTGAATTTCGAACGCGACTTCGTTCGCGCCGCCGTGCTTCGGGCCGCGCAATGCGCCGATGCCGCCCGCGATGGCCGAGAACATGTCCGAACCCGTGCCCGCGATCACGCGCGCCGTGAAGGTCGATGCGTTGAACTCGTGTTCGGCGTAGAGGTTGAGCGAAACGTGCATCGCGTCGACCCACGACTTCGACGGTTCCACGCCATGCAGCAGATGCAGAAAGTGGCCGCCAATCGAGTCGTCATCGGTTTCGACTTCGATGCGCTTGCCGTTGTGCGAGTAGTGATACCAGTAGAGCAGCATCGAGCCGAGCGAAGCCATCAGCTTGTCGGCGATATCTTTGGCGCCGGGGACGTTGTGATCGTCCTTCTCCGGCAGGATCGTGCCGAGCACGGAGACGCCGGTGCGCATCACGTCCATCGGATGCGCGGAAGCCGGAATCCATTCCAGCGCGGCTTTGAGATTCGCGGGCAGGCCGCGCATCGCTTTCAGTTTGGTCTTGTACGCTTTCAGTTCGGCGACGGTCGGCAGCTTGCCGTGCACCAGCAAATAAACGATTTCCTCGAACTCGGAAGTCGTCGCGATATCGAGAATGTCGTAGCCGCGATAGTGCAAATCGTTGCCGGTCTTGCCGACGGTGCACAGCGCGGTATTGCCCGCCGTCACGCCCGACAGCGCGACGGATTTCTTCGGTTTGAAACCGCCGGTGGCGGGTGCTTCGGTCGATGCGGTATCGCTCATACTCTCGAGTCTCCTGGTCAGTGCTCGTGATGCGGCGTTACTTTTCGTGCTTCTTCCAATGCGTTTTGATCAGCTCACGCGGCGAACCATGCGGCGCATTCGTCGGGCATCGCGTGGCCGGTTGCCTGCGCGCGGCGCAGAACCGACCAGTAATAGCGATAACTCGCGCGATCGTGCAGCGTGTCGCCGTGGCGCGTCGGGCCCCAGTCCGCGCGTTGCGCCGCCAGCAGAATCTCGGCGGCGAGCGCGATTTCTTCGTCGCGCGGCGTGAAGGCCGCGGTGATCGGCTTGATCTGCTCCGGATGGATGCTCCACATCCGCGTGTAGCCGAACTCGTTGCGGGCGCGTGCGGCATCGCTCGCGACGACGCTCATCTCGCGCACTTCCGTCGATACGTTGTGCGATGGCACTTTACCGTGCGCGTGACACGCGGCCGCGATCTCCAGCTTCGCGCGCCGCACCAGCGGATGATCGAACTGGCCGGGCGAGCGCATCGCGGAATCGGGGATGGCGCCGTTGTGCGCGGAAACGAAGTCCATCAGCCCGAAACTCAGCGATTCGACGCCCGGCAACGCGGCGAGTTCGAATGCATCGGCGAGCGCGCCGTGAGTTTTGATCAGCAGATGGCAGGGAATGGCTTGCGCGATGCCGTACTCCGCGCGCGATGACTCGATGAAAGCGATTATCTCGGCGGCATCGAAGACGCTGCGGATTTTCGGCAGCATGACGAAGGCGGGCGGTTTTTTCGCCTGACGCAGGATGATGCGCACGTCGTCGCGCCACGCGCGATGCGCGAAGTCGTGGATGCGCACGCCCACGCGCCCGAAGCGGTCTTCCTCGCCGCCCACGAACGACGCGACCATTTCCGCGTGTTCGACTTCGCGGCCCACTTGCGCGCCGTCTTCGCAGTCCAGCGTGATATCGAATACCGGCCCGAGTTGCGCCTGCAACGCCAGCGATTTCCGGATGAGCTTTTCGCTGCCCGCGTAGTGATCGCAGGGCGGCAGCACGGCGGGCTGAGCTTCGCCGTCAAACAGCACTTCGGCGGGAGTGAGGGCAGGCATCGTCGGCGTCGGATCCGATTTTGGGGATGGAAAGTCGGTCTTGCTCAATGCTTCTGATTCGAACGCGCTCGAAGTATGTTCAAGCGCGCTCGAATCAGGCGGAAAGCCCGCTGGCTCTCCGCGCGATATCGCGATGATGTGCGATGCTTACTTGCCCAGCAGATGCGCAACGCCGTCGCGCTCTTCGAGCAGTTCGTTCAGCGTGCCGTCCATCTTTTCGCGCGAGAACGCGTCGATTTCCAGGCCTTCGACGCGCTTGTACTCGCCGTTTTCGCACGTCACGGGCACGCCGTAGAGGATGTCTTCCGGAATGCCGTACGAGCCATCCGACGGAATGCCCATCGTGACCCACTTGCCGTTCGTGCCGAGCACCCAGTCACGCACGTGGTCGATCGCAGCGTTCGCCGCCGATGCCGCCGACGACAGGCCGCGCGCTTCGATGATCGCCGCGCCGCGCTTGCCGACCGTCGGGATGAACGTGTTGCGGTTCCACTCGTCGTCGTTGATGAGCTTGGTCAGGTTCTCGCCGCCGGCCGTCGCGAAACGGAAGTCCGGGTACATGGTCGGCGAGTGATTGCCCCACACGGCGAGCTTTTCGATCGACGCGACCGGCTTGCCCGACTTGGCGGCCAGTTGCGACAGCGCGCGGTTGTGGTCCAGACGCAGCATGGCGGTGAAGTTCTTCTTCGGCAGATCCGGCGCCGACTTCATCGCGATGTAGGCGTTCGTGTTGGCCGGGTTGCCGACCACCAGCACCTTGACGTCGCGGCTCGCCACGTCGTTCAGCGCCTTGCCCTGAACCGTGAAGATTTCGGCGTTGGCCGACAGCAGGTCCTTACGCTCCATGCCCTTCGAACGCGGACGGGCGCCGACCAGCAGCGCGACGTCGGCATCCTTGAACGCGACGCGCGGATCGTCCGTCACGACGACGCTTTCCAGCAGCGGGAATGCGCAGTCTTCCAGTTCCATCACGACGCCCTTGAGCGCGCCTTGCGCTTGCGGCAGGTCGAGCAATTGAAGGATCACGGGCTGGTCTTTGCCGAGCAGCAGATCGCCATTGGCGATACGGAACAGCAGCGAGTAGCCGATTTGACCTGCGGCGCCGGTTACGGCAACGCGCTTTGCGGACTTAGCCATTGAGAACTCTCCTGACGGTGCGTGGAACGCTAGGTCCTGTTTACATTTAAGAGCGGCCCGAAGGCAGACACGATGGAGACAAAGGTGAGGTAGCTGTGGGCGAGTTTGTCATATCGAGTGGCGACGCGACGAAAATGCTTGATACGCTTAAAGAA
>NZ_LFJJ01000022.1 GCF_001189365.1 Candidatus Burkholderia verschuerenii | reverse complement strand
ATCTGAGTCCGCCCACCAACGCCCTGGTACTGTGTGTTGACGAGAAAAGCCAATGCCAGGCACTTGAGCGCACGCAGCCAGTGCCCCCCACCCCCCCCCCCCCCCCCCCCCTCCCCACCCCCCCCCCCCCCCCCCCCCACCCACCCCGCTCTGTCCCCTCTACGGCAGCTGCGGATGGATACACGCGCCAGCAGCGCCCCCCGACCCGGAAACCACCCACTACGCCCGTCGCCATTCCGCCGACCGCCGAGCCGAGGTTCATCGCGAACATCGAGCCGTTGGAAAAGCCCGCCGACAGCGTCGACGACAGCGGCGCGAGCATCACTTCCGGCACCCAGCCCAGACGCGGCGCGAGTTCCCAGAACAGCAGCAGCACGACGATGCACGCGAGACGCTACGCGGACGGCGTCAGCATCGGACGACGCGGCGCGCTTACGTCCTGCGCTTCGGCGGGCGCATCCTTCGTGCGAGGTAGAGGCTGCGAAATCATGCGTGCTCCACCGTGCGGATCAGTTCCCAGATCTCGTCGCGCAGTTCGCCGAAGCGCGCAGTCGCCATCGTCTTGAAGGTGCGCGGACGCGGCAAGTCGATCGCAATGCGCTTGATGATGCGCCCCGGACGCGCGGCCATCACGACGACTTCATCGCAGAGATACACGGCTTCGGTCAGGCTGTGCGTGACGAACACCACGGTCTTGCGATGCTTTTCCCAGATCGCGAGCAGTTCGTCGCCGAGCGAGAGGCGCGTCTGTTCGTCGAGCGCGGCGAACGGTTCGTCCATCAGCAATACGCGCGGGTTCTGGCAAAAGCCGCGCGCAATCGCGACGCGCTGCTTCATGCCCCCCGACAATTCGTGCGGACGTCGATCGAAGAAGTCTTTCAGGCCGACGCGCGTAAGCATGTCGCGTGCGAGCGGACGGCGCGTGGCGGCATCGATGCCGCGCAATTCCAGCGGAAACTCCACGTTTTCCAGCGCGGTTTTCCACGGCAACAGGCTCGACTCCTGAAACACGACGCCGATCTCTTCCGGCTCCGGCTGCGTGATGCGCCGCTCGCCCACGCGGATGCAACCCGCGCTCGGCGCGAGCAGCCCCGCCATCATCATCAAAAGCGAGGACTTGCCGCAGCCGCTGGGTCCGACCAGCCCGATGAACTTGCCGTTGTCGATGCTGAACGACACGTCGTCGAGCGCGTGCACCGGCCCGCTCTTCGACTGATAAGTTTGCGATACGCCGTCGATATGCAGCGCGGCGGTCTCGTTGCGTGTGATTGCGTTCGGTGTATTCATTCGATATGTCCAGATTCGCGCGCTTGAATATCAGCCGCGCCATGCGCCGACGCGGTACTCGTACCAGCGCAGCGCTTCATTCACCATTATCGACACGAGACTCGCGAGCACGATGCCCGCCAGAAGACTCACGATGTCGAAATTCATGCCCCAGTTGGCGATCGGATAACCGAGCCCCGCACGCGACACGTACATCTCCGCGAACAGCACGCCGGTGATATTGAAGATCATGCCGAGACGCAGGCCTTCGAGAATCACGGACAGCATCGCGGGCAGATACACATGGCGATAGATCTGCGCGCGCGTCGCGCCGAACGAACGCGCGGTGCGCACGTAATCGACCGGCACGCTCTGCGCCGCCGCGATCGCCGCGACCACCAGCACGAAGATCGCCTGAAACATGCCGAACGCGACCTTCTGCGAGAAGCCCATGCCGAGCGCGAGAATGAAGACCGGCAGGAACACCGACTTCGGCACGCTCGACATGAAATAGAACAGCGGCCGGAAGGCCGCGCCCCAATACGCGTTCTCGCCGAGGAACAGACCCAGCGCGATGCCGATCGGCGTGACCAGCACCACGGCGAGCGTGACTTCGCCGAGGGTCACGCCCAGGTGATGCAGCGAACGGGCATCGCCGAGCAGCGCGAACATGCGAGCGAAGACATCGGCGGGCGGCGGCAGCAGCATCGGATCGACGAGATGGCTCGCGACGATCAGATGCCACGCGAGAAAGAACCCCGCGATGATCGCCGCCTGGATGAAGCGCCGTGCCCACGGGTTCACGGCGTCACCGCCTTGACGGGCACGAAGCGCGTCGTGAACAGGTCCTTCGCGGGCGGCGTGTCGTTCATGCCGGCGAGCTTCGCGAGCTTGAGCGATTCCTCGACCAATTCGGCCTTGATCGAACCATCGGGCGAGAGGCCCTTGATCGTGTTCTCGTATTCCTGCTTGGCGATTTCCGGCGGCAGACTGGTCTGCTTCTGGATGAACGAAATCGACCACTCGGGATGCACCTGCATATAGACGACCGCGCTATACAAGGCGACCAGCGTCTTCCTCACGCCATCCGGATTCTTCGCGATGATGTCGTCGGAGGCCATCCACACGTCGGGCACGTTGGCGGGCATCGACTTGCCAAAGTCGACGAGGCTGCGGCCCGTGCCCGCGCTCAGCATCTTGTAGCTGAGCGGCGGATACGCGACGATCGCATCGACGTTCCCCGACAGCAGATTCGGCACCATGCCCGGACCGCCGACCGGAATGCGATTGACCGGACCGCCCGCCTCGTTCGCGGCCCACAAGCCGAAGAAGTCGGTCGTCGATCCGGTCGCCGAGATGCCGACCTTCTTGCCCGCGAGATCCTTCACCGACTTGAGCGGCGAATCCTTCTTGACGATGACGTCCCAGCCGCGCGGCGTCAGCGAATCCGCGCCGACGATAGTCGCCTTCACGCCGCGACGCTTGGCGAGCGCGAGGCCCGGCGGAAAGAAGTTGACGATATCGACTTCATTGGCCGCGAGCGCTTCCATGCACGCCGCGCCGCCGGGAAATCCGGTGAACTGCGTCTTCACGCCGACCTTGTCGAACAGCTTCAATTCCTGCGCGGCCATCACCGGCAGCACGGGGCCGTAGTTGCTCATTCCGCCGATACGGACCACGTCGTGCGCGCCGGCCGCGAAAGCCAACCCCGTCAACGAAAGCGCGAGCGCGCCCAAGCGCATGGAAAGCGTCATGCATGTCTCCTGATTTTTGGAATGTAATGATCAAAAGTGTCCAACACTTTTGTTGGAAAAAATGTCAAAAAATCTGGCGCGTCAACGGAAAGTGATCCACAATGCGCTCATGGACTTCCATCATATCCCTTCAACCGCCGACAGCGACGGCGATATCGAAAGCGCGGGCCGCTCCGGCGAGACCGTCGAGCGCATCGCGTCGGAGCTGAAAAGCCGCATCCTCGAAGGCCGTCTGGCGCCGGGGCAGCGGCTGATTTCGCGCGATCTCGTCGAGCAGCTCGGCATCAGCCGCGGTTCGTTGCGCGAGGCGTTCCGGCGTCTCGAAGCCGATGGCCTCGTCGATGTGCCAAATCGCGGCGCGGTCGTGCGCAGTCTGTCGACGGCGGAAGTCGCGCACGTCTATCAGATTCGCGAGGCGCTCGAAGGCTATGCGGCGCGCACGGCGGCGCAGAACATCGAGATCGGCGATAACCGCGCGCGGCTTATCGCGGTGCTCGAACAGGGACCAGGGACGCGTGCACAACGAGCGGCCGGACTTCCAGCGCTTCATCATCGACAATCGCGCGTTTCACCAGGAAATCGTGCGCATGTGCGGGAATCCGCAGCTCGGCGAACTGATCGACAAGTACCAGTTGCCGGTATTCATGATCCAGTTGCGTCAGCAGATCGGCAGCGCGCAGATGATGAAGAACGCGCTCGCCGAGCATGAGGACATCGCCGCCGGCATTCTCGCGGGCAATCCCGACATGGCGTATCAGGCAATGAAGCGCCATCTCTGGCATTCCGCCGATCTGATTTTGCAACTGCCCGCGCTGGCGGGCCTGGGTGCGCCCTTGAGTTAAAAGTATCGAAGGAGGAAACAACGATGACATCCCACATAACTAATAAAGATGACGAATGAGTGCGCAAACGATGTTCGACAAGATATGGAACGCGCACGTCGTCGAAGAACTGAGCGATGGCACGACGGTGCTGCATATCGACCGCCATCTGCTGCACGAGCTGACGGCCGTCGAGGCAATTCGCGCGCTGGAGCGGCGCGGCCTCGGCGTGCGCGATGCATCGCTTACGTTTGCGACGCCCGATCACGTCATCTCCAGCGTGCCGGGGCGGTGCGGCGGCGATGCGCCGTGGGCCACCGAACTGGTCGATGCGTTTCGCGAGCAGACGCAGCGGCTGAATATCGAGCGCTTCGATCTCGACGACGCGCGTCAGGGCATCGTGCATGTGATCGCGCCGGAACAGGGCTTGACGCTGCCGGGCACGACGCTCGTCTGCGTCGATAGCCACACTTGCACGCACGGCGCATTTGGCGCAATGGGCTGGGGCATCGGTCTGTCGGAACAGGTTCAGGTGCTGGCGAGCCAGACGCTGCGCCAGCGCAAGCCGCTCAAAATGCGCGTCACGTTGCGCGGCCTGCCCGCGCGTCGCGCGATGGCGAAGGACATCATCCTGCATGTGATCGGTCAGTTGGGCGTGGCGGGCGCGGCGGGTCACGCGCTCGAATTCGCCGGCGACGCGGTGCGCGCGCTGGACATGGAAGCGCGCATGACGCTGTGCAATCTAGCGATCGAAATGGGTGCGCGGCTCGGCATGGTCGCACCGGACGACGTCACCTTCGACTATCTGCGCGATCGTCCTTTCGCACCGCAAGGCCCCGCGTTCGACGATGCCGTGACCGCATGGCGCGCGCTCGCAAGCGATGCCGACGCCGTGTTCGATTGCGACCTCACCGTGGATATCGACGGCGTCGATGCGCAGATCACCTGGGGCACGACGCCGGAGCAAGTGGTCGGCATCGACGGCGTGGTGCCCGATCCCGCCGCCGAACGCAATGCGCAGCGGCGCGCGCAATCGGAAGCGGCGCTCGACTATATGCATCTAAAGCCTTTGCAGAAGCTCGAAGGCACGAAGATCGATCGCGTGTTTATCGGCTCGTGCGCGAACAGCCGCATCTCCGATCTGCGCGCGGCGGCGGCCGTCGTGCGTGGCGGAAAGGTCGCGCGTCATGTGAATGCGTGGGTCGTGCCGGGTTCGCAGCCGGTGCGCGAACAGGCCGAACGCGAAGGCCTCGATCAGATTTTCCGCGATGCGGGTTTTCAATGGCGCCAGCCGGGCTGCTCGATGTGCGTCGGCGCGAACGGCGATATCGGCGCGAGCGGCGAGCGCTGCGTATCGACATCGAACCGCAACTTCGTCGGGCGTCAGGGTCCGGGCGTGATGACGCATCTCGCCAGTCCGGCGACGGCGGCGGCATCGGCATTGGCAGGCGACATCCGGGGGGCCGCATGAAAGCGTTCGACGTTTGCACGGGACACGCGGCCGTTATCGCGCGTGACGATATCGACACGGATCTGATCGTGCGTATCGAGCGCATTTCGCAACTCGTGCGCGGGCAGTTTCAGCCGTGGGCGTTCGAGACGCTGCGGTATCGTCCGGATGGGAGCGAGAATCCTGATTTCGTGCTGAATCAGGCACCATTTCGCGACGCGAAGATTCTGCTGACGGGCGCGAATTTCGGTTGCGGCAGTTCGCGCGAGATGGCGGTCTGGGCGCTCGACGAGTTCGGCATTCGCTGCGTGATCGCGTCGAGCTACGGCGATATCTTCTACAGCAATTGCTTCCAGAACGGCGTGTTGCCGATTCGCCTCGCAGCCGATGTGATCGCGACGATCATGCTGATTGCCGCGAGCGGCGCGGAGCTGACCGTCGATCTGAACGCGTGCCTGATTCGAGTACCGGGACTCGATCCGATCGCGTTCAGCTTGCCGGAGTCGCAGCGCGTCGCGTTGCTCAACGGACAGGACGATGTCGATCTCGCGGTTGCGCGCGAGGTGAGTATCGTCGATTATCAAAAGAAGGATCGCGTGGCGCGACCCTGGGTGTACGCGTAATCGGCATAGGGGCGGCCAGCAAGCTGGCCGCCCCTATGCCGATTGGCCATTGCGCGCGCGATGTGTGGATTGGCCGGCGGCAGTAGCATAGTCGCATGCGTTTTCCCGTCGACGTCGATTCACTGGAGGACATATGCGAGTGCTGCTCGTAGGTGCGAATGGTGTGCTGGGCACGGAGATCGCGCGGCTGCTTCAGCCGGCGCATGAGGTCATATCGGCGAGCCGCACGGGCTCGGATATCGCGGTCGATCGTCTCGGACAAGGCGAGCATCGCGGCGATGTTCGATCGCGCGGGGCCAGTCGGCGCGGTGGTGTGCGTCGGCGGCACGGCGAAGTTCGCGCCGCTCGATGCGCTCGGCGGCGACGATTTCGCCTTCAGTCTCGCCAACAAGCTGATGGGGCAGGTGAACCTCGTGCGCTGCGCGATCGGCCATGTCGACGCGGGCGGTTCGGTCACGCTCACTAACGGCACGCTGGCGCAGCAGCCGATGATCGGCAGCGCGGCGGTGAGCATCGTAAATGCGGGTATCGAAGGCTTCGCGCGCGCGGCCGCGCTCGAACTTCAAGGCAAGTTGCGCGTGAACGTGGTGAGTCCGGGCTGGGTATCGGAGACGCTGACGTCGATGGGCAAGGCAAGGATGCATCGCAAGGCATTCCCGCCGCCGATGTCGCTGCCGTCTATCAGCGAGCCGTCGACGGAACGATGACGGGCGAAACCTTGATGGCGGCGAAGGCTTGAGCGCGATGCGATTCAGCCAGAGTTCGCTTGCGCGCCCGGTTGCGTCAATCCGACGGACCAGTACGCGATGCTAGGCCCGATTCCGCGCGGCGGATAAAGCCGCCAGTCGCCCGTGCCGTGATGAAAGAAGTAGTAGGCGAAAGCCCCGCCGCGCCTGAGCGCGCTGACGCAGACATAGCGGCTTCCTCCCGGATAGATACGACCGAAGTGCGCGACGCGCGCGCGACTCGTCGCGTCGAACCATGCGGAGACCACGGCGCGTAACGACGAGGACGGCGAAGACGCATGCGGCGAAGACAATCGATTGGACATGAGGCGATCCGTTCCGGCCGAACGTGAGACGTCACGATTAGACGCCGATCCTGATGCATGACTCGAAGATTAGGCGCTAACTGACTGAAAAACAAGTGTTATTTTGTGTGGTGACAGCGGCATTCGTCGTGTGATTGGCGAGGTGCCGGGAAGGAAAGCGGCGGATAAAGTTAGGATAACGATGGGAAACGCTCGGTCGATCGTCGATTTGGGCACGCCCGGCCGAATTCAGGCGGAAAACGGAAGCCACAAAACGAAAAAGGACTTACGGCATGACACCGTAAGTCCTTGATTCTGGTCGGGGCGAGAGGATTTGAACCTCCGACCACCTGCACCCCATGCAGGTACGCTACCAGGCTGCGCTACGCCCCGAAAGAGCGAAAGTATACCAGAACGAATCCAAAAGTAGAACTGTCTCTAAGACTTTTGCTTTCACGCTCGTCGAATTCACTCGTGAACGGGCGAGAGCGGCAGTGACCGTACTTCGCCGTCCACTTCGTGCGATGCCGCACGGCCCGCGTGAACCTCTTCCTCATCGGGCGCCGACTGCTGCGCGCGACGAAACCGCAGCGCCAGCAGCAAAGCCGCGATGCACGGAATCAGATAGACGAAAAACCGTTCGCTCCACGCCGAACGCGTCGCGACGCTCTCGTACTGCGTGCGATCGTGGAAGCTCGCGGAGGCGAACACCATCGTCAGGATGAAGTCGAGGCACATCGCCACGAAACAAAAGATGAAGAACAGCAGCGTGCCGTTCCAGACCGGTTTGCCTTGGCTCGCGTTGAGCGTGCGGCAAACGAACATCACCACGCCGAGCAGCGCGAGATTGAAAAGTAGCGGAATCCAGGGGAAATCCATGCGGGCCTCTGCCATAAGCGGGATCGATGCTTTCCCGCCGGCACGCGACGCAAAACGTCGCGCGACGGATGACCGGGAGCGGCGCGATCTTCACACGCGGCAGATTTCGCTTGAATAAGAGTATTCCTAATCAAGAAAGGGTGTTGTTGAACGAGTCCGACAGGAAGTCGATAAAGGTGCGTACCTTCGTCGTCATGTACTTTCGGCTGGTATAGACGGCGTAGACGGACGGCGCGAACGTGGTGTACGCCGGCAACACGCGCACGAGCACGCCCGTCGCGAGTTCGGGTTCGGCGATCCATTCCGGGAAGTAGGCGAGGCCCATGCCGGCGCGCACCAGTTGCAAGGCCATCGAGGTATCGTTGGTTTTCAGCACCGCACGATTTTTTACAGTAAACGCGCCATCGGGGCCGGTCAGCGTGACGGTTTCGATATTCGTATAGGTCGGCAGCACCAGCCGATGGTCGGCGATATCGTCCGGATGACGCGGATCGCCCGCGCGATCGAGATACGCGCGCGCCCCGACCAGCACGAAGGGCATCTTGCAAAGCGGCCGCACGATCAGCGACGGCGACGGCTCCGATGTCGCGCGAATGCCCATGTCGTAGCCTTCCTCGACCAGATCGACGAAGCGGTTCCTCCAGCCTCAGATCGACCAGCACGCCGGGATATCGCTGCTGATAAGCCACCAGCAAATCCGCGAAGCTGCGATTTGCGAACCAGCCGGGCGCGGTGACTTTCAGCACGCCCTGCGGCTGCGCCGTCTGCACGCCGACCGCGGATTCCGCCGCTTGCAAAATATCGAGCGCCTCGCTGCACTGCTCGTAATAGACGTTGGCGGCTTCGGTCAGGCTCAGATGACGCGTCGTGCGATTGAGCAGCCGCACGCCGAGTTGCCGCTCCAGATTGGCGACGTGCTTGCTGGTCATCGCCGTCGAAATATCGAGCCGTTCGGCGGCCTTGACGAAGCTGCCGGCTTCGACGACTTCGCGAAATACGCGCAAACTGGTGAGCGCATCCATCCGATTCTTTCCTGACGGGAAACAAAACGCTAATGTTAACCGGATTTATCGACGGATGATGTGTGCATAGACTGAACTCCATTCAATCAAGGAGTTACTCGCAATGTCCACTCAAGCTCATTCTCTTTCCGCATCGCGCGGCAATACGACTGCGCTTGCGTCCTACGCGCAGGCGATTCTCCGGGTCGTCGCGGCGTATCTGCTGCTCACGCATGCATCGGCGAAGCTGTTTCATGTGCCGCATATCGCCATGTTCGACGGCTTGCCGCTGTTCTCGCTGCTGGGCGCGGCGGGCGTCATCGAACTGGTCGGCGGCGTGCTGGTGCTGCTCGGCTTCTTCACGCGTGCGGCGGCGTTCGTGTTGTCGGGCGAACTCGCGTTCGCGTATTTCATCGGTCACGTGCCGCAGGGACATTTTCTGTTGCCGTTGATGAATCAGGGCGAACCGGCCATGTTGATGTCATTCATCTTCCTGTTCATCGCGGCGGCGGGACCGGGCGCATGGAGCATCGACGGACGTCGATAACACTCAGCGCGGCCACTCGTCGAGTTCATCGTTGAACAGCGAGGCGACGACGCCGCGCAGCCACGTCGTGCGCGGATCGTTATGAAACTTGCGATGCCAGTGCTGCCGCAGATCGAAGCGCGGGAGCGCCAGCGGCGGTTCGGCCAGCGTGATCGACGCGTGCTCGGCAACATACGCGAAGCCGATCGCGTGCGGCACGGTCGCGATCAGATCGATCCGCGACAGAATGAACGGCAAGCTCATGAAGTGCGGCGTTTCGAGCACGGCGCGACGCCGCACGCGTTCCTTGTCGAGAAAGTTTTCGAGGACTTCCTGACTGCGTCCGTCGGCGCGCACGACCGCGTGTCCGCAATCGCAGAAACGTTCGAGCGTGAGCGGCGCATCGGCGTAGGGATGATCGCGCCGCATCAGGCAGATGAAGCGGTGCGAAAACAGCCGCTGCTGAAAAAAATTGTTGCCGCGCAGATCCGGAAAATAGCCGACGGCCAGATCGATCTCGCCGGCCTCCAGCCCGCGCTCGACATCGCCGTGCGAAGCGAACACGGAACGCAGATTCGCGTGCGGCGCTTGCGTCGCGAAAGCCTGTAAAAGGCGCGGCAAAAACACGATTTCGCCGACATCGGACAGCGCGATGGAAAACGTGTCCGTGCTCGATAGCGGATCGAAATGCTGCGTATCCAGCAACCCGCGTTCGATGCGCGACAAGGCCTCGCGCGCGGCGGGCACCAGTGCGAGCGCGCGCGGCGTCGGCTCCATGCCGCGCGAGGTCCGCACGAACAGCGGATCGTTGAAGTACTCGCGCAGCTTGCCGAGCGCCGTCGAGACGCGCGGCTGACTCACGCCGAGCCGTTCCGCCGCGCGGCTGACGTTGCGCGTCTCCTCGATGGCGACGAGAAAGGGGATCAGATTGAGGTCGAGGTCGGTCATTATCGTGCGGCGAGATAGTGCGCGGAAACGCCATCGCCGATTCGCATAGTGGCGCGATCAACCGCGCCGCGCAACCATCTCCGACACGCGCTGGGCGGCGTCCAGCAGCGGCTCCAGAAATGCCTTCGACATCTGCTTCGCATTCTTGCGCTGCGCATTGCCGCTGATATTCAGCGCGGCGATCACGCGTCCTTGCCGGTCGCGGATCGGCGCGGACATCGAAATCAGGCCTTCTTCCAGTTCCTGATCGACGATCGCCCAGCCCTGGCGGCGCACCAGCGCGATCGTCTCCTTGAGCGCAGACTTGTCGACGACGGTGCGCGGCGTGCGCGCGGTGAGATCGCTCGCGTCGAGGGCGGCGTCGAGCCGATCGTCGTCGAGCGCGGCGAGCAGCACGCGGCCCATCGACGTGCAGAACGCGGGCAGACGGCTGCCGATCGACAGGTTCTGCGTGATGATCTTGTGCGTCGGCACGCGTAGCACGTAGACGATTTCCGCGCCGTTCAGCACGGCCGCCGAACAGCTTTCGTGAACTTGGGCGACGAGGTCTTCCATGACCGGTTCGGCGAGGTTCCAGAACGGCATCGACGTCAGATAGGCGAAACCGAGGTCGAGGATTTTCGGCGTGAGCTGGAACAGGCGTCCGTCCGCTTCGACGTAGCCGAGCGATTGCAAGGTCAGCAGGATGCGGCGCGCGCCCGCGCGGGTGAGGCCGGTTGCGGCGGCGACATCGGTCAGCGTCTGCGCGGGACGCGTGGCGTCGAAGGAGCGGATCACGGCCAGGCCGCGTGCGAAGGACTGCACGTAGGCATCGCCGGGGCGGGTGGATTCGTCTGTGTTCGTGGCTTCCGTCATGGCTTCGATATCCGAAAACTACGGCAAAACTACGTATTAACCCGCGATTTGCGAGCGCTTCGTTGACACGACAACGAACACGGGAATAGCATGCCGATGTTCGCTAAACGAATCAATGTTCGCATATCGAACAAATGGATGCAAGCACTAGCTTGGCACGATTCAGCACTCATCTCTGCGGCTCTCGAAGGAAGAACGGCAATGATCAACAAGATTTTCGACACGCTCGCGTCGGCAGTGGCCGATGTCCACGACGGCGCGACCATCATGATCGGCGGTTTCGGCACGGCGGGCATGCCGTCGGAACTGATCGACGCGCTCATCGAGCAGGGCGCGCGCGATCTGACGATCGTCAACAACAACGCGGGCAACGGCGACACCGGCCTCGCCGCGTTGCTGAAGGCCAAGCGCGTGCGCAAGATCATCTGCTCGTTCCCGCGTCAGACCGATTCGTATGTGTTCGACGCGCTGTATCGCGCGGGCGAAATCGAAATCGAACTCGAACTCGTGCCGCAGGGCAATCTGGCCGAGCGGATTCGCGCGGCGGGCGCGGGCATCGGCGGATTCTTTACGCCCACTGGTTACGGCACGCGCCTCGCGGAAGGCAAGGAAACGCGCGAGATCGACGGCAAGCATTACGTGCTGGAGTCGCCGCTGCACGCGGACTTCCCGCTCGTGAAGGCGTACAAGGGCGACCGCTGGGGCAATCTGGTCTATCGTAAGACGGCGCGCAATTTCGGGCCGATCATGGCGAGCGCCGCGAAGACGGCCATCGTGCAGGTGTCGCAAGTCGTGCCGCTGGGCGCGCTCAATCCGGAAAACATCGTGACACCGGGCATTTTCGTGCAGCGCGTCGTGGAAGTGCCGCAAGCCGTGCACGCCGCCGAACTCGCTGCTTAAAAGAGGGATAAAGCCATGAAGAAACTCACTCGTGACGAAATGGCCAAGCGCGTGGCCGCGGACATTCCCGAAGGCGCGTACGTCAATCTCGGCATCGGCGTGCCGACGCTGGTCGCCAATCATCTTGCGGCGGATCGCGAAATCTTCCTGCATAGCGAAAACGGTCTGCTCGGCATGGGTCCGGCGCCGGAAAAAGGCGCGGAAGACGACGAGCTCATCAACGCGGGCAAGCAGCATGTGACCTTGCTCACCGGCGGCGCGTATTTCCATCACGCGGATTCGTTCGCGATGATGCGCGGCGGCCATCTCGACTTCTGCGTGCTCGGCGCGTTTCAGGTGTCGGCGAAGGGCGATCTCGCCAACTGGCACACCGGCGCGCCCGACGCGATTCCCGCCGTCGGCGGCGCGATGGATCTGGCCATCGGCGCGAAACAGGTCTACGTGATGATGGAACTGCTCACGAAGCAGGGCGAAAGCAAGCTGGTCGCGGATTGCTCGTATCCGGTGACGGGCGTGCAGTGCGTGGATCGCGTCTACACCGATCTCGCCGTGTTCGACGTGACGCCGGAAGGCTTCGTCGTGCGCGAGATGGTGGAAGGATTGTCGTTCGAAGAATTGCAGAAGCTGGCGCAAGTGCCGCTTCAATATGCGCCCATTTCCGAAGCGGCCTGAGTGACGCACCGCGACGCACTTGAGAGAACTGGAGAGACGAGAAATGAAAGAAGCCTTCGTATGTGATGCGATCCGCACGCCCATCGGCCGCTACGGCGGCGCGCTGTCGTCCGTGCGCGCCGACGATCTCGGCGCGGTGCCGCTGCGCGCGCTGATCGAGCGCAACAAGGAAGTCGACTGGGAAGCCGTCGAGGAAATCGTCTACGGCTGCGCCAATCAGGCGGGCGAAGACAATCGCAATGTCGCGCGCATGTCGGCGCTGCTCGCTGGCTTGCCGGTCGGCGTGCCGGGCACGACGGTGAATCGCCTGTGCGGGTCGGGCATGGACGCGATCGGCATCGCGGCGCGCGCCATCAAGGCGGGCGAAACTGGCCTGATGATCGTGGGCGGCGTCGAGAGCATGAGCCGCGCGCCGTTCGTGATGGGCAAGGCGACCAGCGCGTTCTCGCGTCAGGCGGAGATCCACGATACGACCATCGGCTGGCGCTTCGTCAATCCGCTGATGAAGAAGCAGTACGGCGTCGACTCGATGCCGGAAACCGCCGAAAACGTCGCCGACGATTACAAGATCAGCCGCGAAGATCAGGACGCGTTCGCGCTGCGCTCGCAGCAAAAGGCGGCGCGCGCGCAGAAGGACGGCACGCTGGCGCAGGAAATCGTCGCGGTGACGATTCCGCAGAAAAAGGGCGATGCGCTTATCGTCGATCGCGACGAGCATCCGCGTGAAACGAGTCTCGAAGCGCTCGCGAAGCTGAAGGGCGTCGTGCGTCCGGACTGTTCGGTGACGGCGGGCAATGCATCGGGCGTCAACGACGGCGCGGTCGCGATGCTGATCGCCGACGAAGAAAGCGCCAAGCGCAACGGCCTTACGCCGCGCGCGCGCATTCTCGGCGTGGCGACGGCGGGCGTGCCGCCGCGCGTGATGGGCATCGGGCCGGGTCCGGCGTCGCAGAAGCTGCTGGCGCGGCTCGGCATGACCATCGACCAGATGGATGTGATCGAACTGAACGAAGCCTTCGCGTCGCAAGGGCTCGCCACGCTGCGCATGCTCGGCGTCGCCGATGACGATGCCCGCGTGAATTCGAACGGCGGCGCGATCGCGCTCGGCCATCCGCTGGGCGCGTCGGGTGCGCGGCTGGTGACGACGGCGAGCTATCAACTGCATCGCACGGGCGGGCGTTATGCGCTGTGCACGATGTGCATCGGCGTCGGTCAGGGTATCGCGATGATCATCGAGCGCGTCTGACGGCATGTTCGCAGCCACCGGACGTCTCACCGACCTGATTTGCGGCACCGACGCCGCGAACGCGATCTGGTCGCCGCGCGCGACCGTGCAGGCGATGCTCAACGTCGAAGCCGCGCTCGCGCGTGCGTCGGCGCTGCACGGCGTGATTCCGTCGAGCGCGGTCGATTCGATTGCCGCCGCCTGCAATGCCGATCGCATCGACGCCGACGCGCTGATGACCGGCGCGGCGGCCGGCGGCAATCTCGCCATTCCGCTGGTCAAGCAACTGACCGCCGTCGTCAAGGCGAGCGATGCGGAAGCCGCGAAGTACGTGCATTGGGGTGCGACGAGTCAGGACATCATCGATACGGGCGTCGTGCTGCAACTGCGCGCGACCTTCGATCTGCTCGACGCCGATCTGCGCGCGCTCGCCGACGCGCTGGCGAAGCAGGCCAAAACGCATCGCGCCACGCCGATGATCGGCCGGACCTGGCTCCAGCAGGCGCTGCCGACCACGCTCGGCCTCAAGTTCGCGCAATGGCTCGATGCGATCACGCGGCATCGTCAGCGTCTGGCCGAGATGAAGGCGCGCGTGATGGTGCTGCAGTTCGGCGGCGCGGCGGGCACGCTCGCCAGTCTGCACGACAAGGCGCTGCCGGTGTTCCATTCGCTCGCCGACGATCTCGGTCTCAATCTGCCGACTTTGCCGTGGCATACGCAGCGCGATCGCATCGCGGAAGCGGCGGCGTTTCTCGGCATGCTGACCGGCACGCTCGGCAAGATCGCGCGCGATATTTCGCTGATGATGCAGACCGAACTCGGCGAAGTCGCGGAACCGGCGGCGGCGGGCAAGGGCGGTTCGTCGACGATGCCGCACAAGCGCAATCCGGTTGGCTGCGCGGCCGTGCTGACCGCCGCCACGCGCGCGCCGAATCTGGTCGCGACGATTTTCGCGGGCATGGTGCAGGAGCACGAACGCGCGCTCGGCGGCTGGCAGGCGGAATGGGAAGCGCTGCCGGATCTCGCGCGGCTGACGGCCGAGGCGCTGGCGAATATCAGGGCCATCGTGCCGGACATGGAAGTGAACGTCGAACGGCTCGCGCGCAATCTGAACGCGACCAACGGCCTCGTGCTCGGCGAAGCGGTGATGCTCGCGCTGGGCGATGCCATCGGCCGGCTCGACGCGCACAAGCTCGTGGAAGGCGCATCGAAGGCGTCGGTCAGGAACGGCACGTCGCTGTACGACGAACTCGCCGCCGACGAAACCGTCACGCGTCATCTGTCGAACGAAAAACTGAAGGCGCTGCTCGATCCGGCGAATTACGTTGGGCAGGCGCAGGCGTTCGTCGATGCGGCGCTCGCGCTGCATCAGTCTTAAGCGTGAATTACCCGAACACGAAACGAAACAGGAGCACGACCAGCATGCCGCTTGCCGAAGTCAACGGAACCCGGATTCATTATCTATCGCGTCGATGCCACGGCGGGCGAGCGCGCCCCGTGGCTCGTGCTGTCGAATTCGCTCGGCGCCGATGTGTCCATGTGGTCGCCGAACGTCGAGGCGTTCGCTAAACAGTACCGCGTCCTGCGTTACGACACGCGCGGCCACGGCCATTCCGATGCGCCGCAAGGCCCGTACACGATCGATCAGCTGATCGGCGACGTGATCGGGCTGATGGATCATCTCGGCATCGAACGGGCGAATTATTGCGGCCTGTCGATGGGCGGGCTGACGGGCATCGGGCTGGCCGCGCGTCATCCGCAACGGTTTGCGCGCGTGGTGCTGTCGAACACCGCCGCGCTGATCGGCTCGGACGCCATGTGGACGCCGCGTGCAGCGAAAGCGCGCGAGCCGGGCGGCATGGCCGCGCTGACCGACGCCGTGATCGCGCGCTGGTTTACCGCGCCGTTTATCGAGCGCGAGCCGCTGGCGCTGGCCAACATCCGCGACGTGTTTCGACACACGACGGGCGACGGTTACGCATCGAACTGCGAGGCGATCCGCGATGCCGATCTGCGCGGCGAAGCGAAAACCATCAAGTTGCCCGTGCTGGTGATCGCCGGCACGCACGATCTGTCGACGACAGCGGAACAGGGCCGCGAACTGGCGGGGTATATCGAAGGCGCGCGCTACGTCGAACTGGACGCGGCGCATCTGTCGAACATCGAGAAGCGCGACGACTACACGCGCGCCGTGCTCGACTTTCTCGGAGAACAAGCATGACCGATGACGAACGTTACGAAGCCGGCATGAAGGTGCGTCGCGCGGTGCTGTCCGACGCGCACGTCGACCGGTCGCTCGCGAATCGCACCGATCTGACGAGCGAATTTCAGAACTTCATCACGCGCTATGCATGGAGCGAAATCTGGACGCGCGACGGCCTGCCGCGCCACACGCGCAGCCTCATCACGATCGCGATGATGGTTGCGCTCAATCGCAGCGAGGAGCTGGCCTTGCATCTGCGCGCCGCGAAGAACAACGGCGTGACGCAGGATCAGATCAAGGAAGTGCTGCTGCAAACGGCGGTGTATTGCGGCGTGCCGGCGGCGAATTCCGCGTTCCATCTGGCGCAGAAGATCTTCGACGAAGAGAGCAAGGCGGCGGGACAGTAATTCAACGTCGTCGTGTGCGTGAAAAAGCCGTCTTGCGAGACGGCTTTTTTGCATTCGGCGCGCGCTTTAGAACGCGTAGAACGGTCCCGTGCCGGCTGGCGTCATGCGGCCTTCGAGCGCGGTGAACACGCGGCGTCCGTAGAAAAACGGCAAGCCCCAGTCGAAGAAGCCGCTCGCCGCGCCCGCGAGATTGTTGAACGCATAGTTGCCGCTCGCGATCAGCGAAGTCGACTGGCCGACATCGAAGCTCACCGCCGACGATGCGCCGCTGCTCGAGTTGATCGTCGCGCTCAGCGTCTGCGGCGTGGCGAGGCAGTACCAGGCGCCGCATTTGGCGAGTGTCGTAGACGGGAAGAACAGGCCGTTCGATCCGCTGTCGATAAAGCTCGATCCGTAATTGCTGCCGGAGAAATTCGTCGAGACATAGCCCGTCAAGGAATTGGATTTGAGCACTGTCGCCGCGCCGAGCAGGTTGTTCGCCTGCGAGCCGATGCCGAAGGTCATCGTTCCCGTCACCGACGACGCGCCCGTCGCTGCGATCGCGGGCAATTCGATCAGCACGCCGTTGTTGTCGGCCGGAAAATTCGCGATCGGATTGGTCACCTGCTGCGCGACGGCAAGCGTTCCGTTCACGCAAGTGCCGCCGGTGCAGGTGTAGTACCAGCGCGGCATCGCCGAGGTCGCGCAGCCCGCGCCGCAATCCGCCGTGAACGGTCCGACGCCGAGAATGCCGTTGCCGCGCAGGCTGCTGGCCGTGAGCATCAGCAGGCCGGACTGGCTGCAATCGGTCGGCGCGGAGCCGGTCGCGGTGTCCGCGATCAACTGGATCGAGGTCGATGCGGCGACTTGGCCGGCCATCCGCACATCGGCCTGACGTACCGCGCCCCACGTGTATCCCGTGCCGAACACCGCGCATTCGCCGACGACGGCATTGCTGCCCGACTGCAACAGCGGCAGCGCGATCGATGCATCGAGCCCCGATGCCACGATGCGCAAGCCCTGCGAGCCGGTATCGACCTGAATGCGGTCGATGGTCTGACAGGTGCTCGTACCGGGGACGCAGATCGTCACACTGGTTTGCAGCATGTTTCGCGTGCCGGTGGGCGTGCTCGTCACCTGGACGTTCTGCACGTTGGGTGTCGTGGATTGCGGCACGGCGTTGCTGGTCGTGCTGCTCGCGCCCGATGCCGCGCTGGCCGGCGCGGCGGCGCTTGCAGTTGCGGGCGCGCTGGCGGTGGCCGGTGCGCTGGCGGCGGCCGGTGTAGTCGTGGCACTGGAACCGCCGCCGCCGCATGCAGTCAGCGCGGTCAGTGAAAAGGCGAGCGCGAGCGTCGTGAGGATGCGTATCGTCATGTCCGCCTCCGTCACTCGATATCCGACGACGACACGCCCGCCGGCAACGCGCTCGCTAGCCACGCGCGTCCGCTGAACTGGCGCAGCCTGACGCGATTCTCGACGACCAGATCGCCATCCGCGACGCGTGACGCATGCAATCCGGCATCGCCGACGGTCGCGCTCGCGCCGCTGCGGAAGCGCTCGAAATACGCGCCGAGCAGCGCCTGCACGTTGGGCATCGCCGGGCCGTGCCACGAGATCGCGTAGACCGCGCCGCTCGAATCGACGTATTGCCGCACGACGATGCCGTGCGCGTCGGTGGTTTCGCGATAGTCGACGAGTCCGCCGCCCGCCTGATGCACGACCGCGCCATCGGAGGCATCGGCGGCGCCGATGTTGGTGCCGAGTTGCGCGTGGCACGGTGCGGTGGCAAGGACGGCTCAGATCGTCGTGACGACGGCAATCGTAATAAAGCGATTAGGAATTCTTAGGGTGCACATCGTCGTTCTGCTCCGCATTGAGATTCGTCTTATTTATGAGATGCGAATTTAAGGAGTCAGCGGTCGCGCCGCAATACGGCGGCGGGAAGGGTAATAGCGCTGATTTCGACCTGCGGCGACGACAAAACACCCGTAAAAACAAGGCATTACAAAAACGTAAATCGCGAATTGCGGTTTTTCGTTTGTGTCACAAATTGTCATTTCTGCGCGATGCGCATTTAATGAGATGGTGGAGCGAGTAAGCAGGCGCTCGATACGCGTCGGATGCCGGTCGCAGCGGCAACGAAACGCATCGAATCACGGATGGCAAACAGGCACGCGATCGGGCCGCAATTCGCCTGTTTTTGCACGGCGCTCGCGCGGACCGGTAAAATGCCGGGTCGATCCACGGAAGAACCGCCGTGGCGTAGCGGAAGGACTTCTCCAAATGACAGATTTTCGTGTGACCAGGCAGTTGGCCGCAGTGATGGCGGTGGCTGGAATCGTGGCGGGTTGCGGCACGTCCTCGCCGACCTCCTTCAACTACAAGAGCGACGGGCGCGCGAAAGAGGCGTCTCTCGCGGTTCCGCCCAATTTCCTCGATGAAGCGTCGGATCAGCGTTCGCTCGCGCCGCAAAGCGGGCAAGCCACGCTTTCCGGTCTGCAGCAGGTGCAAAAGGCCGCGCCCGATCTCCCGACCGTGGTGCCGCCCGTATCGGGCATGCACATTCAGCGCGACGGCGCGGAGCGCTGGCTCGTGATCGACGGCAAAACGCCGGATCAGGTGTGGCCGCAAGTGCGCCGTTTCTGGCAGGAGCAAGGCTTCCTGCTGGTCGTCGATTCGCGCGACAAGAACGTGATGGAAACGGACTGGAACGAAACCCATCCGCAAATTTCCGACGGCCTGATTCGCGACACGCTCGCGAAGGCCACCGGCAATTCGTATGTGACAGCCGAGCGCAACAAGTACCGCACGCGTCTCGAAACCGCGCCCATCGGCGGCACGTACGTGTTCATCAGCCAGAAGGGTATGCGCGAAGCGCTCACCGGCGTCAACAATGACACCAGCCAGTGGCAGGCGCGTCCGAACGATCCTGCGCTCGAAAACGAATACCTGCGCCGTCTGATGTCGTCGCTGGCCATGGCCGATGGCGGCCCGCAAGCGGCCACGGCCATTTCCGCGAACGGCGCGGGCAGCCCGCAAGGTGCGAGCGGCGCGAACGCGGCGGCGGCATCGGTGGCGGCGCAGAACGTCGCGAATTTCGCCAATAGCTCGATTCGCAACGAGAAGGTGCCCGAGGCCCAGACCTCGCAGATGACGCTGCCCGAAGCCTACGATCGCGCGTGGCTGCACGTGGGCATCGCGCTGGATCGCGCCAACTTCACGGTGGACGACCGCGACCGCGCCAAGGGCATTTACTACGTGCGTTACGTGGATCCGAACGACAAATCGTCGGCAAAGCAGGGCTTCTGGAGCCAGGTTTTCCACGGCCGCAAGGAAATGATCGCCAAGCAGTATCAGGTCAATGTGCGCGCGGTCACGGAACAACAGACGCGCGTGGCGATCGTCAACGACAAGGGTCAACCGGACGATTCGCAGCAGGCGCGTCAGATCATGGCCTTGCTCGCCGACCAGATCAGCTGACGTAGCGCGTATTGACCGTCCGTAGTTCGCATGCCGTACAAGCCGCCCCGATTTCGGGGCGGCTTTTTTTACGCTCCTCGCATCGGATGAGAGGGTCGTAGCGGCATTGCACGGATTGGCGGAACTGTGCTCGCATATGCGACGCTCGCGCGCGAATTGCGCAGACAATTCTTTCTATCGGGAAATGTGCGCAAAAGCTTATAAGAAACGACCGGTCGGACAGTACATTTGCATCATTGGCACGAAACGCGAAAAACGCCGGTCCGATTCGATCTGATACCGGCTTCAGACGCGCCTGCCTTTGCAGTCAGAAAACCTATTTCGGTTCGCGATGCGACTCGGTCGCGAACCCCGGTGGCCCTGTCTCCTATCCTCGTAGGGCGACGGTTTTTACCCGCGTTTCCATTGAGACGCGGGTTTTTTCTTGCGCACCGGGCAAACGTTGTCGTGATGTGCTCGCATCGGCAGGGTGGATTGCGCGCGGGTATGCTGTGCGCTTCCATCACGAACGATCAAAAGGAGCACACCATGTCGGAAGTCGCCGTCGTCGCTATTTTCATGGCAAAGCCTGGCAAGGAAGAGGAACTGCGCCAGGTGCTGGAAGCGAACGTCGGACCCACGCGCCAGGAACGCGGCGCGCTTCAGTACGACCTGCATCGGGATATCGAGGAGCCGCGCCGCTTTATCTTCGTCGAGCGCTGGGAAAGCAAGGACGCGCTGGATGCGCACGGCAAGTCGGCGCACATCCAGGCGTTTCGGGCGAAATCGCCGGAGCTGTGCGAGCACGGCGAAGTGCGCGTCGCGAGCAAGCTGCTCTGACGCGCGGAAAGGGCGTCAGTGCGTGTCGTGCGGCACGTCGAGGATCAGGATGATGGTCCAGTCGGCGTCGCCTTCATGATGATACTGACGCTCGGCCACGATAAACGGTTGTTGCTTGCCCGCCGGTCCGAGAAAGAGCACGTCGCCTTCCATCGGCAGACATTCGATCGGCGGCAGCGCCAGATAGGCGTCCTTGTTCGCGCCGCGCGGCATGATTTTTTCGATTTTGCGCGAGGCCGCTTCGGTCCATTCGATATCGAGCTCGATATTGCTCATGCTGTCGTTCGCACGCTGCAGTGCGCTCCACGGTTGATTCGTTGAAAAAGACGATGCGGACTGTAGCACACCGCATGCGCCAGTCCCAGCGCGCGACGCATCAATACAAAAAACGGCCCGCAGGCCGTTTTTTGTTCCTCGCGATTCCCTCACACTATGCTCAAATTTCCTCGTAGAGCGGCAGCGTCAGAAACTCGGTGAATTGCTCCGAGGTCGACATCTGCTCGAAGATTTTCGCGGCGCGCTCGTAAGGCTTCAGATTCGCCGCCGTGCCGCCGACGGAAAGCTTCACCTTCTCCAGTTCATCGATGGTGATATCGCGCACCATCGATGCCGTGACCTTGCGGCCGTCGTCGAGCTTGCCCTTTGGCGAGCGGATCCATTGCCACACTTGCGAGCGCGAGATTTCGGCGGTCGCGGCATCTTCCATCAGATTGTGGATCGGCACGCAGCCATTGCCCGCCAGCCACGAACCGAGATAGTGGATGCCGACATTGACGTTGTTGCGCAAACCGGCTTCGGTGATCGGCGCTTCGGGACGGAAGTCGAGCAGGTCGCTCGTCGCGATCTGCACGTCCGCGCGCTGCTTGCCGATCTGGTTCGGGCGGTCGCCGAGCACTTTCACGAACTCTTCCATCGCGATCGGCACGAGACCCGGATGCGCGACCCAGCCGCCGTCGTAACCGTCGGTGGCATCGCGCGCCTTGTCGGAACGCACGCCCGCCATCGCGCGGTCGTTCGCGGTCGGATTGCTCTTGATCGGAATCAGCGCGGACATGCCGCCGATCGCCGGCGCATTGCGCTTGTGGCAGGTCTTGAGCAGTTCGAGCGCATAGGCGCGCATGAACGGCACGGTCATCGTGATCTGCGAACGGTCGGCGAGGCAGAAGTCCGGATCGCTCTTGAACTTCTTGATCGCCGAGAAGATGTAGTCCCAGCGGCCCGCGTTCAGACCGGAACTGTGTTCGCGCAGTTCGTAGAGAATCTCGTCCATTTCGAAGGCGGCGAGAATCGTTTCGACCAGCACGGTCGCGCGGATCGTGCCGCGCGGAATGCCGAGACCTTCCTGCGCCGCGACGAAAATATCGTTCCACAGACGCGCTTCGAGATGGCTTTCCATCTTCGGCAGATAGAAGTACGGACCGCTGCCGCGCGCGATCAACTCCTTCGCGTTGTGGAAGAGATAAAGCGCGAAATCGAAGATGCCGCCCGATACGCGCTGGCCATCGACGCTCACGTGCTTTTCATCGAGATGCCAGCCGCGCGGACGCACGATCAGCGTCGCGGTCTTGTCGTTGAGCGCGTACGACTTGCCGTTCTGTTCCAGCGAGATCGTGCGGCGCACCGCGTCCATGAGGTTGATCTGGCCGGTGATCTGGTTGTCCCAGTTCGGCGCGTTCGAATCCTCGAAGTCGGTCATGTACGAATCCGCGCCGGAATTGAGCGCGTTGATGATCATCTTGCGCTCGACCGGACCGGTGATTTCGACGCGACGGCATTGCAGATCGGCGGGCAGCGGCGCGACTTTCCAGTCGCCTTCGCGGATCGATTTGGTCGCTTCCAGAAAGTTCGGACGCTCGCCGGCGTCCAGACGCTTCGTGCGCTCGACGCGCGCCGCGAGCAGTTGCTGGCGACGCGGCTCGAACTGACGATGCAGCGTCGCGACGAACGCGAGCGCATCGGGCGTCAGAATCGCGTCGAAGCCGGGCTGAATGGCTGCGGTGATGTCCATGCCCTTCGGAAGGGTGATCGATTGCGTCATGCGGTTCTCCTTGGTCGGTCAGACGGTTGTGCTTGTGGTGCTGCTCTGTGCTGCGTGGGTTTTTTTAAGGCGCGCCGCGCTCGATGAAAGCGACGAGTTCCGCCATGCCGCCGCCGATGCCGCGCGGCGCGACGCCCAGTTCCTCGACGGGCGCGCCGCCGCGATTGATCCAGAACGTCGCGTAGCCGAACCACGCCGCGCCCGCGATATTCCAGCCGTTCGACGACACGAACACGATCTCGCGAGGCGCTGCGCCGAACGCCCGCGTGCCGAGTGCGTAGGCGGCCGCTGCGGGCTTGTAGGCGCGCACGGCATCGACGGAGAGGACGTGATCGAATAGCCCGTTCATGCCGGCGCTTTTGACGGCGATATCGAGCATCGGCGGATTGCCGTTGGAGAGGATCGCGAGCGGAATGTCGAAGCGTTCGCGCAAAGTCTTGAGCGCGGGCACGACATCGGGGAAGGCGGACAGACAGGTGTATTCGTCCATCAGGCGCTTTTCGGCGGCGCGCGTGAGCGAATCGGCGAGGTGCAGGCGCGCGGCGGCGTAACGCAGCGCATCGACGGTGATGTCCCAGAACGGCGCGTAATGCGCGCCCGACGGATCGGCGAGCGTGCGCAACTGCGTGTATTCGATCTGCTTCCGACGCCAGAGCTGCGAGAGCGCGTCGCCGCGTCCAGGGAAAAGCTGCTCGGCGGCCGCGACGACGGAATGCACGTCGAACAGCGTGCCGTAGGCGTCGAAGAGAATGGCTCGGGGCGAAATCGGGGATGCGGGTGTCGTTATGGCCGACATAGCCGTGCGCTCCATTTAGAGCTCGAGAAGCATTCTATTCGTGATCGAAGTGATGGAAAAAGAGCGATCGAATCACTTGATCTTTTACTTTTACATACCTAATCTGTATGCGACGGTGGTCATCGACGAGCAAAACGCATGGATCGGTTCAAGCAGATAGAGACGTTTGCCGCGGTCGCGGCCAAGGGCAGCCTGTCGGCGGCGCAGGCGGAGGGCATCGCGCCGGCGGTCATCGGGCGGCGGCTGGATGCACTGGAAGAGCGGCTCGGCGTCAAGTTGCTGGTGCGCACGACGTGCAAGATCACGCTGACCTTCGAAGGCTCGGCGTTTCTGGAGGACTGCCAGCGCATCATCAACGAGATGCAGAACGCCGAGGCGAGCGTGTCGGCGGGCGGCGTGAAGGCGAGCGGGCATTTGCGCGTGTCGGCGCCGGCGGGCTTCGGGCGGCGGCACGTCGCGCCGCTGGTGCCGAAGTTCACGGCGCGGCATCCGGATGTATCGTGAGTCTCGATCTGACCGACCGCATGGTCGATCTCGTCAACGAAGGTTTCGATTGCGCGGTGCGTTTGGGCGAGTTGCCGGATTCGTCGCTGGTGTCGCTCAAGCTCGGGGAGAATCGGCGCGTGTGCGTGGCATCGCCCGACTATCTCGCCGATCGCGGCGAGCCGGACGATCTCGGCGCGCTGGCGCATCACAACTGTCTGGCGCTCGGGGCATCGGCTAATCAGCAGCGCGGCTGGGTGTTCCAGCAGGACGGCAAGGTCGTGACGATCAAGGTATCCGGCACGATGGAATGCTCCGACGGCGCGGTGCTGCATGAGTGGTGTCTGGAAGGGCGTGGACTGGCGTGGCGATCCTGGTGGGAAGTCGGCGCGGATATCGGCGCGGGACGGCTCGTCAGCGTGCTGGACGCATTCGCCGCGCCGCCAATCGGCATTCATGCGGTATTTCCGCAGAGACGGCATTTGCCGTTACGCATTTGCCGTTACGGGTGAGGTTGTTTCTGGATTTGCTGAAGCATACGTACGATCAGGCGGGGTATTGGGGAGAGTAGCTCGCCATTTGATTTGGATAACTATCAAATAGACCGTCTCCGACTGCGCTAAAGTGTCAGTTCACGCGCAAGATGAAGAAGGTTGGTGAAGCGGCGCTATCCTTACTAGAATAACCTCATGCCCCGACCTCCAAGGAGGACGCCATGTTCAAGCACATCCTGGTTCCCACCGACGGCTCCGATCTCTCGCAGAAGGCCATCGACGGTGCAATCGATCTGGCGCAGTCCGTCGGCGCGCGCATCACCGCCTACGCGTGCCTGCCGCAATATCCGTATTCTCCCTTCGCCGATGTCGCCGTCGAACCGCCCGACGACTTCCACGCGCGCGCCGAGCGCGAAGCCCGCGAACACTTGCGCGCGGTCGAACGCGCGGCGGAAAGCGCCGGCGTGTCCTGCGCCAGCGTGACGAGCGTGGACGCCGCGCCGTATATCGGCATCATCGACGCGGCGGAGCGGCATGGCTGCGATGTCATCCTGATGGCCTCGCACGGCCGGCGCGGGCTGGGAAGCCTGTTGATCGGCAGCGAAACGCAGCGCGTGCTCACGCACACGAAAATCCCGGTCATCGTGTACCGCTCTCCCTGATTGCCGCCCTCATTATGCCACCTTCTGGTCGAAGAACTGCTCGTCTTCCGTCGAGCCGTGCAGGGCGGTCGTCGAGGCTTCCTTCTCGACTGTCTGCGTGACCGCGTCGAAATACTTCGCGCTGATGCTTGACCGCCGTGAAGCCCTTGTCGGCGGCGGCGAATTCGGCCTGCTGCAACTCGACGAACGCGCTCATCTGCGAACGGGCGTAGCCGTGCGCGAGGTTGAACATCGAGTAGTTCAGCGCATGGAAACCGGCCAGCGTGATGAACTGGAACTTGTAGCCCATCGCGCCCAGCTCACGCTGGAATTTGGCGATGGTCGCGTCGTCCAGATTCTTCTTCCAGTTAAACGACGGCGAGCAGTTGTACGACAGCATCTTGCCCGGAAACTCCTTGTGGATCGCCTCGGCGAATTTCTTCGCGTACTCGAGGTCCGGCTTGCCCGTCTCGCACCACACCAGATCCGCGTACGGCGCGTAGGCGAGGCCGCGCGACACCGCCTGTTCCAGACCCGGCCTGGTGCGGAAGAAGCCTTCCACGGTGCGCTCGCCGGTCAGGAACGGCTTGTCGTCGACGTCGGACGTGACGAGATCGGTCGCTTCCGCATCCGTGCGGGCGATGACCAGCGTCGGCGTGCCGCAGACGTCGGCGGCCAGGCGCGCGGCCGTCAGCTTGGCGACGTTTTCGCGCGTCGGCACGAGCACCTTGCCGCCCATGTGGCCGCACTTTTTCACCGATGCCAGTTGATCCTCGAAGTGCACGCCTGCCGCGCCGGCTTCGATCATCGCCTTCATCAGTTCAAAGGCGTTGAGCACGCCGCCGAAACCGGCTTCCGCGTCCGCCACGATCGGCGCGAAGTAGTCGAGATAGCCTTCGTCGCCCGGATTCTTGCCCTCCGACCACTGGATCTGATCGGCGCGCGTCAGCGTATTGTTGATGCGCTTCACGACCAGCGGCACCGAATTCGCCGGATACAGCGACTGGTCTGGATACATTTCGCCCGCGACGTTGGCATCGCCCGCGACTTGCCAGCCCGACAAATAGATCGCCTTCAGCCCGGCCTTGACCTGCTGCCATCGCCTAATTGCCGGTCAGCGCGCCGAGCGCGTTGACGAACGGCTCTTCATTGATCGACGCCCACAGCTTTTCCGCGCCGCGACGCGCCAGCGTGTGCTCGACGGCCACCGAGCCGCGCAGACGCACGACGTCCTCGGGCTGGTAGCCGCGCTTGATACCTTTCCAGCGCGGGTTGGTTTCCCAGTCTTGGTGAAGTTGCTGCGCTTGTTCCTGGCGAGTCGACATGGCGCTTCTCCTTGAGATGGGTTTGAACGACGATTCCAGATCGATGCTTCTCGCGCCGTTCGTCGGCGCGTTCTGTTTGCTCAACTCTTATATAAGAGTCTAGGCAAATGAACGTACCGGAAACACCCTCTCGTCAGACTTTGTGGAGATTTTTTAATCGTTAATATTCAACGATTTATAAAGTGAATTTTGTAATGTAAAAAGACCTTTCTCATATCGCAATCGACGACTTTGTGCCGCGCAGCACATTTTTTGCGACGCGCGAGTTCGTTGCACATCGTGAAAAATAGCGATCGGGACGAAAAAAAAACCGATGCGCGGGGGCATCGGTTTTTTGTGAAGCTCGAACAGAAGCGGCAAAAGCCTGCCGCTTGCCGCGCAGCTTAGTCGCCGCGACGCGGCGCGCGAGCGCCTTCGTTGCGACGCGCGCTGTAGCCGTCGCGCTGGCCGTAGCCGCCGCCTTCCGAACGGTTGCCGCGATAACCGCCGCCTTCGCTGCGATAACCGCCGCCATTGCCGCGGTAGCCGCCTTCACGCGAACCGCCGCCGCTCGGCTTGCCGCCGAAGCCGCTGGCGTTGCTCGGGCCGTAGCCGCGACCGCCGCCGTTGCCGCTGCCAAAGCGCCGGCCACCACCGTTGCCGCCGCCCGGACGACCGCGACCGCCGCCGAAACCGGCCTTGGGCGGTGCCTTGCGCGGCTCGAAGCCCACGACGACGTTGACCGGCAGCGGTGCACGCACGAAACGCTCGATGCGCTTCAGCGCGCCCATTTCGGCGTGATGCACGAGGCTCACCGCGATGCCGGTGCGGCCCGCGCGGCCGGTACGGCCGATACGGTGCACGTAGTCTTCCGCGAACTTCGGCAGATCGTAGTTGAAGACGTGCGTGATGCCCGGAATGTCGATGCCGCGTGCCGCGACATCGGTCGCGACCAGCACGCGCACGCGCTTTTCGCGCAGCGCGCGGATCGTGCGGTTACGCGCGCCTTGCGGCAGATCGCCGTGCAGCGCGGCGGATTCGAAACCCGCGTCGGCCAGACGGTTGGCGATCAGATCGGCATCGCTCTTGGTGGCCGTGAAAACGATCGCCTGATCGAGTTCGTCGGCGCGCAGCAGATGGTCGAGCAGACGATCCTTGTGATCGCGGTCGTCGACGTAATGCACGGTCTGCGCGATGTTGCTCTTGGCTTCGAGCTTCTGCACGATCTCGATGCGCTCCGGATCCTTCAGCAGGCGGCCGGTCAGCGACGAAATTTTGCCGTCGATGGTTGCCGAGAACAGCAGCGTCTGACGCGAAGCGGGCGTCGCGTCGACGATCCGCTCGATGTCTTCGATAAAGCCCATGTCGAGCATGCGGTCGGCTTCGTCGAGCACGAGCATGTTCAGTTCCGACAGATCGATGCGGCCGCGCTCCAGATGGTCGATCAGACGACCCGGCGTGGCGACCAGGATTTCGGGGTTCTTGGCGAGCAGCAACAACTGCTGGCCGTAGGCTACGCCGCCGAGAATGCTGACGGTGCGCAGACGGCGCAGATGCTTGCCGTACGTGGTCGCGGCGGTCGTGACCTGCATCGCCAGTTCGCGCGTCGGCGTGAGCACGAGCAGCTTCGGACGGGCGACCGGCATCGGACGGCGGCCGGGCTTGGCGTTCGGATCGCGTGGCTGACGCGGCTGCGACGCTTCCAGCTTTTGCAGTAGCGCGAATTTTTCGATGGCGGGCAGCATGAACGCGGCCGTCTTGCCCGAACCGGTCGGGCTGGAGACGAGCAGGTCGCGGCCGGCGAGCGCAGCGGGAATCGCGCGCTGCTGCACCGGCGTCGGGTTCTGATAACCGGCGGCGGTCAGCGCGGAGACGATTTCCGCCGACAAACCGAGCGATTCGAAAGAGGGACCTGCGGGCGTAGCGGGTGCTGCGGGCGTTTCGGTGGCGGGCGCGGGCGCCGTGCCGAGCGTTTGTGCTGCGATGTTATCCAACGGGCTAGGAGTGAAGCTCGAAGTCATGTCGTTCCTTGAAGCGGGAAATGAGGCGTCGGCGCCAATCGGCATACCCATGTCGTCGGATTCAGCGAGCGAAGAAACAGCGAGCAAATCGAAAAACGGGGGCACTCGCGCGAACATGCGGCGAGAATCTTTTTTAGAAGCTGTATCGGATACGTGGACTCGGGGAGGAGCCAACGTCAGCCTGATGCATAACAGGCCGAGAAACCCGCACCGCACTGTGCGATGCAAACAACGGACTGCCTAGCAGGGAAGGGACAGTTTCTAAACTGGATTGGGGCGAAACGCTACGAAGCGTCTGCTGGAGCCTTGCCCACCGTGGGCGAGCCGTGCGCAAACAGACGCGAATCGAGAGTATATCCGATTTTGCTGCACCGCGCCACATTTTGACGCATTTTCGCGCTAGGATCGGGCACGCAGGCGTCGGAACGGCGCGGCATCCGGGGAAATGGTGCGTTTAACTTGCTTCGCCGCGCTTCAGCGACTCGACCAGTTCCACATAGCGCTGCTTGGCGTCGTCGGCGGGCGTGCCTTTAAGCGCCGACCACGCTTCGTATTTGTATTTGCCGACGATATCCGTCAGGCCCGGCTTGTCGCCGTTCACGTCGCCGCTGCTGCCTTGCTTGAACAGCGCGTACAGGCGCAGCAGGGTGAGATTGCCGGGGCGTTCGGGGAGTTGCGTCACGTCGGTCTGCGCTTGCGCGAACTGCTGATCGATATCGGTCATCGAAGCTCCTGCGTGTTTTCGGGATGGACGGGCGATCTTAGCAAGCGCATCGCGCGCGGCGTTCGAGGCTTTCTTCGAAACGAGGCGCACTTCGATTCAAACGCGCTTCCGGCGCGCGCCGCACGCGATGCCGGAGGCGTTTCGGCGCGTCTCCCGCATTACAATACCGGCCATGACACGCACCGTTCTGCTCGCCCTCGATACCTCGACGGAGTTCTGCTCCGCCGCGCTTTTGCTCGCCGATGCCGCCGCGCCGGCCGCAACGCCTCCCGAATCGCCGCAATTTATCGACGGCGACGTGCGCGTCTGGTTCCGGCACGAAGCGACCGGCGCGGTATCGAGCACGCGGCTGCTGCCGATGGTGCGCGAACTGTTCGATGCTGCCGGCCTCGCGCTCGCCGATTGCAATGCCGTCGCGTTCGGCGCGGGGCCGGGGTCGTTCACCGGTTTGCGCACGGCGACGGGCGTCGCGCAAGGGCTGGCGTTCGGGCTGAACGTGCCGGTCGTGCCGGTCAGCACGCTCGCCGCCTGCGCGGAGGCCGCGCGCCTGCGTATGCCATCGCTGCCGCCGCGCGTGCTGGTCGTGCTCGATGCGCGCATGGACGAAGCCTACTGGGCCGTCTACGAAGCCGACGATGCATCCGCCGACTGGCGCACGCTGCATCCCGCTTCGCTCGATGCCCCCGCCGCGCTGCCTTTGCCCGATGCGCCGTTCGCACTCGCGGGCAACGCCGCCGATGCCTTCGGCGACCGGCTGCCCGCGCTGGCGGCGGCAGCGCTGGTCGATCGCGAGGCGCTGCCGCATGCCTTGCCGGTCGCGCTGATCGCTTTGCGCGCGTGGCGCGACGGCCGCACGATTCCGGCGGATCAGGCCGCGCCCGAGTACATCCGCAACAAGGTCGCGCAGACCACCGCCGAGCGCATGGAAGCGAAGAAGGGCGCGCCGAACGCGGAGGCGCTTCGGTGAGCGGCGTTTTGCTCGTAGATCGGTATCTCACACCGATGACCGAAGCCGATCTCGACGAAGTCGCCGCCGTCGAGAAACTCGCCTACGAATTTCCGTGGAGCCGCGGCAATTTTCAGGATTCGCTGCGCAACGGTTATCACGGCGTCTGTCTGCGGCATGTGACGGGCACGCTGATCGGCTATTGCGTGCTGATGCCCGTGGTCGACGAAATGCATCTGCTGAATCTGTGCGTCGCGCCGTCGGCGCAGCGCGCGGGCGCGGGCTTGACGCTGCTGCGCGAAGCGGTGCGTATCGCGCGGGTGGAAAAGCTCGAAGGCATGCTGCTCGAAGTGCGACCGTCCAATCCGCGCGCGATCCTACTTTACGAGCGCTTCGGCTTCGTGGCGATCGGCCGGCGCAAAAATTATTACCCCGCGCGGCATCGCATGCGCGAGGACGCAATCGTCATGCGTCTGGTGTTTCCGAAGGAGAGTCTGCATGGCATTCGATGAGATCCTGCTCGACGAATTGGGCATCGGCACGGTCTGGGTGCGGCGGCGGATGGCGGAAGCCGGTGCGTCGGTGGAAACGCCGGTCGTCGCGGTCGCGAAAGCGGAGCCGACGGGTGATGTCGCGGCGAAGGAATCGCAGGCGCCGCAAGCGGAAGCAAGCATCACGAAGCGCGAAGAGCCCGTGCAGGCGCGAGCGCCGCAAGCCGAAGCGCGCCCGGCAAAACGCGCCGAATCGCCGTCCGTCGATCCCGACCTCCCGCCGCTCGAAGCCTACGACGATCTCCCGTGGACCGACGAAGCCCCGATTCACGAGCCGTCGATCGAGCAAGCCGCCGCGCCCGACGATATCCCCACGCTCGACTGGGACGCGCTCGCCGCGCGCGTGTCGGATTGCCAGCGCTGCCGCCTGTGCGAACGCCGTACCAATACGGTCTTCGGCGTCGGCGATCGCGAAGCCGACTGGATGCTGATCGGCGAAGCGCCCGGCGAGAACGAGGACAAGCAGGGCGAACCGTTCGTCGGACAGGCCGGCAAGCTGCTCGACAACATGCTGCGTTCGCTGACCTTGTCGCGCGAATCGAACGTGTATATCGCCAATGTGATCAAGTGCCGGCCGCCCGGCAATCGCAATCCCGAACTCGAGGAAGTGGCGCGCTGCGAGCCGTTCCTGCAACGGCAGGTCGCGCTGGTGAAGCCGAAGGTGATCGTCGCGCTCGGGCGCTTCGCCGCGCAGAGTCTGCTCAAGATCGAGGCGAGCATCGCGTCCTTGCGCGGGCGCGTGCACGAATATCATGGCGTGCCGGTGGTGGTCACGTATCACCCAGCGTATCTGCTGCGCAGCTTGCCCGACAAATCGAAGGCGTGGGCCGATCTGTGCCTCGCGCGCGGTGCGTATCGCGATGCGCTCGAGAAGCTTGGCGTGCAGCCATCGGCGGACGACGGCGCGAGGAAGGGCGCACGCTGATGACCGAACTCGCGCGGCTCGTCGATCGCTTCGAGGACGTGACCGTGCGGGATCTGGCCTGTCTGCTGTTTGCGCCCGATCTGCTGCGCGCAAGCGCTGCCGGTGCGCCGCTCGCGCGGCCTTTCGCATCGCCGGAAGAGCGCGATGCCGTGCTCGGCTGGCTCTCGACGCTCGATGCCGCGCCCGACGCCTTCCACCTCCACGCACGCGATCCGAAGTTCACGCGCCTCGGCGTCTATGCCGAAAGCCTGCTCGGGTACTTCATCGCGCACGGGCCGACCACGCGCCTGATTGCGGCGAACGTGCCGTTGCGCTGGCAGCGTCGCACCATCGGCGAAGGCGATTTTCTGCTGGAGAACGAGGCGGGCACGCGCCTGCATTGGGAACTGGCGGTCAAGTTCTATCTGCATATCGGCGATGACACGCCGCGCGTTGCCCGACTCGCCGATTACGTCGGGCCGAATCTGCAGGATCGCTTCGATCTGAAGCACGCGCGGCTGGTCACGCATCAACTGGCGCTGACGTCGCGCGCCGAGTTCGCGGCGTTGAAGCTCGACGGTCCGTGGCTGCCGCAATCGATCGTCAAGGACCGGTTGTTCTATCACGGCGATGCCGCGCCCGAAGTCGTCCCCGACGTCGCGCCCGAAGTCGCCGACGACCATCTGCGCGGCTGGTGGATGACGGCGTCGGAATGGCACGCATCGCATGGCGCGAGCGCGCGCGACGATCACGCGTGGGTCGTGCAGCCGCGCATGGCGTGGCTGGCGTCGCGCCGGCTGTATGCGGCCGATGCAGACGCGTTATTGGCCGATGCCGCCACGATTCACACGCAACTGGCATCGATCGCCGCGCCGACGATGCTCGCCTCTTACGCGCGCGACGACACCGGCGCGTGGCGCGAGGACACGCGCGGTTTTATCGTGCCGGACGATTGGCCGGAGCGGGCGAGAGCGTACGCGGCGCGCACGCTTTAGCGCTGAGAAACGCTCACAACCAGCGGAAAAAATGATGCACCGGCCCGACGCCGTGCCCGACGTCGAGCCGCGTGCTCGCTTCGATCGCGCCGGTCAGATAGCGCTTGGCTTCGGCGGTGGCCGTGGCGAGATCGCCGCTTTGCGGCGCGAGAGCCGCAATCGCCGACGACAGCGTGCAGCCGGTGCCGTGCGTGTTCTTCAGCGGCACGCGCGCGCCGCCCAAACGCAGCGCGCCGTTCGCTTCGATCAGCCAGTCGGGACTGTCGGACGACGCGAGATGCCCGCCATTCATCAGCACGGCCCGAGCGCCGAGCGCGCGCAACGCTTCGCCTTGCCGCACCATTTCGTCTTCGTCGGCGGCACTCTGCACGCCGAGCAACGCGGCGGCTTCCGGCAGATTCGGCGTGACGATGGTCGCGAGCGGCAGCAGTTCGTCGCGCAGCGCGGCGACGGCTTCCGGCGCGAGCAGCGCGTGATTGCTCTTGGAAATCATCACGGTATCGAGCACAACATGTTTCGGCCGATAGCGCCGCAAGGCATCGGCGACCGCGCGCACGATGCCCGCGTTCGCCAGCATGCCGATCTTCACGGCGTCGATGCGGATATCGTCGAATACGGCGTCGAGTTGCGCGGTGATGAACGCCGGTTCCGGCGCATGCACGGCCGTGACGCCGCGCGTGTTCTGCGCGGTCAGCGCCGTGACGACCGACAGGCCGTAAGCGCCGAGCGCGGAAAACGCCTTGAGATCGGCCTGAATGCCCGCGCCGCCGCCCGAATCGGAACCGGCGATGGTGAGCGCGTTGGGAATGGATGTCGTCGATGTCATGGCGTGTGAATCAGGAACGGGATTGCGCGATGGTCGCGGCCAGCGCCGCCGCCGCGTCGCGCGGATTCGAGGCGCGGCAGATCGCGGAGACGACCGCGATGCCGTCGGGCTTCGCGCGCATCACGTCGGCGGCGTTGTCGGCCTGAATGCCACCGATGGCGACGGTCGGAAACCGCGCGCGGGCGCGAATCGCCGCGATGCCGTCGATGCCGCACGGCGCGGACGCATCGGCCTTGGTGGGCGTCGCCCAGACCGGACCCGCGCCGACGTAGTCGATCACGCCTGCGAAGCGGTCGGCATCTTCGGCTTCTGCGAGATTGGACACCGACAGGCCGATCAGCGCGTCGGGTCCGAGCAGTTTGCGCGTGACATCGGCGGGCAGATCGCGCTGGCCGACATGCACGCCGTCCGCGCCGACCGCGAGCGCCACATCCACATGATCGTTGATCACGAACGGCACGCGATGCGTCCGCGCGATCGGCAGCACATCGCGCGCGAGCTCGAACCACGCGCGCTTGTGCCACTCGGGCGCGCGCAGTTGCACGAGCGTGACGCCGCCTTCGAGTGCGGCGCGCGCCACCGCGATCGCCGCGTCGTGGCCGCCGCACTGCACGGGATCGAGAACGAGATAAAGCGAAAGATCGAACGATGCGCGCATGATCAGGCGGACGCGATATCGCGCTGCACGAGCGTTTTGTCGAAGGTGGCTTCGTCGACGGAGGCGAGCCGGTCGAGATACGCCACCGCGAAACTGCCGGGCATCGCGGCATCGCGTGCGGCGAGTTCGCCGGCGATGGTCGAATACGCGATGGCCGCGACCGTCGCATCGAACCATTCCGCGCGCGATGCCGCGCCGACGAATGCCGCGACCGTCGCCGACAGCGCGCAGCCGACGCCGGTCACGCGCGTCATCAGCGGCGAGCCATTGGCGAGCGCGACGACGCGTTTGCCATCGGTGATGTAATCGGTCGCGCCGGTGACCGCGACGATCGCCTGCGTTTTCAGCGCGAGCACTTGCGCGGCGTCGAGCGCGGCATCCGTCGCGGCGGTGCTGTCGACGCCGCGGCCGCTCGCCGCGCCACCCGACAAACTGATGATTTCCGAAGCGTTGCCGCGAATCACGGCGGGTTTCGCATCGAGCAGATCGAAGGCGAAGGCGGTGCGGAACGACAACGGGCCGACCGCGACCGGATCGAGCGCCCACGGCGTGCCGGCATCGCGGGCGGCGTCGACGGCCAGGCGGATGGCGCGCGCCTGCGGTTCGTCGAGCGTGCCGAGATTGACGGACAGCGCACTCGCGATCGGCGCGAATTCCGCGACTTCCTCGCGCGCGACGACCATCGCGGGCGCGGCGCCGATGGCGAGCAGCACGTTGGCGGTGAAATTGGTGACGACGAGATTCGTCAGGCAATGCACGAGCGGCGCGCCGGAGCGCACCCGCGTGACATGGGAAAAGAGATCGGCTGAGCGCATGATCGGGAAAGCTTAGCCGATTCGCGCGCGGAATGCGCCTTCATCGCGGCAAATCGAGCGTGGCGAAAGCTTCAGTGCCGCGCCTCGCCGATCAGCGCGACGGAATCGAACGCGCGCTGATTCGCCTGATGACGGCGCATGACGAAGTACATCATCAGACACACGAACGAGCCGAACATCATGATCACGAACTGGATCGGCATGTCGAGCCACACCAGCAGCGCGTACAGGCACAGCATGATCAGCACCGACAGATTTTCGTTGAAGTTCTGCACGGCGATGGAATGCCCGGCCGACAGCAGCACGTGTCCGCGATGCTGGAGCAGCGCGTTCATCGGCACGACGAAAAAGCCCGACAAACCGCCGACGACCATCAGGAACAGATAGGCGATCAGCAGATAACCGGGGAAATGCATCTTGCCGAAATAGATGCCCCAATGCGCCGGGAACAGATGACGCGTGTAGAACGCCATGATCATCACCGCGATGCCCATGACGATGCCGACCGGCAATACCGACAGCGAGCGTTTGAGCGGCACGCGCGCCGCCGCGAGTACCGCGCCGACCGCCACGCCCACGGCGATCACGGCCTGCAGGATGGCGGCTTGCGAGAGCGTCATGCCGAGCGAGACTTCCGCCCATTTGAGCACGATGAACTGCAGCGTCGCGCCCGCGCCCCAGAAGAGCGTCGTCACCGCGAGCGAAATCTGGCCGAGCTTGTCGCGCCACAGCGTGACGAAGCAGTCGGCGAAATCGGTGATGAGCTTGATCGGCCGCGTTTCCTGCTTCGGATAGCGCGCGCCGGTATCGGGAATGCGCAGGTTGAAGATCGCGGCGACCACGTACATCGCCATGATGACGAGCATCGCGGCTTCGGCGGGCGTGTTGATGCGCGGGATGTGATACGACAGCAGATGACTCGCGACCAGCGGATTGATGAGCGCGCCGCCCATCACCGTGCCGAGAATGATCGAGCCGACCGTCGTCCCTTCGATCCATCCATTGGCCGCGACCAGCCTGTCGGGCGGCAGCAGTTCGGTGAGAATGCCGTACTTCGCGGGCGAATACGCCGCCGCGCCGAAGCCGACGATGCCGTAAGCGAGCAACGGATGCGCGCCGAACAGCATCGTGAGGCAGCCGACCACCTTGATGGAGTTGGTCACGAACATCACATGACCCTTGGGCCGCGAATCCGCGAACGCGCCCACGAAAGCGGCCAATATCACGTAGGACAGGACGAAGAACAGCTTGAGCAGCGGCGTCATCCAGTTGGGCGCATGGAGGTCTTTCAGCAGTGCGATGGCAGCGATCAGTAAAGCGTTATCGGCCAACGATGAGAAAAACTGCGCGGCCATGATGGTGTAAAAACCTTTTTTCATCTGATCCGAAGCTTTCCTCACTGCGGGTGATCCGCCCCGAACGCTCGCCATGCCGCGCGTCTTGCGTCCGGGCTTATGCCTGTCGAAATAGGTTGTGCGCACGGCTTTATAACACGAAAATAGGCGCATTCTGACTAGCAGTAATCTCGATCGCGTGCGAAAACACACGATCGTGCGCCGATTTCCTCATAAGATACTGATTCGCAAGGCATCCGGGACGTGAAAGCCAGGCGCTTTTCGACCCGCCGCGCGAATTGCAAGACCACTGAATACTCATGCCGCGCCCCCTGTCAGCTACGATTCATACCGCCGCACTCGCCAACAACCTCGCCGTCGCGCGCAAGTACGCGCCGAAATCCCGGATCTGGGCCGTCGTCAAGGCCAATGCGTATGGCCACGGACTCGCGCGAGCGTTCCCCGGATTGCGTGCGACCGACGGATTCGGTCTTCTCGACCTCGAAGAGGCCGCGAAGTTGCGTGAATTGGGCTGGGCCGGCCCGATTCTTCTGCTGGAAGGCTTTTTCCGGCCGACCGATATCGACGTGATCGACCGCTACAGCCTGACCACCGCCGTCCACTGCGACGAGCAATTGCGCATGCTGGAAATGGCGCGCCTGTCCAAGCCGGTCAATATTCAGCTGAAGATGAACAGCGGCATGAACCGGCTCGGCTACACGCCGGAGAAGTATCGGGCGGCGTGGGAGCGGGCGCGGGCGGTGCAGGGCGTCGGCCAGATCACGCTCATGACCCATTTCTCCGATGCGGACGGCCCGCGCGGCATCGCGCATCAGCTGGAGGCGTTCGAGCGCGGCGCGGAAGGCATCGCGGGGGCGCGCAGCCTGGCGAATTCGGCAGCGGTGCTGTGGCATCCGGATGCGCAGTTCGACTGGGTGCGGCCGGGCATCATCCTGTACGGCGCGTCGCCGTCGGGCAAGACCGCGGATATCGACGGCATCGGACTCAAGCCGGCGATGACGCTGTCGTCCGAAATCATCGCCGTGCAGACGGTCGACGCGGGGCACAGCATCGGCTACGGCTCGACGTATGTCGCGGACAAGCCGACCAAGATCGGCATCGTCGCGTGCGGCTATGCGGACGGGTATCCGCGTATCGCGCCGGAAGGCACGCCGGTGATCGTCGAGGGCGTGAGGACGCAGCTCGTCGGCCGCGTGTCGATGGACATGCTGACCGTCGATCTGACGCCGTGTCCCGGTGCGGGCATCGGTTCGCGCGTCGAGTTGTGGGGCGAACATCTGCCGATCGACGACGTGGCGAGTTCGTGCGGCACCATCGGCTACGAGCTGATGTGCGCGATCGCCCAGCGCGTGCCGGTCCGCGCGGAATGACGCGTTTCCAGAACACGAAGAACGAAAACTCGACGCAAGGCACGGTGTGGCAAAAATAGCGAAAGCAAAGACGCTCTACGTCTGTAGCGAATGTGGCGCGCAGTCGCCGAAATGGACGGGGCAGTGCGCGGCATGCCACGCCTGGAACACGTTGACGGAATCGGTCGCGGAAACGCCTTCGGCGCATCGCTTCCAGGCGCTGGCGAAAAGCTCGCCGGTGCGACGGCTCGCGGAAATCGAAGCGGCGGACGTGCCGCGCTTCACGACCGGCGTCGGCGAATTCGATCGCGTGCTGGGCGGCGGTCTGGTGCCGGGCGGCGTCGTGCTGATCGGCGGCGATCCGGGTATCGGCAAGTCGACCTTGCTGCTGCAATCGCTGGCGGAAATCGCGCGCGAGCGGCCCGCGCTTTATGTCAGCGGCGAGGAATCGGGCGAGCAGATCGCGTTGCGCGCGCAACGGCTCGGGCTGATCGGCAAGGACAGCGCTGCCGCCGATCTCGGCCTGCTCGCCGAAATCCAGCTCGAAAAAATTCAGGCGACCATCGACGAGCAACGGCCCGAAGTCGCCGTCATCGACTCGATCCAGACCATCTATTCGGAAGCGCTGATGTCCGCGCCGGGTTCGGTCGCGCAGGTGCGCGAGTGCGCCGCGCAACTGACGCGCATCGCCAAACAGACCGGCACGGCGATCATCATGGTCGGCCATGTGACGAAGGAAGGCAGTCTCGCAGGGCCGCGTGTGCTCGAACATATCGTGGACACCGTGCTGTATTTCGAAGGCGATACGCACTCGTCGTTCCGTCTGGTGCGCGCGTTCAAGAATCGTTTCGGCGCGGTGAACGAACTCGGCGTGTTCGCGATGACCGAGCGCGGCCTGCGCGGCGTCGCCAATCCGTCGGCGCTGTTTTTGTCGCAGCACGAGCAGAGCGTTGCGGGCTCGTGCGTGCTGGTCACGCAGGAAGGCTCGCGTCCGCTGCTGGTCGAAGTGCAGGCGCTGGTCGATACCGCGCATGTGCCCAACCCGCGCCGGCTTGCGGTCGGGCTGGAGCAGAACCGGCTCGCGCTGTTGCTGGCGGTGCTGCATCGGCATGCGGGCATTGCGTGTTTCGATCAGGACGTGTTTCTCAACGCGGTCGGCGGCGTCAAGATCACCGAGCCGGCGGCCGATCTGGCCGTGCTGCTCGCGATTCATTCGTCGATGCGCAACAAGCCGCTGCCCAAGGGCTTGATCACGTTCGGCGAAGTCGGTCTGGCTGGCGAGATTCGTCCGTCGCCGCGCGGTCAGGATCGCCTGAAGGAAGCCGCCAAGCTCGGCTTTTCGATCGCGCTGATCCCGAAAGCCAACGCGCCGAAGCAGGCGATCGACGGGCTGAAGGTGATCGCCGTCGACCGGATCGAGGAGGTGATCGATCGTGTCCGCGATCTCGAATGATTGCTGACGCGAACATGGCGCGATGCTGCGCCTCATCGCACTTTTCGTAACGCATCGTAAAAAAAGCGTCTCGACCTGTAACCTATTTAAGGTTCGACGTCCCTATCCTTTCAGTGCTACGGAACCAGTCAACCCAGCCGAGGCTCTCAGACAGGCGAAGTGACCGGAAGGATCGAGAGGACCACGCTTTGAAACAAGCCAAATCAACCCGGCCGAAAGCCGCGTTCCATCTGCGCGGCTGCCGTGTGTCGCCACCGTTGCAGCAACCGTGGGACAACGGCTGCCGGATCGTCGAATGGATCGACGGCGAAGGGCAGATCTCGCGCCGTGTCGTCGCGGCCGATGTCACGGAAGACGAAGTCGTCGCGACCATTCGCCATCATGTGATGGGCCGCAAGCACGTGCTGATCGACGACGAACGCCAGCCGCGTCAGACGCTGCCGCGCCGTTGAGCTTTTTCAGCTTCGAAACAGCGGATGCACCGTCGCCTCCGCAGGCGTGAGCACCGGCGCGACACAGCAATCGAGCGGTTCGAGCAGCGCGATCCATTCGTCGCGCGTTCGCTCGCGGATCAGCGCGGCGAACTCCGCGCCGAGTTGCGCGGCATCCGCGCCGCCGATTGCCTGACCGAGACTCCAGTGCCGCGTCGCCCATTGCGGGCGGCCGATGGCATCGCAAAGCGTCTGCCAGAACTTCAGTTCCAGCGCGCCCACGGCGATAAACCGCTCATCTTTCGTTCGATACACGTTGTAGCAGGGCACGCCGCCGTTGAGCAGGCCGAAGCCCGCGCGCGTGCCGGCGTGATCGTCGTTGGCGAGCGCGATGTGCGCCATCACGTTATGCGTGTGCATCGCGTGGGTCATCGACACGTTCAGGCAGCGTCCCTCGCCGCCGCGCGCGACTTGCCAGAGCGCGGCGAGCATTTCCATCACGGCGGCCAGCGCGCCGCCCAGCAGATCCGCCAACTGAAAATTCGGCGCGATGGGCACGCCGTCGCGCGCGGCCAGTTGATCGAGCACGCCCGCATACGCGATGTAGTTGAGATCGTGGCCCGCCTTCCGCGCGAACGGGCCGTCGCCACCGTAGCCGGTGATCGCGCAATAGACCAGCTTCGGATTCGCCGCGCGCAGCACGTCATAGCCGACGCCGAGCCGCGCCATCACCGACGGACGGAAGCTTTCCACCAGCAAATCGGCATCGCGCGCGAGTTCGATCAGCTTCGCGCGGCCTTCCTCGGATTTCAGGTCGAGCGTCATCGTCCGCTTGTTGCGATTGACGATGCGCCAGAACGCGCTCGGCGTGCCGCTCTGCCGGTCCGCTTCGCTCTGGAACATCGAGCGCGCGTAATCGCCTTCGCCGGGCGGCTCGATCTTCAGGACATCCGCGCCGAGTTCGGCCAGCCGAAGCGTGGCGACAGGGCCGGGCAGGAGCCGCGTCAGATCGAGCACGCGCAGACCGCTGAGGGAAGGCGTCAAGGTGAGTCTCCGGTTATGAACCGCTAATCAACCGATCTGCTCGAGTTCCTCGTGGGCTTCGAGCCACTCCATTTCGAGCGTTTCGAGCCGCGCGCCGACTTCGCCCTGACGGCGGATCGTGTCGGTCAGCCGGGTTTTCTGCGCGGCCTCGTAACTCGCGGGATCGGCGACGAAGGCATCGAGTTGCGCCTTCTCCGCGTTGAGCTTCTCCATCTCCTTTTCGATTTTCGCGATGCGCGTCTGCAACGGCTTCTTCAGATGCGCGAGCTTCTGGCGCTCCTGCGCTTCCTGCTTGCGCTGCTCCTTGCGGTTCGGCGCATTGTCGGAAGGATTGGCCGCGCCGCTCGCATCCTTGGCGGCCGCGCGCGTTTCGGCGGCGTGTTGCAGCAGCCAGTCGCGAATCGTCGAGGTCGCCATCGAACGGATGCAGGCGATGCTTGGCCACCAGCATGAAGGTGTCCGTCGTTGCGCGCAGCAAGTGGCGATCGTGCGAGACGAGAATCAGCGTGCCTTCGAATTGCGCGAGCGCCATCGTCAGCGCGTGACGCGTTTCGAGGTCGAGGTGATTGGTCGGCTCGTCAAGCAGCAGCAGTTTCGGCTTCTGCCAGATGATCAGCGCCAGCCGCGCTTTTTCACCACCGGAGAACGGCGCGATTTTCGCGGTCGCCATGTCGCCGGAGAAATTGAAACTGCCGAGGAAGTCGCGCAGTTCCTGTTCGCGCGTATCGGGCGCGAGGCGAGCCAGATGCTGAAGCGCGGAGTCGTCGGGACGCAGCGTTTCCAGTTGATGCTGCGCGAAGTAGCCGATCTGCAGGCCCTTGCCCTGACGCACGGCGCCCGAGAGCGCGTCGAGCGTATGCGCCAGCGTCTTGATGAGCGTCGACTTGCCCTGACCGTTTGCGCCGAGCAGGCCGATGCGCTGGCCGTTCTGGATCGACAGCGTGACGTTTTCGACGATCGGAATTTCGTGGCCGTCGTCGCCGCGATAGCCGCAGCGCACGCCTTCCATGACCATCATCGGATTGGGCGCTGCGTCGGGCTCGCGGAACTCGAACGTGAAGGGCGAAGACGCATGCGCGGGCGCGATCAGCTCCATCTTTTCCAGCGCCTTGACGCGGCTCTGCGCCTGCTTGGCCTTGGTCGCCTTGGCTTTGAAACGGTCGATAAAGCTCTGCAAGTGCGCCACCGTGCGCTGCTGCTTTTCATACGCGCTCTGCTGCAACGCGAGTTGTTGCGCGCGCAGCACTTCGAACTGGCTGTAATTGCCGCCGTAGCGTTTGATCTGGCGATTCTCCAGATGCAGCGTGACGTTGCAGACCGAATCGAGAAACTCGCGATCGTACGAAATCACGACCAGCGTGCCCGGATAGCGGCCGAGCGAGTCTTCGAGCCAGACGATGGCGTCGAGGTCCAGGTGGTTGGTCGGTTCGTCGAGCAGCAGGAGGTCGGACGGACACATCAGCGCCTGCGCGAGATTCAGGCGCATGCGCCAGCCGCCGGAAAAGCTCGCGACCGGTTCGCGCGTCTGTTCGAGCGTGAAGCCCAGGCCGAGCAGCAGGGTTTCGGCGCGGGCGGGCGCGGTGTAGCCGTCGGCATCGGCGAAGGCGGCGTGCGCTTCGGCTTCGGCGACGCCGTCGTGTGCGGCGGATGCCTGCGCGATACGCGCTTCGATCGCGCGCAGATTCACGTCACCGTCGAGCGTATAGTCGAGCGCGGTGCGATCCACGGCGGGCGTTTCCTGCGCGACGTGCGCGATGCGCCACGACGGCGGCATCGCAAAGTCGCCACCGTCGGCGTGCAGTTCGCCGCGCAATACGGAGAACAGCGTGGACTTGCCCGCGCCGTTTGCGCCGACCAGACCGGCTTTCTCGCCCGGATTGAGCGTGAAGCTGGTCTCTTCGAAAAGCGGCTTGGTGCCGCGGGACAGGCTGAACTGGTTGAAGCGGATCACGGCGAAATGGCGGCGGGCGTTGAACGAAAGCGCTATTTTAGACCGGCCGGGTTTCGTCCGAGGGGTCGCCCGTTCGGCTAATAGCGGCCGCGGGTTGGTAGCATCGGCTATGCAAATCTCATCTGGAGCGAACATGAGCGACACACCGGGCAGCATCTACGACTTCACCGCCGAAACCATCGACGGCGCCGATCAAAGTCTCGATACCTATCGCGACAAGGTGCTGCTGATCGTCAACACGGCGAGCGAATGCGGGTTCACGCCGCAATACAAGGGCTTGCAGGAGGTTTATCAGCAGTTCGCGGCGCGCGGTTTCGCGGTGCTCGGGTTTCCGTGCAACCAGTTCGGCAAGCAGGAACCGGGCGATGCGGAGCAGATCGGCAGCTTTTGCGAAAAGAACTTCGGGGTGTCGTTTCCGATGTTTGAGAAGATCGACGTGAACGGGGCGAACGCGCATCCGCTGTACAAGTTTCTTAAGGACAAGGAGCCGGGGTTGCTTGGGATCGAGGTGATCAAGTGGAATTTCACCAAGTTTCTTGTTGATCGCAAGGGTAATGTCGTTAAGCGGTTTGCGCCGCAGACTAAGCCGGAGGCGATTGCTGATGATATTGAGCGGTTGCTCTGAGGGGGGCGTTGCTGGGGTCCTGCTGCTTCTGTTGGCTTGCTTTTTATGCAGTAACCGCCTCCCCGGCGGAGGGGTCACTTTCTTTGCGGCGGCAAAGAAAGTAACCAAAGAAAGCCGCTTGGCCGATCCTAGGTCCTGTTTACATTTAAGAGCGGCCCGAGCAGACACGATGGAGACAAAGGTGAGGTAGCTGTGGGCGAGTTTGTCATATCGAGTGGCGACGCGACGAAAATGCTTGATACGCTTAAAGAAGCG
>NZ_LFJJ01000223.1 GCF_001189365.1 Candidatus Burkholderia verschuerenii | reverse complement strand
TGCTGCATAGCGGCCGCGCGGCGTTCGGCGCTGCGGGCTACGCCCTTCGCGCCGCACGTCGCACAGAAGGATCAACTGAAACCACCGGCATCCGATTTCTGCACAACTTGACGCACACAACTGAAATTCATCGAGATCGATGGGTATTGTCGCCGCGATCTCTGGACGGAATTAGGGTGGTCATTTATTCAGCAACGGCAGATCAAGGCACCGCTCTACTGGCATGATAAGGCATGGAATCAGCCGGAACAGCCTGTTACCGGCGTCTCGTGGTGGGAGGCGCTAGCGTTCGCGAAATTTGAGGGAAAAGATCTTCCTACCGAAGCGCAATGGGAATACGCGGCTGGGCGCGGCCAAGCAGTTTATCCGTGGGGCGATGCCGATCCCGACAATGGACTGGCGAACTATGCTCCAGGCTGCGAGCCTGCAGAATTGCGACGGCAAAATACCTCTGTATTTGCTCATCCGCTCGGTATTTCCCGCGTGGGATGTCATGACATGGCAGGTAATTTGAATGAATGGTGTATCGATAACAACTCTGAGAACTATGGCTGGGATTTTTATCGAAACAATCCCGTGCATCTTAGTCGCGAAATTGATCCGCATATCGTGAAGGGCGGATCTGGCCTGCATGACGAAGATTGCCTTCGCTGCGCCAGCAGAGATTACTATTCGCCGGAAATGCGAGACAACATCGTTGGTATTCGTTGTGTCCTCAATAAAGATGATGGTGGTCACGTTGAATAACAAAACACCATATTTCGAAAAGAAGCCGTCGTCGTTACGATACTTTCAAGAGGGGCCGGCGCCGATCGACGTCGATAGCTGGCGATTAACCATCTGTGGCGAAGTATCTCGCGAAATCGCGTTGAGTTATGACGATCTGCTGAGCTTGCCGACGACCTCTGCTCATCGAAGGAACGTTTGCGTTTGTCTGTGGAGTATCAAACGATATTGGGAAGGCGTGCTATTGCGTGACGTTCTAGCTCTGGCTGGCGTTGAAGTGGAAGATCCGGCGCTGTACATCCGTCAGTTAAGTCACGGAACAGAAAAGGGCGTCTACGACTCGACAGTACATCTCAAATCCGCGATCGAGCACGACGCGCTGCTTGCTTTAAGGGTAGACGGCGAGCAGCTACCACTGGAAAACGGCTTCCCGTTGAGGTTTATCGACTTCGGCCTGTATTTGTACAAGTGCGTCAAGGCGCTCGGTAGGATCGAAGTCACGCGCGAGAACAAAATTGGATTTTGGGAGGATTACGCCGGATATAGCCTGGATGGAACGATTCAACCCAAACGGTACTACGCAGTCGATCTGCAAAAGAAATTTTATTTCGATGGCGTCGGCGAAGTCCTAGACAGCGATCTAACCACCTAATGTACGAAAATTCCGCGAACACCTTGATCGCGATGGCCGGTTTCGCCCTCGCGACTTCTGCCAGCCCGGGCCCCGTCAATATCGTGTCCGCCATGGCCGGCGCGAAATTCGGAGCGGGCAAAACGATTCCATACGTCCTGGGCGCGACGATCGGCTTCGTCTCGATCCTCGCCTTAACCGGTTCGGGTCTCAGCACGGTCATCCTGGCGTTTCCGTGGGTCGAGCGGGTGCTGGGACTCATCGGCTGCGCTTACATGCTGTATATCGCGTGGAAAATCGCCAGGGTATCCATGGTCGACGTCAGCGAATACGCGCAGCAACGACCGCCAGGCGTGTGGTCCGGCGTCGTCGCCCAGTACGTGAACCCCAAGGCGTGGTTCGTGTCGATGTCGGCCATCTCGGTCTATGTGTCGAATAGCCAGAACTACGGCGCGGCGCTCGTCGCCTTTTGCGGCATCTTCTTCGCAATCTGCTTTCCGTCGCTGTTTGCCTGGTGTTGCGTCGGGGCGTCTTTTTCGAAGAAACAAGGGCGAATGAGAATCTTCAATCTGTCGATGGCCGCATTTCTGGTCGTGTCGATTATTGGATTCCTGGCAGAGTTGTTCGGAAAAGGCTAATGGCCGATGAGCTTTCCCGGCGTCGTGCCGGTAAATTTCTTGAACGTGCGAGAGAAGTGCGACTGATCGTAAAAGCCCAGCCCGAGCGCGGTGTGCACGATGCTTTGGCCTTGCGCCAGCATTCGCTTGGCTAACTCGATACGCCGTGCGTGCCATCCAGTAAGCGTACGGGGAAACGCCGGCGTGTCGAGTGAAAACGGCCAGCATGTAGTTGGGTTTGAGGCCGACCATATCGGCGAGCGTTTGCAGCGTGACCGAATCTTCGAGATTGCAGTTGGAGCCGCGCGTCGGTAGGGCGCTCAAACTATCCAGATAGTCTTTGATGACGGTGACAGCGCGCGGCTCTTTTCCCGCGGCACGGATTCGCGTCTTCGAATGACGTTGCATCAGGGTTTCGAGCATGGACGTGATGTCGGAATCGACCGCCAATCGCCAGCCGGCGTGACGCTTCGTTGTCAGTTGCGCATGGATGGCTTGCAACGACGAAGAGACGATTCCATCGGCATCGATTGCCGTGTACTCGACAAAACCGTGAAGCGTTTCGGTGCCGAGGAGATGCCGCATCGACGCTTCGCTGACATAAATCACCTTGTATTGCAGCGAGTCGCTGATTGCGAAACCGTCGTGTGGTTCGTCCGGAGACATCAGCGAAAGCGTATTGGGCGGCAGCACTCTTTTCTCGCCGCGTTGAAAATTGCCGCCCACGCCACGTTCGACCACACCGATCGCGTAGGCGTCGTGGCTATGCCGGCCGAACGGATGGCATTTTAGGCGCGCGTCCAGCAGTTCGATCCCATCGTGCCACGTCAGACGGTGAATTCGATTCGTCATTCGGTATCCTGATCATCGAGGCGCGCATGCGGGCGATGCGCAGAACAAACTCGATGCAGGATTTTTACCGCAGATAATCGATGCCTGGAGGCAACGGTTCAGATCGAACCCGTGACGCGATAAACGAAACGCTTGAAATTCAAGGAGCTGGACGCACGGAAAGCGACAAGACCGAGATTGTTTTTCGGAAATATCGCCTTCCTTGGCCGAATGTCAGTGCGCGGTCGATGCCAAAGGCATCCTCAAGCCGTCGCCGGCCCACCGACCCCACGTCCCGCACGCATATAAAGCGCCACCGACAACGCCACCGCCGCAGCCGCCGCCATCGCCGCGAACAGGAACACCGAGCCGTACCCGAACTCACCCGCGACATAGCCCGCGAGCGGCCCCGTCAGCCCGAGCGACAAATCCAGAAACACGGAATACGCCGACAGCGCCGCGCCACGGCTCGTCGGCGGCACGAGGCCGACTGCCTCGACGCCCAGCGCCGGAAACACCAGCGCGAAGCCGAAGCCCGTCAGCGCCGCGCCGATCAGCGCGAAATGCGGATCGGCGGCGAGCCACAGAAACAGCAGGCCGACGCACTCGCACGCGAACAACGCGATCGCCACGCGGAAGCCGCCGAAAGTCTTGATCGTGTTGGCGAACAACAGACGCGCGCCGATGAACGTCGTGCCGAATACCGTCAGCGACAACGCCGCGTGCGGCCAGTTGTACGCCGCGTAGAACAGCGTGATGAAGGTCGCGATGGAGCCGAAACCCGCCGATCCGAGCGCCAATCCGAGTCCATGCGGCAGCACGCGGAAGAACACGCTGCGATACGACATCCGCTCGCCATGCACGATCGGCACGCTGTCCATGCGCGTCGCGAGCCAGTAGCCGAGCCCGCCGAGCGCGACCACGATCAGCCCGAGCGATGCAAAGCCGATGGAGTGATCGATCGCCACGCCCAGCGGCGCGCCGATGGCCAGCGCCCCGTAAGTGGCGATGCCGTTCCACGAAATCACCTTGGCGTTGTTCGTCACGCCGACGCGCCCGATGCCCCACGTGATCGATCCCGTGCCGATCCAGCTTTCGCCGAAACCGAGCACCAGACGCGCGATCACCAGCAGCACGAGACTGACGACATGCCATTGCGCCGCCAATGCCGACATCAACAGCAGCACGCCGCTGACCGCGCACGCCGCGAGTCCGTAGAGCACCGTTTTCTTCGGGCCGAGCGTGTCGGCGGTGCGTCCGGCGAGCGGCCGGGACATCAGCGTCGCGAAATACTGGACGCTGATCGCCGCGCCCGCCATCACCGAGCCGTAGCCCAGGTCCGTATGCACGAAGCCCGGCAGCACCGCCAGCGGAATGCCGATGGTCAGATAGTAAAGGAACGTGTACAGGACGACCGGAAGGATGCGCAGCGTGACGGCGAGATCGCCTTTCGGCGCGGCGGCGGAGCGGGACTCGGAGGACATAGGGAAATTGCGGGCTTGAATTCGGCACGAAGGCATGATTGTCACATATGTTGCAGTGCATCGTCGCGCTCGTTTTGTAACCGGATGGGACAAATCGCCTGTCCGAACGATCGGATGGCATCGCGCGGAGCCTTGCTGGATAAGGCTTCGGCGGCTTATCGGGGTGAGAGTATGTCGTACATGCAATGTCGCCTATGGGTTACGGATTTTGGCGGTGATAGCTTTTGAACCATCGACGCGACAGGACTATTCTGAAAACGGCGTTTTCGGTCTGATCAAACCCGGCCGACGCCCCCGGAACGCCCCAAAGTCGTCGCGCATGCCACCGGCTGCGCATCCCGCGCAACCAGCAGAAAAGCATCGAAGAGCCCCGAGACAGGTCCATGAATCAGCCGATCCGCTTCTATCACCGCAACGCGATCCAGGAAGTGAGCGGCACGTCCACGACGCGCACCGTCCTGCAATACCTGCGCGAAGACGCGCGCTGCACCGGCACCAAGGAAGGCTGCGCGGAAGGCGACTGCGGCGCGTGCACGGTCGTCATCGGCGAGCCGGATGGCGCGGGCGGCGTCGTGTTCAAGGCGGTCAACGCGTGCGTCCAGTTTCTGCCGACGCTCGACGGCCGCGCGCTGTTCACCGTCGAAGACTTGCGTCAGCCGGACGGCACGTTGCATCCGGTGCAGCAGGCGCTGGTCGATTGCCACGGTTCGCAGTGCGGCTTCTGCACGCCCGGTTTCGCCATGTCGATGTTCGCGCTCTACGAAAAGCACGGTCATACGACGACCGGCTGCGCCGGCGCGTGTGAGAAAACCCGTCCGACGCGCGAGGAAATCAGCAACACGCTGACGGGCAATCTGTGCCGCTGCACGGGGTATCGGCCGATCATTGACGCTGCCGAACAGATGTTCGATCACGCGCCGCTCGCGCCGCTGAACATTCCGGCGCTCGCGCGCACGCTCGACGGCATCCAGCGCGAGGAAACCTTCCACTACGAAGCGAACGGCCGCCAGTTCGACGCGCCGCGCACCGCCGAGGCGCTCGCCGCGCTGAAGGACGCGAACCCAAACGTGCGGATTCTCGCGGGCAGCACGGACGTCGGTCTGTGGGTGACCAAGCAACTGCGCGATCTGGGCGATATCGTCTATATCGGGCAGATCGAGTCGTTCAAGCACGTCGAGACGACGGAAGACTGGATCGAGATCGGCGCGGGCGTGTCGGTGGATCGCGCGTATGCGGAGCTCGTGAAGATTTATCCGGAACTCGAAGAGACGCGCCAGCGTTTCGCGTCGCTGCCGATCCGCAATGCGGGCACGCTCGGCGGCAACGTCGCGAACGGCTCGCCCATCGGCGATTCGATGCCCGGCCTGATCGCGCTGAACGCGCGCGTCGTGCTGCAAAGCGTGAACGGTCTGCGCGAAATGCCGCTCGAAGATTTGTACATCGCGTATCAGAAGAAGGACATGGCGGAGAACGAGTTCGTCGCCGCCATTCGCGTGCCGACGCGCACGGGCCAGCGCGCCAAGCTGCAATTCCGCGCCTACAAGCTGTCGAAGCGTTTCGACTCCGATATTTCCGCCGTCTACGCCGCGTATTCGTTTATCGCGGACGGCGACGCGATTCGCGAGCCGCGTCTCGTCTACGGCGGCATGGCGGCGACGCCGAAGCGCGCATCGCACGCGGGCCGTGCTCGCCGATGCGCACTGGCACGAAGCCACCGCGCAAGCCGCGATGATCGCGCTCGGCAACGACTACGCGCCGCTCACCGACATGCGCGCGAGCAGCGACTATCGTCTGGATACGGCCAAGAGCCTGCTGTACCGCTTCTGGCTGGAGACGCGTCAGCAGAATCCGCTCGATAAATCGAAGCTGGATGTACGCGCCATCGAACTGGTCGAAGCGAAGTAAGAGAGGACACCATCATGAATCAGCAAGACGAAGCCTTTCTCGCCCGAAGCCCAATCCCTCGCCAACGATGTCGAGAATTTCAAGCAGGTTCACGTGTCGCGCCCGCACGAGTCGGCGCACTTGCATGTGAGCGGCCGCGCGAGCTACACCGACGACATTCCGATCGTCGCGGGCACGCTGCACGCCGCGCTCGGCACCAGCCCGAAGGCGCACGCCAAAATCCTGTCGATGAACTTCGACGCCGTGCGCGCGACGCCGGGCGTCCTCGCCGTCTTCACCGCCGAGGATATTCCCGGCGTGAACGACTGCGGCCCGATTATCCACGACGATCCGGTGCTCGCTGCGGGCATCGTGCAGTTCGTCGGGCAGCCGATGTTCATCGTCGTCGCGACATCGCACGATATCGCGCGACTTGCCGCGCGGCGCGCGACCATCGAGTTCGAAGACCTGGTTCCCGTGCTCACGCCCGCCGACGCGCGCAAGGCCGAATCGTACGTGCTGAATCCGCTGAAACTGTCGCGCGGCGATGCCGAAAGCCGCATGTCGAAGGCGCTGCACCACGAACGCGGCGCGATGAAGCTCGGCGGCCAGGAACAGTTCTATCTCGAAGGCCAGATCGCCTACGCCGTGCCGAAAGACGACGACGGCATGCACGTCTATTGCTCGACGCAGCATCCGACCGAAATGCAGCATCTCGTCGCGCATGTGCTCAATGTGCATTCGCATAACGTGCTGGTGGAATGCCGTCGCATGGGCGGCGGATTCGGCGGCAAGGAATCGCAATCGGGCATTTTCGCGTGCTGCGCGGCGCTCGCCGCATGGAAGCTGCTGTGCCCGGTCAAGCTGCGTCCGGACCGCGACGACGACATGATAATCACCGGCAAGCGCCACGACTTCATCTACGACTTCGAAGTCGGTTACGACGACGACGGCAAGATCGATGGCGTCGCCGTCGATATGACCTCGCGCTGCGGCTTCTCCGCCGACTTGTCCGGCCCGGTGATGACGCGCGCCGTCTGCCACTTCGACAACGCGTACTGGCTCGCCGACGTGAAGATCGAAGGCTATTGCGGCAAGACCAACACGCAGTCGAACACCGCGTTTCGCGGCTTCGGCGGGCCGCAGGGCGCGTTCGCGATCAAATACATCATGGATAACGTGGCGCGTTCGGTCGGCCGCGATTCGCTCGACGTGCGCCGCGCGAATCTCTACGGCAAGACGGAGAACAACAAGACGCCGTACGGTCAGACGGTCGAAGACAACGTCATTCATGAACTGATCGCCGAACTCGAAGAGACGAGCGACTATCGCCGCCGTCGCGCGGCCATCAACGAGTTCAACGCGAACAACGAAGTGCTGAAGAAGGGCCTCGCGCTGACGCCGGTGAAGTTCGGCATCGCGTTCAACGTGACGCACTTCAATCAGGCGGGCGCGCTGGTTCACATCTACACCGATGGCTCGATGCTCGTGAATCATGGCGGCACCGAAATGGGCCAGGGTTTGAACACGAAGGTCGCGCAGGTCGTCGCGCATGAACTCGGCGTGAATTTCGAGCGCGTGCGCGTGACCGCGACGGACACGAGCAAGGTCGCGAATACGTCGGCGACGGCGGCATCGACGGGAACGGATTTGAACGGCAAGGCCGCGCAGGATGCCGCGCGCCAGTTGCGCGAACGGCTCGCGAAATTCGCGGCGGAAAAGTTCGGCGGCGGCACGGTGACGCCGGAGCAAGTGCGCTTTGCGAACGACCGCGTGATCGTCGGCAATGACGCGATTCCGTTCGGCGAAATCGTGCAGAAGGCGTATCTCGCGCGCGTGCAGTTGTGGTCCGACGGCTTCTACGCGACGCCCAAGCTCTACTGGGATCAGGCGACGATGCAGGGCCGCCCGTTCTTCTACTACTCGTACGGCGCGGCCGTGTCGGAAGTGGTGATCGACAGGCTCACCGGCGAAATGCGCGTGCTGCGCGCGGACGCGTTGCATGATGTCGGCGCATCGCTGAATCCGGCGCTGGATATAGGTCAGGTCGAAGGCGCGTTCGTGCAGGGCATGGGCTGGCTCACGACGGAAGAACTGTGGTGGAACGACAAGGGCAAGCTGATGACGCATGCGCCGTCCACCTACAAGATTCCGACCATCAACGATATGCCGGCGGATTTCCGCGTCAATCTGTTCAAGAATCGCAACGCGGAGGACAGCATTCATCGGTCAAAGGCTGTGGGCGAGCCGCCGCTGCTGTTGCCGTTCTCGGTGTTTTTCGCGATCCGCGATGCCGTGTCCGCCGTCGGCGATCACAAGATCAATCCGCCGCTGAATGCGCCCGCGACCGCCGAAGAAGTGCTGAAAGCGGTCAATGCCGTGAGGAGCGCACGCTCATGATGCACGTCGTCCTGTTCGGCGCGGGCCACGTCGGCCACGCGCTCGTGAACGTGCTCGGCACGCTGCCGTGCGTCGTGCAATGGGTCGATGCGCGCGACGAACTCTTTCCCGACGAAGTCCCGGCGAACGTGCAGATCGAAGCCACCGATCTGCCGGACGCGATCGTCGACGAAGCGCCGGCGGGCGCGTACTTCGTCGGCCCTTCAGAATTAGTCGAAGTCAAGGGTGGCAAGGGGCCGCCGGAAGATCGTGTTTCCCAGAACTCCCAGAAGCAATATTGATCTGAATGGTTTCCTGGGAGTTTGGAACTTCGCCGATG
>NZ_LFJJ01000222.1 GCF_001189365.1 Candidatus Burkholderia verschuerenii | reverse complement strand
TCAGCGGTGCATCGTGTGCGTCGCCTGCTGCAAGCGTCCCGGTCGCCAGCGACGCGTCGGGTTCAATGTGTTCGGGCGAAGCCGACGCATCATCATTGATCTTTTCGTTTTCGACCACAGTGCTCATCACCTCTCCTGTTCGGACCGTCGGTCCTAAATTCATCAACTGGAAAACAGGCAGGCCCACTGCTCTGCCCATAATGTTCATTGTTGCCGCAGAGCGTAAGCACGAACGGGTCGAAACAAGCGTTATTTAAAGCGCCTTTCGCAGAAGCACAGAGGCAGACATACAAGGCCTGAAGGCATGGGTTGTCCCGGAGGATGGCATGGCAAGCTGGAGGAAAACAATACGTCAAGCAGAGCGACTCTGAGGCTGCCTGATTTGACCTCGGTTCGCAGATTTGGCAGGGTGCAGGAGGATGCAGGCGGAAATGTTAGAGTGATCGACCAACGGCGGAGTGCGGGCAAAATATGGCGCGATCGAAGTTAATGATCGCAGCCGCGCTGTCCGGACAGTTTTGCTAAACCGGAAGACGGAGTTGCTTAATAAGCTCCGTGTTATCTAATGATTTCCGAGGCCCCGTCTTGCATCAAAACTTTGTATGGGATATGGGCCATGATTTCGTACCATTTAGATAGGGGGGCGGTAATTGGTACAAGTCGCAAAGATCAAATACTATTTAGAATCATAAAGTTAAATGTCGTAACAAGACAACGGGAGCTACCCGGATAGCATTGCCAAGCCGGAGAGCCTCAAAAATAGCGTTGTTTTGGCGTGCGACTCTACTCAACGCTCTCTAGCGCGAGGACTGAAACGACTCGGCGGCTTTCCAGAGAAATGCCCCGAGCAGCGCCGCCACACATACCCAATATCCCGCCAGTACCGGAAGAGGCACGACGAGCACGCCGAACAAGGTGCCAGTCACTAGGAGTAGGCCATGGCCCGCGAGATGAAAAGACAACGGACTGACAAACCCGGCGGCTGACGCCTTGATCTTGCGTCGAGCCGTGCCATCGATAAACATGCCAAACGCAAACAAGAGCGTGCCTACGATCCACAGCTTCATGACCATCGCGCGAAACAGCATCCGGTAGACGAGCAACCAAAAATTTTCGGTCCAGGTATGCGCGAATGTCGAGAATCCGCCATCGTTCAAGCCGCCTACGCTCCCCGATGCATTGAGAGTGCGCAACAGCAAACCATTGTCAACGAATGCATGCCGGAAAGTATCATTGGCTCGGCGTACAGCGTCATCGGCGCGCTCCTGACCCACCGATGTAATCAACGAACGGGTTTCGGCTTCCGGCACCTCGAACAGACTGCGCTCCGGAATGGCGGGCATGACGGCGATCGAGAGAACCGGCACCAGAAGAAACCAGACTTTGAGGTGCGACCCGAAGCGACTAGCCATGTAGCACCTTCATTAGCAGGAGTATCGGTACAGCCGCAATCGCAGCAAGGCCTCCCCAAAACAGCGCGGGTCGCAACGCCGCAATCGTTGCTAAGGCGTAGCAGCGAGCGCCCGCGCCATATGTGAACTCCTCGGGCATGCTCGCATGGACCTCGCCGTCAAACGCCGCCGCCATATCGCACGCACGCCGCGCGGTGTGGGGTTCAACCCCCGAGAGCTTCGCTATGATCGTAACGGTGAGCGACATCGTATTCCTCGAAGTAACGACGGAAGGCCTCGCCGTGTAGCACACGCGCGGCCATCTGGAAGGCGGCCGTCCGTTGGGTGATATGGTCGGGGCAGCGCTCCTCGACCATCTCGAAAGCGTAGTCATGGTAACGAGCCTCGAACTGGGGGATGGCTTCGACCATCGGGCACCAGACAACCAACTTGTCCTTACGGCGCCCCGCATACCGGCGCGCGTACAGGAGCTTGGCCGGCTCAAACAAACCCTGCATGAACGCGATGTGAGGGTCACCCGTGCGCTTGACGCGCTTGTAGCCGTCGAGCGCCGACTTGATCATCTCGGCCGCCAACGAGCGCTTATCACCCATGAACCGCTCGCCGATAAAATCGGCAAGACGCGAACAGGCGAGCTCCAGTTCAGGCGCGATGGTGAAGACGGGGTTCAACCTGTGCGATAGTTTGTGATCGCGAATAATGTTTTTGTACGCAGCGGACATAATCTTGAGAGTTAGCCTTCGATGATGGGGATACGACCTTGATATACCGCGCCTCCTGAGATGCGCATGAAATACTGCAAATTCGGCAAACTGTGGATCAGACGCACAGGAATCAACGGCGCCTTCTCCAGTTGCAGCGAGCGCGATTGCGACCCGCTGAACTCAAGCGCATGGGCCTCCGTCGTGGTATTGGTGCTGTTGGAGACATTGACCACGCGGATCGCCGTCTCCCCTACCTTGTCCGAAAACCACTTGGCCGTATCCGAGTCTTCCAATCGTAAAATGATTTGGTTGTTCAGATTCCCCAAAACCTGCAGCATTTTTGCCGCGTTTCCAAGTTTCGCTTCAAGGTCCGCACGTGCCTGAAACGCGACAAACGCCTTGAACCCCGCTCCACGCCCCTTGTTGAGAATCTGGATGACCTGTTCGTTGATCGCCTCAGCGATTTCGTCGATGATCAAGACGACATCAGGTTTCTCTTCATAGAAGTTGTAGATCGCGCCGCACACCGCTGCGACATCGGACAACGCCATCGATGCGATGGCCTTCTGCACGATGTTGTTCGACAGCGAATCCAGCCCCATGTATAGAACCGCCTCCTGCTTGATGATCTTGTCGATATCCCAGATCTCGCGCTCATCTTCGAAGTCGTCTGCTTTGGGTGCGAGCATCAGCCCGGTTTCACCGGTCGCCAGCATTTGCAACAGTGGCAACGCCGACGCGATGATCCGCATGTAATGCTCGCGATCGTGTGTGTGCGTCGCAATCAGCCCGTCGATCGTTTCGTGCCCTTTGTCGAACGCGGCAAACCTGTCCAGATAAAGCTTCGCCATCCCGTCGGTCAGCGACACATCATTGCGACGCTGCGCGTCTTTTACCGTGGCCGTCACGGTTAGTTCTTCCCAGTTGGTTAGACCGTTCTCAACGAAGAAGCGGCGCAGACACCGATCCAACAGATTGCCGATGCCCGACTGCGCATATTTCAGGATTGAGCGCAGATTGGGCTTGTCACCGACGTACAGTTCGCCCTTCACCGCGCGGTCGATAAAGAGAAACGCGAAATCTCGGAACGGCCCCTCTTCCATCAACTGGGCAATGCGTGAAGGAATTTCCGAGGGCTGAGACCAGTTTTCGAGCGGGTTAAGGCGGATGGACTCGTGCGGCTTCGCCTGATTGAAGTAGAGAAACTTGCGGCCTGCCCGAGCGCATTCCCGCTCCACCCGCTTCTTCCATTCATCATCGTTCTTCGGATCGACGATGATGAGCACGTCTTTGAGGTTGTGGATGACTTGCGTCGACACCACCTCGTAGGTACGCGTCTTACCCGCTCCTGTCGTGCCGCCCACCAGCGTGTGGCCGCCCATTGACTTGTAATGAAATGGCACACGGACTTTCTTGGGTTCCATGCCGTGGATCCACGACGAGCCTTGCGGCATGCGATCGCGCACGCTGTCCCGGGGGCAGAACATGTGCTCGATACGCGCTTCCACACGACGCCCGACTTCGGTCGCCGACAACCATTTCGGCAGCGACGGGATATCGGTCACCGGCATGCGCAAGATCTCATGCGCGATCTGCGTGTGCTTTTGCGTCCACTCGAAGCCGGTGCCGAGATACATCGAGTCCTCTCGTTGCTTCATGAGCTTTTGCGTGGCAAGCAGTGTGTCGATATGGATCTTGCTGAGCCATTTGGTGGAAATGGCCATGCGGAAACTAAGCGCCTTCCACACCTGAAGGCCCCGGATTGTCAGCAACACGGCACCGATGCCGACGAAAACCCATCCGAACGGCATGCCAGAACAGACGACGCCGATCATCACAAAAGGCCACAGCAGAAACTGCCGAAACTCGTAGATCGGGCGGAAATGATAGACGTATTTCATGCGGTCGGCGGCTCCGAGATCAAACGGCCCGCGCGCTCGACGATGCAGATGTCATTGCCATGCGCGCGCAGGAGCAAGCTGCGCTTTCGAAGCTGCTCGACGAGCGTCTCGCTCGTGATGCCGTACGCGCCGATGAGGCGCTTCTGCACCGCCCAGACCTTTTCTTCCCATACCACCTTCGCTTTTCCGGCCGCCACGTCGCCGGCGATCGCTTTGAAAAACTCTTTGATCATGGCCGCACCTGGACCCAACACCTCGTTCAATTCATCGTCGCTGGGGCCGGACTGCGGTGTAGCATTGCGCCGGGACCCGCCGGCGGCGGCCGGATCGATGGGTGCAGGGCGAAGTGGTGCGGAGTCGGCCGGCACGGCCGCTTGCGCTGTATTTGTAGAAGCGGCTTCAGTGGAAGCTGTACCGAGAGCTTGTGCTTCGCTGCGCTTCAGCGCATCGCGCAACGGCTGCGACAACTGAGGGCCAGAAACGGTGGTAGTGGTCGTGGCGGCAGTAGCCGCAGGCGAGGGAACGGCTGGTGGATCAGTAAGAGGCGCGTGGGTCGAGGGCGCACCTTCGGGTGTGTTCAGTGCAATGTGCGGCGCGGTCGCGACAAATTGCGGCTCGAGCGCAAGCGCTACGTGCACGGCAGACGGAACGTCGAATTTGACCGGCGCGAAAACAGATCGCTGCGCTTTTTGCTCGAAGTCGACTGTCACATCCAGCGCTTTGCGAACGACCTTATGTACCAGCGCTTCAGCGCCTTGCGGACTGCGCTCCGGATTGATCGCGTTGAACAGATCGGAGTGCACCGCCGCATCCAGCCCTGCGAGCAGCTCGAGCGTGATAACCGTCTGCGCAAGCATGGCCGTGCGCATGCGCTCTTGCTTCAGCGGCGCCATGCGTCGCTCAACGGAGTAATCGCCCGTGCCGATCCACGCACCAAACGCGCCGTGCGCGGCCGGATTCCACCTTTCACGGTCGGTCTGGCGCACGAACTCGAAGTGACGAAACGGCTCGTCGAGCAGCGAACATGCGGCCGCGAGGAACACGGCGTAGTTATATTGCGGTTCGAGCTTTCGACGCATATCGGAGGTCAGATCGGCGGCAAATTTCTGGCCTCCTGCCAACCGCATGGCGTAGAACGTCGTTTCGATGGTAGCCCGGAACGCCCCGCCAGGTTCGCAGTGCAGCTGCGGCGCGAGGGGCATCGACGAAAACCAATTCGCACAGCGCCGAAGCACCGTCACCCACTTCCGGAAAAATTCTGTTTCGGTACTTTCGTTGGCGCATTGCCTGACAAGCTCGATGCGTTTCTGATGCTGAACGAAAAGTGCATCTATCGCGATAGGCGTGTGGGAGGCGTTCACGGCATAAACCCCTTCGCGAGTTTCAGCGCCCCAGTGCCAGTTGCGGTCGCGCCGCCACCGAAGATCGTTGCAAGCTTCGGTATCTCGAGCGAGAGCAAGAGGATGAACACAGACAGGTTGAAGACGTATGCGCCGTTCAGGGTCGTTGCCCCGCCGACAGCCGTAGCATTTTTGACGGCAGACTCGATCGATATACCGACGAGCTTGATCAAGACCGCGACGATCACCACATACATGCCTGCGCTGATCATCCAGTCGAGCCATTTGAGGAAATATTTGCGCGTGTACGAAGAGAATCCGAGCGCAAGTGCAATGGGTCCTAGCACGATCCCAATTGCCGATTGAATTTGGCCAACCGCTAAGTAATAAACGAAGGCGATCGACGCCAGACACATGAAAAAGGCAGCCAAGATTAAGACAATGGTGTCGGCTGCGATTGCGGGAAAATTCCAAAGCGACACCGATTTAATCTTCGTTTTTACCGCGTCGAAAACTACACCCGCGAGATGAGCCATCGCGGAGCCGGTGGTGCCCGAATGCGAGCCTCCGATGTCCGCTGCCAACTGCTGGAACCATGTCCAAAAGCCGCTCGCCGTGGTGGTGTATCCAAGGAAGAGCGCGACAAAAATCCCGAGTATCGCCAGCTCTTCGAATAAATTGATCCAGGCGGAGATCGGATGATGTGTGCCGGCGAAGCGTACGCCCACCAGAACCAGCGTGATAATTCCCAAACCCCATGCAAACTTACTCGCCTCCGTCATCACGCTGTTGCTGGCTGTGATCGCGTTGGGAATCAGGCTGCCGAGCAATGCATCGATCTGCGTGGCAGCGTTTGCCGCACCGGCAGCGAAATCTCCGTCCGGGCTGACGAGCACCGCGGTCTTCCCGGCACCTGAGGTATTCGCCGCATTTTCTGTATTAGTCGCATCACCGCTTGCCTGAGCTAACGCGGGCACAGAAAAAATAGCAATTGCGAGCGCCAGCACGATGAGCGCACCGATACACTTCAAATAACGCACGAGTGAATGACTCATCATTGCCCCAGCATGGTGGACGAGCCGATGCGAGCGTTGTAGGCCGCCCGCTCTCGATCCTGCTGAGCCTTAATGGCCGCCTGCGCCGTGTTGTTCGCCTGCTAGTCCGCCACTGTCGCTGAATCCTTCACCGCGTCGCTGCGTTGCTTAGCCGCCGTCATCGAAATCAGATCACCGTTCTGGCTCGAGATGATGTCCAGCATGTGCGTCGTCAATTGCGCCGTGGCCTCCATCGTGGGCGACATGTTCAACTGGTCCTGGATCTCCTGCCGGCGTTTGGCAAGCGTGCCGACGTGCGAAATCACATCGTTGCCCTGTTGGAACAACTGCTTGGCTGTCTTGTCGTTGTTCTGCAGCAGCGTGTTCTGATCCGCAAACCATTGTTCCGGTGTCTTGCCGGATTGCGTGATCAGCGCTTGCACCTTATTGGCGTATTCAGCGTTGCTCTGCAGACCACCGTAGAGGTCGTTAAGCGCGTTGGTGTATTTAGTGAGATCGGTGATGTCGCTCTTGATACTCGTGACCTGTGCCAGCATCGCGGCCGGGTTGAGATTGGTCGCCTGCTTGAGCTGATTGAGCATCATCTGATACTGGTAAATCAGATTGCTATCCTGATAAGCCTCACCTTTGACAGCAGCTGCCGCCGTCACGGTATTCCTGATGAAGTTCGATGCGTCGAACACCGGCATATTTGCGGTGGCCTGTTGCACCAGGCCGACAGTCAGCACGGCGGTCGCGACGATGCCGCGGAGAAGGGTTTTGATCATGGTGGGTGCCTCTCAAATAAGCGTGTTGCGGTTCAGGCGCTGGCGAGTACGTCTCGAACGTAGTCTTGTTGCCAGTGCGGGCTGCCCGACATCACATGCTTGTCGAGCAGGGCTTGCGCACGTCCGTCCGAGCGGAGGTAGGCGAGCGCCTCCTTCGGAAATTGGGCCTGCAGCATGCGCGTTTGTGTGGCCGTCACCCACAGATAGTCGCGATTGGGCACAGCGTCGGAAATCATCTTGATCTGATGTGCCGTCAGCCCGAAGATGTCGCGATAGAGCGACTGGTTGTTGATCGCGTCGCTGTTGGGCAGATAGATGATGTTCGGGATGTTCTCTTTGAGAATCTCGAAGTTCGGCACGCGCGCGAGTTGCCCGAGCGATTGCGTCGCCATCAGCAGCGCCGCATTGAGCTTGCGGATGGTGACCGCCCAAATTTCCAGGCGCGCGTAGAACTTCGAGTAGGTAAAGAAGAAGCCCGCTTCCTCGATCTCGATCACGGTATAGCGCTTGCCATCTAGAATCTGTGCGATCCGATAGAACGCGTAGTCCATGAACAGCGCGGCGGCGACAGGATAGTTCTGGAACAGGTCGCCCATCTCGATCGAGAGGTTGTCCGAGATAGAAAAGCCGTCCTCGACGTGGTCGAAAAAGCGGCCGTTCTTCTGGCCCTCCGTCCACACGAACAATTGTTCCCGCAGTTCAGCAGGCAGGAGCGTGATTAAGCCAGACAGACGCCATTTCTCGGGCGGATACGCTTTCGCAAGCGTCCGGATGCGATCGTCGATGTCCGTTTCGTGCTGTGGCGTACAGGTGAAATCCTCGCCCTCGATGACCAGCTTCACCCAGTCCGTCACGTATGGCCAGTGCGCTTCGTCGCCGATCATGGAAAGCGGATTGACGGAGGTCGCCGCCTCGAAACGGCCTGTGGCGTCAATGAACCGACCGCCGCCGAGCAACGTCGGGATCCGCGTCGACCCGTCCTTGTCAAAGCGGATACGACGCGCGCCGTGGCGCACCGTCTGTTCCATGAAGAAATTCATCAAGACGGATTTACCGCCGCCGATCGGACCAACGACGAGCAAATGCGCTTTGCCGCCTGGATGGTGCAGATCGACGTATTGCAATGTCCGGTGGCGGGTCGGCAGGCAGGTGAGCGGCCCGGTCTTGATACCCGATTGTTCAGTCAGCCAATCGTTGATCTTTTTGCCTTCGCCCACGCTACAGAGCGGCGCGATATCGGAAATCGCGGGCGTTTCGACGAACTGCAGACGTTTCTGCTGATCCCAGCGGCCGGGCAAGGTCGCACTCCAGGAGGCAAACAGATTCGTCTTCTCTTGAATCACGCCGAAACCGGCGTTGCCGATCACGCCCACGACCTGGCGCGTCGCATCCTCGCAAACCTCGGGTGTGCTGCCGTAGACGACAACGGAAATATTGGCGAAACCGTACTGCTGGTCCTCGGCGTCGAGTTTGGCCAGCGCGTCGCCCGCTTCCTTGGCGAGCAGTTCACGCCCCTCGTCGTTCTTTTGTTCTTCCTTCGTTGCCCACTGCTTCAGGATCGCTACCGGGTTGAACGCGGCGACCTTGTAGAAGCCGCGAATCTTTTTGATGTAGCTGCTGGCGCGCGAGGTGTCGAGAAAGCGGAACATCACGCACACGTCGAGTTCCGCATCGACCTGCGCGAGTACGTCGAGCGCCGCCTCCTGAAACCCCATCCATTCCTTTACGCCGATGATGCGCGCATACACCTTGCCGTGCGCCGACTCAAACATCAGTTCGGTCGCGCCAATGGTGACTTCCGTTTCCGTCAGATGCGTGTCGAGCATCGTGACCGGGTAGCGCACCCGGCGTTTGGGCGTCGAGGGGTTGGCCCGTTGGTGCAGGAACGACAGAATGTTCTGCAGTTGCAGGCGCTTCATGTTCAGTCGCGTCACGCCGCCCGTGAAGCCGTCGATAACAGATTCGAAGCGCTTGATCTCATTCTGGATTTTCGTCAGATCGAACGCGAAGGCGCTGCGCGCGAGAACCATGTCTTTCGCCGCTTCAAACATTGTGACAAACAGATTCTTTCCGCCCACGGTCATGTGGTAGCTGATCTTGTCGAAGACGCGTGAAATGCCGGTTTCGGGTGTGAACGCGAGCGCAAGCGAATGCGAATTCTTGAAGTACTTGCCGCTGCCGATGTTCGCCTGATTGATGGCGTCGATGCGCGCTGCGGCGGCCGACGTGAATTCGCCGTCGATCGTGCCCTTTACGCGCCGGTGCGACATGCGCCACCAGGCGGTGACGCGATGATCGAAGTTGCGGCAGGCATGATCGAGGTTATCGCGCGCGGCTGTGATGTCGCCCGGATTGGGCGAATCCGCGTCGACCCCGTCAAATTCGAACACGGTCAGCAACGACCCGTCCTTATTGAGTACCAGTTCGGGCGTGACCAAGGTCGCCCACGTGGCGATCTCCTGCACCGCGCGTTTGGTAAACATCATTTTCAGCATGGCAGATCCTGATCGAATCCGTAGGGGCGCTTGAATCGCGCACTGAAGCGGCTGCTCGGGCCCGGCTCGAGACGTCGGGATAGCGGTTGTAGACCAGCATGACGATCCGCCACCACGGGTCGGTCGAGCTTTTCCAGCGCAGGAAGATATGCACGATGACGCCAACGACGAGAAACGCGGGACTCCAACTCATGTAGGTGAGCAGCGCCGTCAACGTGCCGTTGAAGATCGCCAGGCCCCGGTCCGTGCCCCCCATCTGGCGCGGCAGAGACAGCCCTCGACTGACCTTGTGCTGGCGCATCTCAGCAGGCCACAGCCATGTGGAAGTGATCGCGCATGATCGGCACGGCTACCGAGGCCCACCAGCACCACCGAGAAAGTCTTGGCGATGTTGCTTTCCGAGTTCGCCACCGCCACGCCGCCGATGGTAATCAGCACGATGCCGATGCCATACAGGTACGGGCCGCTGATCAGGTTGCTGATCGTGCAGATGATGTCGGTGAGTCCCGTGAGCGACGAATAGTCACCCGCAGCCCTCGCCGCTACCGACATCATGCTTAGCAGCGCGCCGACGAGCATCGGTTTGCCCGGACGCAGACACCTGACGATCATTGCGGCGGTGTTGAATGCCTTCTTTCCCTTCATTTTTGATGCTCCCGTTTAAAAAACGCGTTGTAGGTCGTAATCGTTATCTTTGAAGCCCCGGATTTCGAGGATCTCGGAGACGTGCCGCATCTCGCCGGTGCGCTTGAAGTGCACGACGTAGTTGAAGCAATCGGCGATGTTCTTGCGCATGTCTTCCAGCTCCCAGCGCGACCCGTTGGGGATGCCGAGCATGGCGAGCGATTCGAGGCGGCTGAGCGCGGTGCGCCCGTTGTTGGCGTGAATCGAGGCAAGTCCGCCGTCGTGGCCGGTATTGAGCGCCTGCAGGAGGTCGTAGGCTTCGCCGCCTTGTACTTCTCCCACGATGATGCGATCGGGGCGAAAGCGTAGGCAGAGCGCGACGAGTAGTTGCGTCGTCACATTGGTATCGGCGTTTGAGAGAAGCCGCACGCGGTTTGGCACGTGCAACTTCAACTCCATCGTGTCTTCGATGGAAATCACGCGCTGGTCGGGCGGGATCTGCTCGATGAGCGCATTCAGAAAGGTGGTTTTGCCGGCTGAGGTGCCTCCGGCTACCAAGATGTTTTTGCGAGACTGGACGAGCGCTACGAGCGCGCGCATCAACGCTTTGTCTTCGATACCCTCTTCGAAATGGATCGCCTCGGCGAACTCCGGGCGAGCATGGGCCGATGCAAATGCGCCCATGCTCACATAGTCGGACAGCGCGAGCTTTGATTCACGGTGCTTGCGGATGCTAAGTGCGTGTCCGTCAATGGATGTCGGGCTCATGACGGCGGCAATACGCAGGTTCTGATGACCCGCGTTGATAATGCCCTTGTCGCTCCCGGCCTTCGCTGATTTTTCGACGGAGGACGCGAGAGAGTGGATGGCGCCTTCCAGGTGCTCCGGGCGCAGATCGACGTTCTCACGCGTCATCACGCCGCGACGTTCGACCCAGACGTTGCGGTAATCGTTGATCATGATTTCCGCGAGGTCGGGCGCGTCCAGCAATGCTCGAAGCGGTTCGAGTGCCTGGAAGAACATGCGCACCGCTCCGGCCTCGAGCGAACGCAGCTTCAAAACGTGATTGTCAGCAATGTCGGACATGTGATGCTTGGTAAGCGATCTAACATGTCGATATTTTTGCTGCTACGCGATGCGCACGCGTGTGGAAAGGAACGTTAAATCAATGAGCTTTCCACGATTTATGCATCGTTCGATTGAGCCCCTTGTTTTTACAGCTACTGGTGGCCCTTCAAATTATCATGATAATTTGAAGGTACCGCGTGTCGATCGACAAAATGCACCCGTTTCGCCCCTCTTGTGCGCCCAGCATGGGCGCACTCTTGCGGGTGCAAGTCGCGCGGCAAGTTGACCACAGCGAGCGAAGTGAAGCGCAACTGCGGAAGGGCGACCGACCGTGGGGAGGAAGCGTGGAGCGAAACTGC
>NZ_LFJJ01000221.1 GCF_001189365.1 Candidatus Burkholderia verschuerenii | reverse complement strand
GATGCTCTACACCATGCCTATCGCAGTCGATTAACTCATATAGACGTTATTCGAACCGCTAGTCGATGTCCCTTACGTTGGGACTGCCCGGACACGAGCGTGCGTGTCGCACTAAAGGTGTAAGGGTATCGCTAATGACAGGGCGAATCAATGATGGAGGGAATTTCGGAAATTTTTTCTCAAAGCGCGGGACGACGCGAGCGCGTCCATTGCCGAACGACGATCGTTTTTAGGCCAAAACTGAGATACTTTTAGCCTGAAAGAGATAATAACCAGTCCCGTAGAACTTGAAACCCCTGAACAAGACGCCTCACTTGTTGCCAGTTTCGCGGCATTTTTCGCTCTTGCCGTCTGTTCTACATTTTCACGGGACGCCCAATTCCCCTTGTGTGCCCCCAACGCGTGCCGTGTTCTACGGCACGCGTTTTTTTTCGTCTGCGTCGTCTGTCCTGCCCGATTTCGCCCGTACAAGATAAAACGCGGCGAGGTGGATCACCTCGCCGCGTTTTTTACTTCGGCCTGCGTTTGGACAACCGTCCGGTCAGGTCAGCGTGCCGCCGTCGCGTCTGCCACCAGCAGCGCGGTCATGTTGACGATGCGTCGCACCGTCGCCGATGCCGTCAGGATATGCACCGGCTTGGCCGCGCCCAGCAGGATCGGCCCGATCGCGATGTTGTTGCCGGCCGCCGTCTTCAGCAGGTTGTAGGAGATGTTCGCCGCGTCGATGTTCGGCAGGATCAGCAGATTCGCGTCGCCTTCGAGCGTCGATTGCGGCAGGACTTCGCGGCGCAGACGCGCGTCCAGCGCCACGTCGCCGTGCATTTCGCCGTCGACGTCGAGATCGGGCGCGCGCTCCTTCAGGATCGCCAGCACCTCGCGCATCTTCTGCGCGGACGGCGCGTGGCTTGTGCCGAAATTCGAATGCGACAGCAGCGCAATCTTCGGCACGATGCCGAAGCGCTTCACTTCTTCCGCCGCCATGATCGTGATTTCGGCGAGCTGCTCCGGCGTCGGATCGACGTTGACGTGTGTATCGACCAGGAAAATCTGGCGGCCCGGCAGCACCAGCGCGTTCATCGCGGCGTAGACGTTCGCGCCGTCCTTCTTGCCGATCACCTGATCGATGAAGTGCAGATGGCGATGCGTCGTGCTTACCGTGCCGCAGATCATGCCGTCGGCTTCGCCCTTCTTGACGAGCATCGAGCCGATCAGCGTGGTGCGGCGGCGCATTTCGAGCTTCGCCATTTGCTCGCTGATGCCCTTGCGCGCCATCATCTTGGCGTAGGTCTGCCAGAAATCGCGGTAGCGTTCGTCGTGGTCGGTATCGACGACCGTGAAGTCGACGTCGCGCGTCAGACGCAGGCCGAACTTCTGGATGCGCTGCTGAATCACCGCCGGACGGCCGATAAGGATCGGCCGGGCGAGCTTTTCGTCGACGGCGATCTGGACCGCGCGCAGCACGCGCTCTTCCTCGCCTTCCGCGAAGACGATGCGCTTTTTGTCCGCATCGACGCTGCGCGCGAGCTGGAACACCGGCTTCATCGTCGTGCCGCTGTGATACACGAACTGCTGCAAATGCTGCTCGTAGGCGTCCATGTCTTCGATCGGACGCGTGGCGACGCCGCATTCCATCGCGGCCTTGGCCACTGCCGGCGCGATCTTGACGATCAGACGCGGATCGAACGGCTTCGGAATCAGATATTCCGGACCGAACGACAGATCCTGAATGCCGTAAGCGGTCGCGACGATATCGCTTTGCTCCTGACGCGCCAGTTCGGCGATCGCGTTGACCGCCGCGATTTCCATTTCCTTCGTGATCACGGTCGCGCCGACATCCAGCGCGCCGCGGAAGATGAACGGGAAGCACAGCACGTTGTTGACCTGATTCGGATAGTCTGTGCGGCCCGTCGCGAGCACCGCGTCCGGACGCACTTCGAGCGCGAGTTCCGGCAGGATTTCAGGCGTCGGATTGGCGAGCGCGAGAATCAGCGGCTTGGTGCCCATCTGCTTGACCATGTCCTGCTTGAGCACGCCGCCCGCCGACAGACCGAGGAACACGTCCGCGCCTTCCATCACTTCGGCGAGCGTGTGCGCGCTGGTTTCGCGCGCGAACAGTTCCTTGTCCGGATCCATCAGTTCCGTGCGGCCCTTGTAGACCACGCCGGCCAGATCGGTCACGTAGATGTTCTCGCGCTTCATGCCGAGATCGACCAGCAGATTCAGACAGGCCAGCGCCGCCGCGCCCGCGCCGGACGCGACCAGCTTCACTTCCTCGATCTTCTTGCCGACCACCTTCAGACCATTGGTGACCGCCGCCGCGACCACGATCGCCGTGCCGTGCTGATCGTCGTGGAAGACGGGAATCTTCATGCGCTTGCGGCATTCGCGCTCGACGATGAAGCAATCCGGCGCCTTGATGTCTTCCAGATTGATGCCGCCGAAAGTCGGCTCGAGCGCGGCGATCACGTCGACGAGCTTGTGCGGATCGTTTTCGTTCAGCTCGATATCGAACACGTCGATGCCGGCGAACTTCTTGAACAGCACGGCCTTGCCTTCCATGACCGGCTTCGACGCGAGCGGCCCGATGTTGCCGAGACCGAGCACGGCCGTACCATTCGACACGACGCCGACGAGGTTGCTGCGCGCAGTGAATCGCGCGGCGTTCAGCGGATCCTCGACGATCGCCTCGCACGCGAACGCCACGCCCGGCGAGTACGCGAGCGCGAGGTCGCGCTGGTTGATCATCTGCTTGGTCGGCGCGATCGCGATCTTTCCCGGCGTGGGAAATTCGTGGTAGTCGAGCGCGGCTTCGCGGAGTTTGTTGTTGGCGGAGGTCGTCATAAGGCGGGGTAGCAGTGCGGGATTTAGAATGAAAGGTCGAACGCATTGTAGCGCTTCTGAGGTGACGCTTCGGAGCCCGCGCGATGCAATTTCAGCTACAAGTGCCGTGACTGAAATACCGCTGATCGCATTGCAGCATAAGGCTCACACGGATACGGCCAGCTTTTTCGAGATGCGGCGGGAAGGCTTTTGCAAGCTTCGTTCGACGTATCGATTCCATCTTGCAGCGCACAAAAACAGACTCTTTGCCGACGATGCTTTCCGAGTTTTCACTCATCGACCGTTACTTTGCGCGCCGCGAGAGCGCGCCGACTCCGCGTCATCGGGACGAGGCCGCGCGGCCGCTCGGCATTGGCGACGACTGCGCGCTGATCGCGCCGCCGCCCGGCCATCAACTGGCCATTTCGACGGACATGCTGGTCGAAGGCCGTCACTTTTTCCCCGATGTCGATCCGCGCGCGATCGGTCACAAGGCGCTCGCGGTGAATCTCTCCGATCTCGGCGCGATGGGCGCGACGCCGCACGCGTTCACGCTGGCGCTGGCCCTGCTGCGCGCGGAGGAGAGCTGGCTCGCCGCCTTCAGCGACGGTTTGTTCGCGCTGGCCGAACGCTTCGATTGCGCGCTGATCGGCGGCGACACGACGAGCGGGCCGCTGAACATGTGCATCACCGTGTTCGGCGACGTACCGCACCACGCCGCCCTGCGACGCGATGCCGCACGTCCCGGCGACGACATCTACGTGTCCGGCCTGCTCGGCGATGCCCGCGCGGGTCTCGGCATGCTGCTCGGCGAATGGCGTGCGCCCGACCACGACGCGTCCGCGCAATGGCGGCGTGCGCTCGAATGGCCGGAACCGCGCGTAGAACTGGGCGTGGCCTTGCGCGGCGTCGCGCATGCGGCGCTCGATATCTCCGATGGCCTCGCCGGCGATCTGATGCATATCCTCAGGCGTTCGAACGTGCGCGCCATCGTCGATGCGGACGCTGTGCCCTGTTCCGACGCGCTGCGCGCCCTGCCCGATGCCGCGCGTCGCCAGTGCGCGCTCGCCGGCGGCGACGACTACGAACTCTGCTTCACCGCGCCCGCATCGGCGCGCGCGACGCTCGCGGAGATCGGCGAGCGCGTGGGCGTGCCGTTGACGCGCATCGGTACAATCGAAACAGGCGCGCCGGCCATCGACTGGCGTGACAAAGAAGGCGCGCCGCTCTCTCTTACGTTGCAAGGCTTCGATCATTTTCATGCAGACTGACCCCACGCTCGCGGACGACGCGTCGCGGCCGAGCGCCAAGCCCCGCCGCGCCAGCGCGCGTTTCATGCTCACTCACCCGCTGCATATGTTGTCGCTCGGATTCGGCAGCGGCCTGTCGCCGATCGCGCCGGGCACCGTCGGCACGCTGTTCGCGTGGGTATCGTTCATCGTGTTCAACCGGCACTTGACGGTCGCGGAATGGGGCGCGCTGATCGTCGTCGGCTTCGTCGCCGGATGCTGGTTCACGGGCTTCACGGCGAAGAAAATGGGTATCGACGATCCTTCACCGGTGGTGTGGGACGAGATCGTCGCGTTCTGGCTGGTGCTGCTGCTCGTGACGCCCGCGACCTTCACCGGGCAATTGTGGGCGTTTATCGTGTTCCGCTTCTTCGATATGGTGAAGCCGCCGCCCATCCGCTATTTCGATCGCCGTTTGAAAGGCGGATTCGGCATCATGTTCGACGATCTCGTCGCGGCGTTTTTCACGCTGCTCGTGATCGCGCTGTGGCGCATGACCGTCTGACCTCTCCCTTCTTACTTCGCTCTTTCGAGACACCGCCATGCCGACCGATACCGTCGTTCACCAACTAGCGATCCGCGTCGGCAACAAGCTGCGCGACGAACAGCTGACGCTCGCCACCGCCGAATCGTGCACGGGCGGCATGGTCGCGACCGCGATCACGGATATCTCGAGCAGCAGCGCGTGGTTCGAACGCGGCTTCGTCACGTATTCGAATCTGGCGAAAACGGAGATGATCGGCGTGCCCGCCGCGATGATCGAGCAGCACGGCGCGGTGAGCGAGCCGGTCGCGAAGGCGATGGCCGAAGGCGCGCTGCGCAACAGCCGCGCGCAGGTGTCGGTGTCGATCACGGGCGTGGCCGGACCGGCGGGCGGCAGCGAGGCCAAGCCGGTCGGAACGGTGTGCTTCGGCTGGAGCAACCGTCTGCATACGACGGTCGAGACGACGCATTTCAAGGGCGACCGCGAGCAGGTGCGCTCGCAAGCCGCCGCGCACGCGTTGCGGAAATTGCTGGAGTTTCTGGATCAGCGCGAGCGGTGAGTTCGCGCTGCGCGTGCGTCGTGTTTAACGATACTGATTGATCGAATCGCGTGTTTTCTTCGCGGCTTCGGCTGCGGCTCGCGCGTAGTCGTCGCCCTTGCTGGCGTAGATGATCGCGCGCGACGAGTTGATCAGCATGCCCGCGCCATTCGCCGTGCGGCCCGCGCGGACGGTGGCTTCGACATCGCCGCCTTGCGCGCCGATGCCCGGAATCAGCAGCGGCATGTCGCCGACGATCGCGCGCACCGCTTCGATTTCCTTCGGGAAAGTCGCGCCGACCACGAGTCCGAGCTGACCGCTCGCGTTCCATTTGTCCGCCGCGAGCCCCGCGACCACCTGGTACAGCGGCTTGCCATCGGTCGTCAGGAATTGCAGGTCCGAGCCGCCCGCATTCGAGGTGCGGCACAGCACGATCACGCCCTTGCCTTCATGCGCGAGATACGGCTCGATCGAATCGAAGCCCATATACGGATTGACCGTCACCGCATCGGCGCGATAGCGCTCGAAGGCTTCCTTCGCGTACTGCTCCGCCGTGCTGCCGATATCGCCGCGCTTGGCATCGAGAATCACCGGGATGCCGGGATGCGTCTCGTGGATATGCGCGATCAGCGCTTCGAGCTGATCTTCCGCGCGATGCACCGCGAAGTAGGCGATCTGCGGCTTGAACGACGACGCATAAGGCGCGGTCGCATCGGCGATGGTCTTGCAGAACTCGAAGATCGCGTCGGCGCGGCCGTTGAGCGCGCCGGGAAACTTCGACGGCTCGGGATCGAGTCCGACGCACAGCAGGGATTGAGTCCGCGACCAGGCGGCGTTGAGCGATTCGATGAAAGACATGGCGGGGATTCGGTGAAAGCGTCGATGGCACGTATTTTAACGTGCCGACGTCACCGCGCCGCCGCCCGCGCCTTCGATCCCGCCCGCGTTTTGGGGCGCGTGCGCCGCGCCGCTTCGCCGGTTCGCTCGACCGTGAAGCGGAATTCGCGCGACAGGCGCTCGCCCGGCGCGAGCACCGTCATGCCGTGCGCCGCGCCGCCGCCGGGCAGATTCACCGCGTTGATCGGATGATCGACCGGTTCGAAGCAGAAAAAGTCCTCGCCGGGCGGCGCGTAAAGCACGTAGTAATCGGTGTCCGCCGCGATGGTCAGCGACAGACGCCGCTTCGGCCACAGCACGCTCGTGCGTCCGCTCCAGCCGGTGAACGCGTTGTTCACCATCGACGACGGCATCGGATACGCCACGCCGAACTGCCATGCCGGCGGCGCGGGCACGTGACGCACCGGCAGCCTGTCGTCGCCGCACAGCCACAGGCCGCCCGCCGCCGCCGAGAGTTCGGTGTCGGCTTCGCGCATCAAAAACGGATGGAGGCCGAGGCCGAACGGCATCGGCTGATCGCCCGCATTCTCGATGCCGAGCGTCACGACGAGCGTCGCTTCGTCGAGCGCGTATGTCTGCGATGCGCGGACCGCGTACGGCTCGCCGGCGCTGCGGTCGAGCGACATCCGCACGTGCGTCGCGTCCTGTTCCTCGACGTGCCACGCGCGCAGCCAGCCGTCGCCATGCAGCGGCAGCGGTTCGCCGGGACGATTGCACGGCACGGCGATCGCGCGCCCGGAAAACTCGAACGCGCCATTGCCGATGCGGTTCGAATACGGCAGCAGCGGATAGCACGCGAGCTGATTCGGATCGGTATTCGGCCCGACATCGCGGCAGCGCCGGAAAATGGGCACCGACGCGCCCTGATGACGCCAATCGAAGCGCGTGATGCCGCCGCCCAGCGACGGCGCGACATCGAGCCTGAGCTGCGCGTTCGCCAGCGTGATGCAGCCGTCGACCTCCGCCCGCCGATGGCCACGACCGCCGTGCTCGGGCCGGGGCGGATCGGCGGTTCCTTGGCGGCTTCGAGCCTGGCGCGGCGTGCATTGGCCTGCGCCGTGGCGTTCGAGGTGGATCGGGGTCCGTGTTCCGTGCGCGCAGCGGTCATGATTCATGCTCCATCGAGAGGCGAATCGGATCGTATTGCGGACGGCGCGTCATCGCACGCCGTCTCGGTGTCAGAGCTTTCCTGCAAACCGGCTTTCCGCGATTCCTCGCGCGCCTGGCTGCGCGACGAACACGCCGCCGGCGTGCGGATCGCTTTCGTTCAGGCCGATGCGCGCAGTAATGTACAGCGTGTCGAGATCGGCCCCGCCGAACGCGACGCAACTCGGCTGTTCGGTCGGCACGGCGATGCGCGCGGTTTCGCGTCCGTCGGGCGCGTAGCGGACCACGCGGCGGCCGCCCCATTGCGCGTTCCACAGGCCGCCTTCGGCATCGACGGTCGAGCCGTCGGGTTCGCCGTCGGCATCGGCGAGTTCGACGAACACGCGGTCGTTGTCGAAAGTCGCGTAATCGCAGACGCGAATCTGACGCGTCGGCGAATCACAGTAGTACATTTTCGCGCCGTCCGGCGAGAAACCAATGCTGTTCGGGATCGCGCAATCGCCGAGCGGCAGACGTTCGAGCGCGAGATTCGCGTCGAGGCGATAAAACCCGCCGATCGGCTCCGCGTTGCCGACATCGTGCTTGGTGCCGAACACGAAGCGCCATTCGCGATCGCAGCGGCCGTCGTTCAGACGCGTCTGCAGATTCGGCTCGACGGGCATGATGGTGTCGATCGCGCCGGTCGACAGATCGAAGAACGCCAGCCGCGACGCGAGTCCGAGCAGCAGCACGTTGGTGTCGGCGCACAGCGCGAAGGTCGCGAGGCGCTCGGGCATGTCGATCACCTTGCTCGATTGATCGTGCGTGTCGTAATGCCAGAGACCTTTGCCTTCGATATCGACCCAATAGAGGCGTCCGCTGCGCGCGCACCATGTCGCGCCTTCGCCGAGCGTGCATTGGCTATCCACCAGAAGTTGCGCGTTCATACCCAGCCTCCGTCGACGATCAGGTCTTGCGCGGTGATCATGCTGCTATCGTCCGATGCGAGAAACAGCGCGGCGCGCGCGAGATGCGCGGGCAGCAGTTCCGCGTCGATGCACTGGCCTTCCTTGATGGCGCGTTTGCCAGCGTCGTCGAGCCAAAAGCGCTTTTGCTTGTCGGTCATCACCCAGCCGGGGACGAGCGTGTTCACGCGGATATTGAACGGACCGAGATCGCGCGCGAAGCCGCGGGTCATGCCTTGTACGCCGGCCTTTGCCGTCATGTAGACGGGGATGTTGCTGTTTTTCAGCATCCAGCTGATCGAGCCCAGATTGATGATGGAGCCGCCGCCCAGTTTCTTCATGTCCTCGGCGACCGCTTGCGCCGCGAAGAATTGATGGCGGATGTTGACGGCTATCGTTTCGTCGTAGAAGGCCTCGGTGACTTCGGCGATTTTGTGGCGTTTGTCGTTGGCGGCGTTGTTCACTAGAACGCCGATTGGGCCTAATTGCGCCCTTACATCTTCGATGCCTTTCTTTAGATTTTCTATGTTCGTCAGGTCTACTTGCAGGAACATCGGACGCGTTTGGTGCGCTTCTAGCGATGCGCCTAAGCGGTCTGCCAATGCTTCGCCCGACGTCGTGTCTATGTCGAAGAAGGCTACTTTCGAGCCTTGGGCGAAGAAGTGTTCTACGAAGGATTCGCCTATGCCGGTGGCGCCGCCTGTTATTAGGCTCTATTCACATTTGAAGAAATGTGTTTACATCTCATCTTTTGCGTAAGCGATCAAGATGAGTCGAATGTTGCTGACCGATGAGATATGGGGACGACTGGAGTCCATTGTTCCGGGTAAGCCT
>NZ_LFJJ01000220.1 GCF_001189365.1 Candidatus Burkholderia verschuerenii | reverse complement strand
GGCGAAGTTCCAAACTCCCAGGAAACCATTCAGATCAATATTGCTTCTGGGAGTTCTGGGAAACACGATCTTCCGGCGGCCCCTTGCCACCCTTGACTTCGACTAATTCTGAAGGGCCGACTAAATAGTCCGATCGTTCACAAAGGACCCTTTGCGGAAATCACTCTTTACTATTACCGGCCTGGCAACTGGTTTATTCCAGATTATTCGAATCCGGGAATAGTTACCTCGATATTGTCATCCGAGATGGCCTTCGATAATTCCTTACCACGCGGCGATTCGCACGCCGCTCACCCGCACGACGCTGCGTAATCCGGTGAAGACGCCTGAGCGCACGCGCGCGCCCCGCGCGATGTCGAGGACAAAATCGTTCGAGCGATCTACACGCACGGCTTTCATCACGCATAGTGTGACGCTGTGGGACGAAATCACGCCCGCGCCGTTTCCGCAGCCGGACGCATCCGACGACGCGCCGGAACGCTGACGCCGCGCGGTTCGTGTCGCGCGGTTCGCGTCAGTTAGAATCGGGGCCCCGAGACGCGCGGACGGTGCGCGTCGATCCGTGCTTCGACTTCCCGCTCTCATGACGACGCTGACCCTGATCGTCGCCCGCGCGCGCAACGACGTGATCGGCCGCGACAACCAACTTCCCTGGCGACTGCCGGAAGACCTCGCCTTTTTCAAGCGCACCACGATGGGCGCGCCGATCATCATGGGTCGCAAGACGCATGAGTCGATCGGCCGGCCACTGCCGGGACGACGCAATATCGTCGTGTCGCGCGATGCCACGCGCCGTTACGAAGGCTGCGATACGGTGACGAGTCTCGAAGCCGCGCTCGACCTCGCGCCCGCCGACGAAGCGTTTCTGATCGGCGGCGCGCAGTTGTATCAGGACGGCTTCGCGCGCGCGGACAAGCTGATCGTCACGGAAATCGACGCCGATTTCGACGGCGACACGCACTTTCCCGCGCCAGATCCGGCCGTGTGGCGCGAAGTGTCGCGCGAGCCGCATCGCGCGAATGAGCCGAACGCGTTCGATTACGCCTTCGTCACTTACGTGCGTAAGACCTGACGTCTCGCGCAAGAAACACGAAGGCCCCGCGAACGGGGCCTTCTCAGTCCAAATCTCGATGGTTCCGGACGTTTATTGTCCGGCCACCGTCATCCGCTCGATCAGCACCGAACCGATCTCCTTGGTGCCGCGCACGACCGTATCCGCGCCGATCGCCTCGATATGGCGGAACATCTCCTGTAGCGTGCTCGCGACAGTGATCTCTTCCACGGCATGCTGGATCTTGCCGTTCTCGACCCAGAAACCCGACGCGCCGCGCGAGTAGTCGCCGGTCACGTAGTTGACGCCCTGCCCCATCAGTTCGGTGAGCAGCAGGCCGGTGTCGAGCTTTTTCAGCATCGCTTCGAAATCGTCTTCCGGCTTCGTGTGCGTGCTTTTCATCGTGAGATTGTGCGAGCCGCCCGCGTTGCCGGTCGTCTGCATGCCGAGCTTGCGCGCGAAATACGTCGACAGGAAATAGCCCTGCACGACGCCGTCTTCGACGACCTTGCGCTTTTGCGTGCGCACGCCTTCTTCGTCGAACGGCGCACTGCCCGCGCCGCCGCGCAGATGCGGGTCTTCGAGAATCTGGATATGCGGCGCGAACACCGGTTTTCCGAGGCTATCGACCAGAAACGTGGTCTTGCGATACAACGCGCCGCCGCTCACCGCCTGCACGAATGCGCCGAGGATGCCCGCCGCCAGCGGCGCTTCGAACAGCACGCGGCATTTGCGCGTGTCGAGACTTTTCGCGCCGAGACGCGCCAGCGCGCGTTCCGCCGCGTAACGGCCGACGGCTTCCGGATCGGCGAGTTCGATGGCGTTGCGCTTCGACGTGTACCAGTCGTCGCGCTGCATGTCGCGCCCGGCCGCGGCGATTGGCGCGCACGCGATGTAATGCCGCGAGTACGGATAGCCCGCCATGAAACCGCGCGAGGTCGCCAGTACGAATTGCGAGTGCTGCGCCGACACGCTCGCGCCTTCCGAATTGGCGATGCGCTTGTCCACCGCGAACGCCGCCGCCTCCGCGCGACGCGCGATTTCGGCGGCTTCTTCCGCGTCAACGTCCCACGGATGATAGAGATCGAGATCCTGCGGCGATTTTTCCAGCAGGCCTTCTTCGGCGAGACCGGCCGCGCTGTCTTCGGCCGTGAAGCGCGCGATATTGTACGCCGCCGCGACCGTGTCGCGCAGCGCCTCGCGCGTGAAATCGGCGGTGCTCGCGTTGCCGCGCTTCTTGCCGATGAACACCGTCACGCCGACCATCTTGTCGCGATTGTGCTCGATGGTCTCGACCTCGCCGCGCCGCACGCTGACCGACAGGCCATCGCCCTCGGAGATTTCGGTGGCGGCGTCGCTCGCGCCGAGCTCCTTCGCGTAACGCAGGATGTCGGAGGCGATCTCCTTGAGCTCGTCCTGCGTGTGCGGAAAGTAGCGTTGCTTGACGTCCATGTCTGCTGCCATTTTGTCTTTGCCTAAGGTTCGTTGCCTGAGGATATCGGAGCGGCCCGCGCCCGCGCATGTTCGTTGCTGCTTCGTTGCCGTCGAGCCGCTCGGCTCATCCTGCGATCATAACAAGGAGTGCGCGCGTTCACTCGTCGGGCGCGTCCGGAGGCCGCATCGCGCAAGCTACAATGTCGGGATGAACCGTAAAACCCGCATTCAACCCATCAAGGCAGATTCTGACGCCGCCACCGACGCCGACGACAACGGCTACGATCGCCCGTCCAAATCGCAACTGAAGCGCGACATGCACGCGCTGCAGGAGCTCGGCCAGGCGCTCATCGAGCTGCCGAAAGACGCGCTCAAGCGCATGCCTATGCCCGAGCATCTCGACGACGCCGTGCGCGAGGCGCGTCGCATCACCGACCATGAAGGCAAGCGCCGTCAGCTGCAATACGTCGGCAAGGTCATGCGCTCGCTGACCGAAGACGAAGTCGCCGCGCTGCGCACCGCGCTCGACACGCATCGCGGCGTGAACAAGGCGGAAACCGCGCGTCTGCACTGGATCGAGCGCACCCGCGAACTGCTGCTCGACAAAGATGAAGCGCTGACCGATTTCATCGAAAAGCATCCCGGCGTCGACGCGCAGGAAGGCCGCACGCTGATTCGCAACGCGCGCAAGGAGCGCCCGCCGCGCTACTACCGCGAACTGTTCCAATGGATCCAGAACGCGGCGGGCGTGGAAGACCAATCGGAAGACGACGGCGACGAGGACGATCGCGATGACGACGAAGCGTAATCATTCGGATGAGCTGATCGTCGGGCTGGTGTCGATCAGCGATCGCGCGTCGCAAGGCGTCTACGAGGACAAGGGCGTGCCGTCGCTGCAGGAATGGCTGGGCGCGGCGCTCGCGTCGCCGTGGCGCGCCGAAACGCGCCTGATCCACGACGATGCCGCGACCATTTCCGCGACGCTCGTCGAACTGGTCGATACGCACCGCTGCGATCTCGTGCTGACGACCGGCGGCACCGGCCCCGCGCGCCGCGACGTGACGCCCGAGGCGACGCTCGCCGTCGCCACCAAACCGATGCCCGGTTTCGGCGAACAGATGCGCCAGATCAGCCTGAACTTCGTGCCGACGGCGATTCTCTCGCGTCAGGTCGCGGTCATTCGCGAGACGGCGGATCACGCGGCGCTGATCGTCAATCTGCCGGGTCAGCCGAAGTCGATCAGGGAAACGCTGGAAGGCTTGAAGGATGCCGACGGCAAACAGAAAGTGCCGGGCATTTTCGCGGCGGTGCCGTATTGCATCGATCTGATCGGCGGACCGGATATGGAAACGCGGCCCGAAGTCGTGGCCGCGTTTCGTCCGAAAAGCGCGATTCGGTCGCCGAAAGCTTAAGACGCGTCGGCGGCGGGCGTCGACGGAATCAGGAAATGCTGGCGGTAGTACTTGAGTTCGTCGATCGACTCGTGGATATCGGCCAGCGCCGTGTGCATCGCGCGCTTCTGGAAACCCTTGTAGATGGCCGGCTGCCAGCGGCGGCACAACTCCTTCAGCGTGCTGACGTCCAGATTGCGGTAGTGGAAAAACGTCTCCAGTTCCGGCATCCAGCGCGCCATGAAACGGCTGTCCTGGCAAATCGAATTGCCGCACATCGGCGACTTGCCCGGCGGCACGTATTGGCCGAGAAACGCGCGAATCTGCCGCGTGGCTTCCGCTTCGTCCACCGTCGACACCTTCACGCGCTCGGTCAGCCCCGAACGGCCGTGCGTGTTGCGATTCCACTCGTCCATGCGGCCGAGCGCTTCCTCGCTTTGATGGATCGCCAGCACCGGCCCTTCCACCAGTTTGTCGAGCGTCGAATTCGTCACGACCACGGCGATTTCGATGATGCGGTCGTTGTCCGGATCGAGTCCGGTCATTTCCATGTCGAGCCACACGAGGTTCATGTCGCTGCGCACGAGCGTGGTGTCGTCAGATGCGGATGAGGTGGAAATGTCGGTCATGAAAGCGGCCTGAGAGAGGAAACAGCCATGTTGGGCCGCTATCGTCACGATTGCAGGATGTGACAACGCTGGCACGGGCTAGAACCTATAATTCTCGCATAGTTCAATCGGAAATCCCCGGGATGACCAACCTCACGCTCGCATTCTCGACGATCTTCGTCGTCGCCCTGGTCGGCATGGTGTCGACCAAGCTCTGGCTCGCGTCGCGCCAGATCCGCTATGTCGCGGCGCACCGAAACGGCGTGCCGTCGCAATTCAGCGACACCATTCCGCTCACCGCGCATCAACGCGCGGCGGATTACACCGTCGAGCGCACGCGCCTCACCATGATCGAAGTCGTCACCAGCGCCGTCGTGCTGGTCGCGCTGACGCTGCTCGGCGGCGTGCAGGCGCTCGACATGGCGATCAGCGGCGCGCTCGGACGCGGCTATCTCGGACAGATCGCGCTGGTGGCGTCGGTCATCGCGATCACGAGTCTCATCGATCTGCCGTTCGACTACATTCGCCACTTTGTCATCGAAGAGAAATTCGGCTTCAACCGTATGTCGAAGAAGCTGTTTTTCGTCGATCTGATCAAGGGCGTGGTGATCGGCACGATCATCGGGGCGCCGCTGTTGCTGCTCGTGCTCTGGTTGATGGATCGCGCGGGCGCGTACTGGTGGCTGTGGACGTGGTTCGTCTGGGTCGCGTTCCAGCTGCTCGCGATGGTCATTTATCCGACCTTCATCGCGCCGCTGTTCAACAAGTTCGAGCCGCTCAAGGACGAAGCGCTCGTCAAGCGCATCGAAAATCTGATGTCGCGCACGGGCTTCGCGGCCAAAGGTCTGTTCGTGATGGACGGCAGCCGCCGTTCGGCGCACGGCAACGCGTATTTCACGGGCTTTGGCGCGGCCAAGCGCATCGTCTTTTTCGATACGCTGCTCGCGCGTCTGTCCGGCAGCGAAATCGAGGCCGTGCTCGCGCACGAACTCGGCCATTTCAAGCACCGTCACGTGCTCAAGCTGATGATCGTCATGTTCGGCATCAGCCTCGCGATGCTCGCCCTGCTCGGCTGGCTCGTGCAGACGACCTGGTTCTACGAAGGCCTCGGCGTGCGGCCGTCGCTGATCGGCGGCAACAATGGCCTCGCGCTCGTGCTGTTCATGCTCGTGCTGCCGGTGTTCATGTTCTTCGTGACGCCGCTCGGCAGCCTGACATCGCGCAAGAACGAGTTCGAAGCCGATGCCTTCGCCGCCAGCCAGACCGATCCGAAGGATCTCGTCAACGCGCTGGTGAAGCTCTACGATGACAACGCGTCGACGCTCACGCCCGATCCGATCTACACGGCGTTCTACTACTCGCATCCGCCCGCGTCGCAGCGCATCGACCGATTGATGCAGCACGCCGCATGACGCGCAACGCATCTGGTCAGCAAAAGCGCGCGGGCTCCGGCGCGCGTCTCGAAGGCGTCGTCATCGCCGCGCACGGACGGCATTATCTGGTCGCGCCGGAAGATGGAAGCGCGATGCCGCAATGCTTCCCGCGCGGCAAGAAGAGCGAGGTCGCCGTCGGCGATCGCGTGCATTACGAGCAGCAATCGGCCGATCAGGGCGTGATCGTCGAGATCGGCGAGCGGCGCAATCTGCTGTATCGCTCGGATCAGTTCAAGTCGAAGCTGTTCGCCGCCAATCTCGATCAACTGCTGATCGTGCTCGCGACCGAACCGCACTTCAGCGAAGACCTGCTCGGCCGCGCGTTGATCGCGGCGGAGGCGCACGGACTGGAATCGCTGATCGTGCTGAACAAGATCGACGTGGAAGGCGCGCTGCCGCTCGCGCGCGAACGTCTTGCGCCGTATCGCGCGCTTGGCTACACGGTGATCGAACTGTCCGCGAAAATGGCGCCCGGCGACGTGCATCCACAACTCGACGCGCGTCTGAAAGATCGCTCGACGATCCTGCTCGGCCAGTCCGGCATGGGCAAATCCACGCTGGTCAATCTGCTGATCCCCGACGCCGACGCGGCAACGCGCGAGATTTCGACGGCGCTGAACAGCGGCCGCCACACGACGACGTTCACGCGGCTCTACCATCTGCCGGAAGGCGGCTCGCTGATCGATTCGCCGGGCTTTCAGGAGTTCGGGCTGCATCATCTGACCGAAAGCCAGCTGGAACGCGCCTTCGCCGATTTCCGGCCGTATCTCGGCAAGTGCCGTTTCTACAACTGCCATCATCTGCACGAGCCGGGCTGCGCGGTGCTGGAAGCCATCGAGTCGGGCGATATCCGGCCCGAGCGCCACGCGCTGTACGCGCAACTCGTCCACGAAGCCAGCCAGATCGTCCGATGAAACGCCTGACGCGGATACCCAACCTCATCACGGCGCAACACTGGATGAATGTGCTCGCGACCGCAGGCGTGCCGTGCGAGTTGCATAACCGCTATCTGAGCGGCGCGATGGGAGAGATTCCGGCGGATCAGTGCGCGCCGGAGATATGGATCGTCGACGATCGCGACGAGGCGTTGGCGCTGCGCTTATTGGAGCGCGCGAAGAACGGACCGGACGCGAACGCCCGGCCGTGGCGATGCAAGCATTGCGGGGAATCGCTGGAAGCGCAGTTCACGGTTTGCTGGAACTGTCAGACGGCGCGCGATCCGTTAGATGACTGATCAGGCCAGCCAGACGGCGATGGTCAGCATCAACAGCAGCAACATCCACAGAATGACCGCGCGCCACACCAGACCGACCGCCGATTGCAGCGTGCGCGGCGTGCAGTCGTCGCCTACGGGCAACGGGGCATCGCCGACGGCGAGCGCTTCGACGCTCAACGGCTCCGCCAGCGGCCCCGCGAGACGCGCGCCGAGCGCACCGCTGCCGGCCGCGAGCAACACGCCCTCGTTCGCATCCGGCCACTGACGCGCGTGGTTGCGCCAAGCGTAGATCGCATCCTCGAAATTGCCGACGATGGCAAAGCCCAGCGCCGTCAAACGCGCCGGAATCCAGTCGATGACGAAAAACGCCCGCTGCGCGAACGACGAAAACGCGGCCGTGCGCTCGGGATTCGGCTCCGCCCACGCCCGCGCCAGATATTCCGCGATGCGATAGAACACCGCGCCCGCCGGGCCGATCGGAATCAGGAACCAGAAGAACACGCCGAACACGTGCCGATGCGACGCCACGACCGCGTGCACCAGCGTCTGCCGCACGATTTCGCTGACAGGCATGTCGACGGTATCGATACCGGTCCACTCGGCCAGCACTTCGCGCGCGCGCGGCACGTCGTCGTTGTTCAGCGCGAGGTGGATATCGGTGAAATAGTGGCTGAACTGCCGGAAGCCGAGCGTGAAGTAGACGATCACCACGTTCCACAGAAACGCCAGAACGAAGTTGATCTGATACAGCACGTAGTAAATGAGGGCGACGACGAGCGTCCACGGCAGCACGACGACCAGCCACGCGATCAGACCGTGCTTCTCCTTACCCGCATCGAAACCGTGGGCCGTGGATTCCGCATGATAGTGAAGCAACGCCGCGATCGGATTGTGCGGCGACAACGCGCGCACCTGCTCGATGATGAGAGCCAGCAATACGGAGAAAAAAGTCATGCGAAGCGCCGAAACATTCGGGTTAGTTCGAGTTTCGCGTAACGATAGCACAGCGCCCGCCGCCCTTTGCGCGCTAAGTAATCGCGCGGGCCATCGTCACGGTGCATGCATCCTGCGTCCTTACGATCCAGCGGCGAGAAAGCGATAGAAATTGCGCAACATGCCGGCCGTTGCGCCCCAGATGAATACGGAGCCTTGTTTTCGGCGGGCGTGTACGGCATGGCAAAAAAACGACGCTCGCCGCCTTCCCAGCGAAAGATGCGCACTTCGTGGTTGGCGGGATTCATCAGCCAGGCGAGCGGCACTTCGAAAATATCGGCGACTTCGCGCGTATCGGCTTGCAGCGTGAAAGGCGGAAACACCAGCGCGACCACCGGCGTGACCTTGAATCCCGTGCCCGTCAGATACTCGGGCATCGCGCCGATGATCTCGCAATGCTCCGCGCTCAGGCCGACTTCTTCCTGCGCCTCGCGCAATGCGGTGGCGGCGGCATCGATGTCTTCGGGTTCGCGGCGACCGCCGGGGAAGCTGATCTGTCCCGCGTGATCGGACAGATGGTCGGCCCGTTGCGTCAGCAGCACGGTGAGGCCGCCTTCGCGCAACACCAGCGGCACCAGCACCGACGCCACGCGCGGATCGCCGCCGATCGCCTTGATGCGCTGTTCGCGCGCCTCCTGCGTCCAGTCGAGATTCATCGCAAAGCGCGCGCGCAGGCCATCCGGCGTCAGACGCTCGGGCGAGACTGGCGGCAAGTCTTCGCCCGTCGAAAGAACGGGCATCTTTTCAGGTTCGAGGATGCGTGGAGTCGAGGTCTTGCCTGGCGTGGACACGGGTCGGAGGATGGACTGTCGAAGTCTCAATTTGAACACACCAATCGGCATAGGGGCGGCCAGCAAGCTGGCCGGTCCCCTGCCACACCACCCTGCCACACCACCCGGCGTGCGGGTCCGCACCGGGCGGTTCGGGAAGTTGAGGTTATGTGAGGCGAGGCATGCC
>NZ_LFJJ01000219.1 GCF_001189365.1 Candidatus Burkholderia verschuerenii | reverse complement strand
ACTCGCTACTGCTGTGCCAAGTCTAAATTCCTGTGCCGCGGCCGCTCAAGAAGGTGCTTAGGATCGGCCAGCGGCTTTCTTTGGTTACTTTCTTTGCCGCCGCAAAGAAAGTGACCCCTCCGCCGGGGAGGCGGTTACTGAATAAAAACCCAGCGACAAGAAACCCACGCCCCCAAAAACCCAAAGCGCCAGCAAAAAAATCAAAAGAGCGCTTCGTCGGAGTCCATCATGGGCTTAGCCCCCGCCCGTGCAGCACGAATAGCCGAAGCCGTCTCCGGCAAAAGCTTGGCGAAATAAAACCGCGCAGTACCCAGCTTGGCCGTATAGAAAGCATCGCCCGAAGCGGCGTGATCGAGCGCCACACGCGCCATCCGCGCCCAGAAGTACGAGAACACCAGATGTCCGACGCATCGCATATAAGGCACCGCAGCAGCCCCCACTTCATCGGGATTCTGCATGGCCTTCATGCCGATCTCCATCGTGAGCTTCTGCACCTTCTCCCCGATATCCGCAAGCGGATTGATGAACTCCTGCATCTCCGGCTTCACTCCTTCCGCCTCGACGAACTCCGCCACGAGCTTGCCGAAGCGCTTCAGCTTCGCGCCCATGTCGCCGAGAATCTTGCGCCCGAGCAGGTCCAGCGCCTGAATGGAATTGGTGCCTTCGTAAATCATGTTGATGCGCGCATCGCGGACGTACTGCTCCATGCCCCATTCGGAGATAAAGCCGTGGCCGCCGTAAATCTGCATCGCCAGGTTGGTGCCTTCGAAGGCGTTGTCCGTGAGGAATGCCTTGATGACCGGCGTCAGCAGCGCGACGTACTCGCCCGCTTCGCGGCGCGCGGCATCGTCGGCATGCGAGAGTTCCTTGTCGATATTCAGCGCCGCCCAGTACGCGAACGCGCGGCCGCCTTCGGCATACGCCTTTTGCGTGAGCAACATGCGCCGCACGTCCGGATGCACGATGATCGGATCGGCGGGCTTGTCCGGCGCCTTCGGACCGGTCAGCGAGCGCATCTGCAGACGCTCCTTCGCGTAGACCAGCGAGTTCTGATACGCGACTTCCGTGAGGCCCAAGCCCTGCATGCCGACGCCCAGACGCGCCGCGTTCATCATCACGAACATCGCGTTGAGACCTTTGTTCTCCTCGCCGACGAGCCAGCCGCTCGCGCCGTCGAGATTCATCACGCAGGTCGCGTTGCCGTGAATGCCCATCTTGTGTTCGATCGAGCCGCACTTGATGCCGTTGCGCGCGCCCACCGCGCCGCCCGCGTCGGGCAGAAACTTCGGCACGATGAAGAGCGAAATGCCCTTGGTGCCCATCGGCGTGCCCGGCAGACGCGCCAGCACCAGATGGACGATGTTCTGCGCCATGTCGTGCTCGCCGCTCGAAATGAAGATCTTCGTGCCGGTGAGCACGTAGGAACCGTCGCCGTTCGGTTCGGCCTTGGTGCGCAGGATGCCGAGGTCGGTTCCGCAATGCGGTTCGGTCAGGCACATCGTGCCGGTCCACTCGCCCGAGACGAGCTTCGGCAGATAGGTCGACTTCTGCTCCGGCGTGCCGTGCGCGTGCAGACATTCGTATGCGCCGTGCGAGAGGCCGGGATACATCGTCCACGCCTGATTCGCGGAGTTGAGCATCTCGTACAGTGCGTTGTTCACGAACGCGGGCAAGCCCTGGCCGCCGTAGTCGGGATCGCAGCCGAGCCCCGCCCAGCCCGCCTCGACGTATTGCCGATAGGCTTCCCTGAACCCCGCCGGCGTCCTGACGACGCCATCGCCCTCATACGTGCAGCCCTCGCGGTCGCCGCTCTGGTTGAGCGGGAACACGACTTCGGAGCAGAACTTGCCGGCTTCCTCGAGCACCTGATTGATGGTGTCCGCATCGAGCTCGGCATGCTTCGGCATGTACTTCAGTTCGGCTTCGACGTTCAGCACTTCGTGCAGAACGAACTGCATGTCGCGAATCGGGGCGGCGTACTGTCCCATTGAGTCCTCTCCAGTTTCTCAGGACCGCCGCGCCGCCGATTCTCGGGCAGCGCTAACGGCTGTCGGTGTGATGCGAATACCGCCGTCGGACCCGGGCTTGCGCTGCTTCGCGCGCTGCCGCTCGATCCCGGCGACTGATATGACTGAATCGTCTTTTCCAGCGCGTCCCGCGTCAGTTGCACGGCTTCCGGCAGATGCAGGAAGCGCGCGTCGTGATGCAGGCCGAGCGTGAAGCTGTACAACTCGAAGAGCATCAGCGCGGGATCGGTGTCCTGCTTCAGATGCCCCTCGTCCTTCGACTGGCGAATGGCGCGCATCAAGGCGTCGCGCCACATCGTCACACTGTGCACCAACTGCTCGCGCACCGCGCTCGCCGCGCGATCGTCATACTCCACCGCGCCGCTAATATATATGCAGCCCGTGGTGACTTCCTGAATCCGCTTCTCCATCCAGCGGTTCATCATCGCGCGCAATCGCGGCAAGCCGCGGCCCTCGCGCAAACTCGGAAAGAACACTTCGTCTTCGAACCGGCGGTGGTACTCCTTTACCACCTCCACCTGCAAATCCTCGCGCGATCCGAAGTGCGCAAACACGCCGCTCTTGCTCATCTGCATCCGCTCAGCCAGCAAGCCGATGGTGAGACCCTCCAGCCCGTCACGGCTCGCCAACTCCAGCGCTGCGTCGAGAATCGCGGCCCGCGTCTGTTCGCCTTTTCGCATGATGTCCCTACCGTTCTTATGTGACCCGTAAAATCGAACGACCGTTCTATTATTGTGGCCGGCCTCTTTTGATACAAGCAATTTTTTAGAAACTCGTTTCTAATCCGATCGCCGTTGTCTATAGGATAAGTCTCAACATTGATCAAGCTTATTGTGGCTTGTTATCGCCGGATTGCAGTTAGTGACTGCCCGAGTTCCCAATTCTTTTAGCTTGATGCGTTACGAAACGGTCGGCAGCTTTTTTTGCGCAAACGTTGTCCAAGCCGGATAAACCCGCTCGTTTTCGCTGCCATTTCAGTGCGAGACTTGCGGAACGTCTGTTAGTCGTACTGTCCGATGGTGATGAGCTTCATCATCATCCGGTACGTGTTATAGGCGAGCCAGTTTAGTGCCCGCTCGGTGATCGGCCGGGTTTCGTAGTGTTTTTCGTCGATCGGCCGGCCGTCGTCAAAGGCCTGAAGAATGGCGTCGTGCAACGCGCCAATCTCCTGATGATTGACGAGCACCATGTTCGCTTCGTTGTTGAGCACGAGACTGAGCGCATCGAGGTTCGACGAACCGACTGTTGCCCAGTCGGAATCGACGATCGCCACCTTGCCGTGCAGGATGGTCTTTTCGTATTCGGCGATGCGCACGCCGTGCTTGAGCAGATTGCCGTAGAGGAACGGCGTCGCGTAATCGAGCGCGACGAACTCCTTGCGCCCGATCACCAGCGACACGCGCACGCCGCGCTGCGCCGCCTTCGACAGCGCCCGACGCAGCCGGCGGCCCGGCATAAAGTAAGGATTCGCGAGCAGCACTTCGCGCTCGGCATGCGAGATGGCGCGCAGATACGCTTTCTCGATGGCGCGCCGGTTCAGCAGATTGTCCCGCGCGACGAACGCCACGCACGGCTGATCGACGGCGTGGATCTCGCCGAGCCGCGCACGACGGCGCGCGCGGGCGGCACGGCGCGCGCCCCAGCGGGTCATCCCTTTTCCAGCCGGTTGTTCCGGCGAGTCTTTTTGCGCCTCGCGCGATTTGCGCGGCTTCACGCCGAGGCGAATGCGCTGCCATTGCGTATCGAAGGCATCGCGCACGTCTTCCACGACCGGACCTTGCGCTTCCATTGCGAAGTCCCAGCGCGGCATGTCGAGTTGCACGCCGTTCTGATCGTAGTCGTCGACGATATTGATCCCGCCGCAGAACGCATACGTGTGGTCGATCAACGCCAGCTTGCGATGCGTGCGCGACCAGCCCATCGGCCCGAACAGCAGATGCGGGTTGTAGATGCGATGCTCGACGCCGCTGTCCTTCCACAGCTTGAACATCGGCAGATCGCTGGCGGTGCCGATGCCGTCGGTGATCACGCGCACCGCGACGCCGCGTTCCGCCGCGCGTACGAGCGCATCGGAGACGGCGCGGCCGGCATCGTCGTTGGCGAAGATGTAGGTTTCGAGCGAGACGGATTTCTGCGCGTGATCGATGCGGTCGATCAGCGCGGGAAAGAACTGCACGCCGCCCTTGAACAGGCGCACGTGGTTGCCGGACGTGAAACAGAATCGCAACGGGCGACGGCCGGAAAACAGCGCCTGACGCAGTCGCTTGAAGCTGCGTCGCGGGCGCAATCCGATCATCGGTTGTGCGCCGCCAGGCGCTCGGGCAATTGCAGGATCGCTTCCCGGTTCGACCACGAGAAGCATCGATCGGCCGCTTCGCGGAACGGCAGCCACAAGTGCGCGGTGTGTTCGCGCGGCGCGAGTGTCACTTCCAGACAGTGCGGCACGAGCAGACTGAACTCGGTGTTGTGCATGACACCTTCCGCATAGCGATGCCGCCACTGCGGATAAATCTCGTACTCGATACGATGATGCCAATCCAGCAACGCGTTCTCCGGCACCATCGCCCCGCCGATCACGATGCCGGTTTCCTCCGCGACTTCGCGCGCGGCCGTTTCGGCGATCGGTTCGTCGATGCTGTCTTTCGAGCCCGTCACCGATTGCCAGAATCCCTTGTGATCCGCCCGTTCGATGATGAGCACGTCCAGCTCCGGCGTATGAATGACGACCAGAACCGATTCGGGGATTTTCGGCGGCTTCTGCATATCGATTGGATTGCGCAATTTCTTTGTCGTGATTTCTGCCGACGACTGTAACGCAAAAAACGAAAAAGGCGCACTCGGCGCCTTTTTCATCACTACGACAACTGGACGTGCTTACTGCGCTTTCTGTTCCGGCTGACGCAGACGGATATGCAGTTCGCGCAGCTGACGCTCGTCGACTTCGCTCGGCGCTTGCGTGAGCAGATCTTGCGCGCGCTGCGTCTTCGGGAACGCGATGGTGTCGCGAATCGAATCGGCGCCCGACATCAGCGTGACGATACGATCCAGACCAAACGCGATACCGCCGTGCGGCGGCGCGCCGTATTGCAGCGCGTCGAGCAGGAAGCCGAACTTGATACGCGCTTCCTCAGCACCGATCTTGAGCGCGCGGAACACCTTGCTCTGCACGTCTTCCTGGAAAATACGGACCGAACCGCCGCCGATTTCCCAGCCGTTCAGCACCATGTCGTATGCCTTCGCGAGGCAGCGGCCCGGATCGGTCTCGAGGTATTCGAGATGCTCGTCCTTCGGGCTCGTGAACGCGTGATGCGCGGCGACGAAGCGGTTTTCTTCCTCGTCGTATTCGAACATCGGGAAGTCGATGACCCACAGCGGCTTCCAGCCGGTTTCGAGCAGACCGTTGGCCTTGCCGAATTCCGAATGAGCGATCTTCAGACGCAGTGCGCCCAGGCTGTCGTTGACGACCTTCGCACGATCCGCCGCGAAGAAGATGATGTCGCCATCTTCCGCGCCGGTGCGCTCCATGACCGCCGCGAGCGCCGCGTCATGCAAGTTCTTGACGATCGGGCTTTGCAAACCGTCACGGCCCTTGGTCTTGTCGTTGACCTTGATCCACGCGAGACCCTTCGCGCCGTAGATGCGCACGAATTCCGTGTAACCGTCGATATCGCCGCGCGAGAGTTCGCCGCCCTTCGGCACGCGCAGCGCCGCGACGCGACCGTCCTTCGAGTTCGCCGGCATGCTGAACACCTTGAAGTCGACGTCCTTCACGGCATCCGTGAGGTCGGCGAATTCGAGCTTCACGCGCATGTCGGGCTTGTCCGAACCGAAACGGCGCATCGCTTCCGAATACTTCATGACCGGAAATTTCGCCGGCAGCGTGACGTCCATCGTCTCCTTGAAAACGTGCTGGATCATCGCTTCGAACAGATCGCGGATTTCCTGTTCCGAGAGGAACGAGGTTTCGCAGTCGATCTGCGTGAATTCCGGCTGACGGTCGGCGCGCAGGTCTTCGTCGCGGAAGCACTTGGTGATCTGGTAGTAACGGTCGAAGTTCGCGACCATCAGCAGCTGCTTGAACAGCTGCGGCGACTGCGGCAGCGCGAAGAACTGGCCCGCGTTCACGCGCGACGGCACCAGATAATCGCGCGCGCCTTCCGGCGTGCTCTTGGTGAGCATCGGCGTTTCGATATCGATGAAGCCTTGCGCGTCGAGATACTTGCGCACTTCCATCGCGACGCGATAACGCAGACGCAGGTTCTTCTGCATCTGCGGACGACGCAGATCGAGCACGCGATGCGTGAGGCGCGTGGTTTCCGACAGGTTGTCGTCGTCGAGCTGGAACGGCGGCGTCACCGATGCGTTCAGCACCACGAGTTCGTGGCACAGCACTTCGATCTTGCCGCTCGTCAGGTTCGCGTTCACCGTGCCTTCAGGACGGTTGCGCACGACGCCCTTGACCTGCACGCAGAACTCGTTGCGCACGCCTTCGGCCACCTTGAACATCTCGGCGCGGTCCGGGTCGCAGACGACTTGCACGAGGCCTTCACGATCGCGCAGGTCGATGAAGATAACGCCACCGTGATCGCGCCGGCGATGCACCCAGCCGCACAGCGAAACGGTTTGGCCCAGACGGGCTTCGGTCACCAGACCGCAGTATTCAGATCGCATCGACATGATTGTGTCTTTCGTTGTTCGTTGATCAACGGCTCGTGCGCCCGGGTCTCGCTCTTTCGGTCGGCGGACTTTCGCGGCGCGTGCGCCGGCATTACATCGGCGGCTCGGTGGGGCGGCGGGCCGGCAGGGCCGACGACGCTGCCGTCGGCGTGCTCGGCGCAGGGGCAACCACGCCCATCGAGACGATGTACTTCAGTGCGGCGTCGACGGTCATGTCCAGTTCGACGACTTCGCTTTTCGGGATCGTCAGGAAGAAGCCCGACGTCGGGTTCGGCGTGGTCGGCACATACACGCTCACATGATCTTCCTGAAGATGATTCAGCACGTCCCCGCCCGGAATGCCGGTCAGGAACCCGATGGTGTACGAGCCCTTGCGCGGATATTCGATCAGCAGCGCCTTGCGAAACGCGTTGCCGCTCGACGACAGCAGCGTGTCCGACACCTGCTTGACGCTCGTGTACAAGGGACCGACGACCGGAATATGACGCAGGATGGCATCCCACCATTGCATCAGCTTCTGGCCGATGAAGTTCTGCGTCAACAGACCGACGATGAAAATGAACGCCAGCGTCAGCAGCGCGCCCAGACCCGGCAGATGGAAGCCGAACACGCGCTCCGGCTGCCACGATGCAGGCAAGAGCGTCAGCGTCTGATCCATCGTGCCGATCACGAGGCCCAGCACCCACAAGGTGATGGCGAGCGGCACCAGCACCAGCAGGCCGGTGAGGAATACGGATTTCAGCGTAGTCTTTTTCGTCGTCACGTTGGTGTCGCTATGGTCTCAACCGGGAGGCCGGGCCGCGTCCTGCCATGCGGGAAACGGTACGGCGGGTTGGGCGCCGGGCAGCGGAACAGACAGCGGACTGTTCCGGTATCCGGGCCGATGCGCTCGGCGAACAGCCGCGCCCGGAGCCGGGCGGAACCGCTCGCGGCGGCCGACTGCGCGATTGCACGATTGCGCGTCAGGCCGCGCCCGCGCTGCTCGCCGGCTTCGATGCGTCCGCTGCGGGCGCGCTCGAACCGCTGGCGCTGCTCGTGCTGCCAGCGCTCTCGTTCGACTTCGAATTCGCGGAAGAATCCGCGCCGAACGTGCTGCTGTCGGCGCTGCCGGCGGTTTTGTCCGATTCCGCCGATGCAGGCTTCGACGCGTTGCCGTTGCCATTGTTTCCGCCACGGAAATCGGTGACATACCAGCCCGAACCCTTCAGCTGGAAGCCGGCGGCGGTGACCTGCTTGGAGAAGGTCTCTTTCCCACACTCGGGACATTGCGTGAGCGGTGCATCGCTCAGCTTCCGGAGCACGTCTTTCTCGTGGCCGCAGGGAGGAACAACGGTACGCGTAAATCGGCATGGCACTCTTCCTACAATTATTTGTCGACGCTTGGTAGGGTAGCCCCCTTTCCTTACGGAAAAGGGGCCCCCTAGGAACTGTACGTGCGAGTTTCCCCGCATACAGCTCGAGCCTACGAAATACAAAGCCCTACACTTAAGGCAAGACCGGCTTAGTTACAGCAATACCGTGGATGTGCACTTGCTGGTGACAGACAGGGTGGAGGAGTACCCGGTTGGACAGAGAGTCTGTGCCGCCATGCATCCGATATTCCAGATGATGGTCGTGCCAACCCGTCTCGTCCGTGAGAGCACAACCGCAGTGCGCACATGAACCGCCCTGCGACAAATACAACGTCGCCCATTGCTTCCGGTAGCGCATCGAGTTCCACATGCGCTCCTGTCGCAACTGCTCGCCGTACTGTTCCCACCGCGGATCAAAGGGATTGAAATCGCCTTTGATCTTCTGATGACGCTTGATCGCCGTGCCGCTAAGTTGGTACAGCTCAAACATCCCCTGATTGCCTTCGGGCTTCACAATGGGACAGGCAAACACACCGCTCCGGTTCCCAATGGGGTGGAAATACTTCTCTCTCACCCATACGGTGCTCTTTTGCGGGTGCCGCCTTCGTGACCACCGCCAGAGCCTCCCGAAGATCAGGTACTCCATGCGGGTGTACGCCTGCTTAGCTACTACAGGGCTGTGATATTGTGCCCAACCCCGTAGCATCGGGTTCAACAGTCGGATCAACTCGATCTGCTTTGCCGCTTTGTGACCGCTGATCGTATCCGCCACCGAGCGGAAGAATGCTTGCACATTCTTCTTGCTGGGCTTGATGAGCAGTTTTCCCGAGTACTTACGGAAATTCC
>NZ_LFJJ01000218.1 GCF_001189365.1 Candidatus Burkholderia verschuerenii | reverse complement strand
CGCTCCACGCTTCCTCCCCACGGTCGGTCGCCCTTCCGCAGTTGCGCTTCACTTCGCTCGCTGTGGTCAACTTGCCGCGCGACTTGCACCCGCAAGAGTGCGCCCATGCTGGGCGCACAAAAAAAGGCGCGCACGAGGTCGTGCGCGCCTGCTTGCGATACGCGTAACGCGCGACTAGCCGCGCTCCGCGTCGTCCGCCGGATCGGCGTCGTCGTCGAGCAGACCGCGCGTTTCGTCTTCCACTTCGTCGGGAAGAATATCGGCGTCCGGTTCGAGATGGTTGTCGCCATCGGCGGATGCCGCTTCGCCGGTGCCGTAGCGGTCCGTATCGCTCGCGAGTTCGGCTTCCGACTGGCCGAGCGCGTGGGCATCGAGTTCGTCTTCGATCTCGCCCGGACGGCGCACTTCGCCCTGCACGTCCGATCCGCTATCCAACGAATCGCTCGGGCCGAGCGCGCCGGTGCCGTGTCCCTTGCCTATTTCCACTTGTCCTTCTTCCGACGGATTCAATGTGCTTCCGCTCATCATGACCTCCTTGCGTAACGTGTGTGAGTGTCCATGACGATTCCGCAATACGCGTTCCGCGCACGGCTTTCGAAGCCACAAAAGAAAACCCCGCGCACCTTTCGATGCGCGGGGTTGTCGTCGGAAGTCGCGGCTTATTTCAGGCTTGAGCCGCCGGGCGCTTTGCCCCGGTCGCCGCGCCTTGCTTTACCGTTTTAACGGTCCTCTCGGTGACGGAGGTCGCCGTCGCGACGCTGCGCAAATCGGTAAGGAAGGAATCGCGCCAGACGGAGAGATTGTTCTCGCGCAGCGGCGCCATCATGTCGGTGTGACGCGCCTGACGTTCGGCGAGCGGCATCGACAAGGCGCGTTCGAGCGCTTCGGACATCTGCGACAAATCAAACGGATTGACGACCAGCGCGCCCGGCAGCTGATCCGCCGCGCCCGCGAATTGCGACAGCACCAGCGCGCCCGGATCGGCCGGATCCTGCGACGCGACATATTCCTTCGCGACGAGGTTCATGCCGTCGCGCAGCGGCGTCACATAGCCGACCTGCGAGAGGCGGAACAGCGCCATCAGCAGATTGCGTTCGTATTTGCGGTTGAGATACTGGATCGGCGTCCAGTCCAGCTGAGCGAAACGGCCGTTGATGCGCCCCGCTTCGCCCTCAAGATTCTGGCGAATACGTTGATACGTCTGCACGTCCGAACGCGTCGGCGGCGCGATCTGCACGAGCGACACGCGGCCATGCCAGCCCGGCGCGTTCAGCAGAAGACGCTCGAACGCCAGGAAACGCTCGACGAGACCCTTCGAATAATCGAGGCGATCCACGCTCATGATCAGCTTGCGGCCGCGCATGCTGTCGCGCAGGCTCTTGACCTGCTTGCGGTTGGAGAACTGCTCGGCCGCTTTGGAAATGGCGTCCGGATAAATGCCGATCGGATACGCGCCGACCTTGAGCATCCGGCCGAAGCCTTGCAGCATGCCGTCGTCGCTATAGTGGCCGCGCCCGCTACGCTCCACGTAATCGATAAATGACTGCTGGTCGTTCTCCGTCTGAAAGCCGACCACGTCGTACTGGCACATCGCCGCGATGAGTTCTTCGTGCGGCGGCACCGTATGCATCATTTCCGGAACCGGAAACGGAATATGCAGGAAGAAGCCGACCGGATTGTTCACGCCGATTTTCCGCAGTTCCTGCGCGAAAGGCAGCATGTGGTAGTCGTGAACCCAGATGATGTCGTCGGGCTTGATAAGCTTCTTAAGCTTCGCGGCGAGACCCGCGTTGACGCGCATATAGCCCGCATACTCCTCGCGATCGAAGCGCGACAGGTCGTTGCGATAGTGGAAAGTCGGCCATAGCGTGGCGTTCGAAAAGCCACGGTAGTACTGGTCGTAATCGCGGCGCGTGAGGCCGACGGTTGCGTAGGTGACATTGCCGCTCGTCTCCAGAACGGGATCGGCCGCTTCGCCGACGATTTCGCCGCTCCAGCCGAACCATACGCCGCCAGTCTCCTTGAGCGCGTCCAATACGCCGATGGCCAGGCCGCCGGCGCTGGGCTTGCCTTCCTGGATCGGCGCGACGCGATTCGATACCACGATCAATCTGCTCATTACAGCGTCACCTCTTCAGTTTCGTTGCATGCTCGGAATGGCGAATGAAAAGTATGCAAGCTTCGTGCCGATTTTGTTTCAAAACTTAACAAATTTTCGTATCCACTTGTTACGGACGAACAAAAACACGCGGCGACGACGCGCCGCGTAGAAAATTTTCATCGCTGAGCCGGTGGTGAATCCGCCGGCGACCGTCATGAGTCTTGCTCTGACCCCAGGTCGCGCTGATAGTCGATGCCTTCGCGCCGCACGCCGCCCTGGTTGTGCTCGCCATCGGGCGGAGCGCCAGGCGCGGGGCGTTTCTGCCCGGCGGGATCGTGCTCGGCGGACGATGCGGAATCGCCCTGCGCGCCGGCTTGTTTTGAGGCTTCGGCGCGTGCTTCGCGCTTGGAGGAATGACGCGCGGAGCGTCGAAGTGCGGGGTGCCTCATGGTGCCTCCAGAAATGAAGGCCGTCGCGTGATGACGTCGGCGGCGTCGGACCAGATACGTCGCCTTCGAAGTGGACATCGCCTCGAAAAGCGGCGTTACGTCAGAAAAAACGACCGGCGAAACGGCTTGCCGCCGGTCATTGTTGCTTCATCCGTTGTAATCCCTACGTCCGGGATGGAATCTTATTCAAACCTTGCACGAATTCAGGGAATCGGTCCTGGCAGCGGAATACGTCGTCCGCTCAACTCTCCTTCGTTGCAGCACTACTGCACACGCGGCGCATCGTTCGGTCCGGGCGGCGGATCGCCGATCGGTGGCACCGGCGCGCCGGGCGGATCTTGCGTCGGGTCCGGATTCGGTTCGGGCGGAATCGGGGTGGGCGGCGGTTGATCCGGCGGCGTGATCGGCGGGTCCGGAGGCTGCGGCGTTTGCGCCTGCATCGCGTTTATCCGGGCTTGCGTCGGTTCGTCGCGGCGATCGTGTTCGGGCGGGATATCGGACATGGCGGGCTCCTTGCGGTCTTGTGATCGTCGTCGCTCCGCGCGGCCGTCCTCAGCCGACGCGGAGGTCATCGATCGGACAGCAAGGCACATGCCCTTGTATCCGCCCTTAAAAATGCGCCTGCATGCATCTCATTATCGGCGCTCAAAACTCACATGCCAATAAAAAACGCCCGCGCTTTTGCAAGCAGCGGGCGGGGTTTTCGTCTAAAGATAAGCGAAGATCAGGGATTTTCGCTGTCGGCGTCGGTTGTTTCGCCACCCTCTCCGACAGCCGCTTTCTGCGCGTCCTCGCCGTATTCGACGAGCCGGTTATAGAGCGTCTTGAGGCTGATGCCGAGGATTTCCGCCGCGCGCGTCTTCACGCCACCGCACTGTTCGAGCGTCGCGAGAATCAGCTGGCGATCGGCCTGCGCGAGCGATGTGCCGAACGGAATCGTCACCGCCGTCCCCGCCGATGGCTTCGACAGCGAAATCTGCAGTGGCACCGTGGCCGTGCTGTCCGAGTCCGACGCCGCCATGATGTACGCGCGCTGCACGTAGTTCTTCAACTCGCGGACATTGCCCGGCCAGTTGTAGGACGCCAGCATCTCGCGCACGGCAGCCGGAAACTCCTTCTTCGTGTTGTAGCGGGCGTTCAGTTCGTCGAGGAACGCCTGCCCCAATAGTTCGACGTCCTTGCCACGTTCACGCAGCGGCGGCAGGTTGATCGGGAACACGTTCAGCCGGTGATACAAGTCCAGACGCAGCTTGCCTTCGAGCACGGCCTGTTCGGGATCGCGGTTGGTCGCGGCGATCAGGCGCACGTCGGTTTCGAGTTCCTTGGTCGTGCCGACGCGCATGAACATGCCCGTTTCCAGCACGCGCAGCAGCTTCACCTGAAGCTCGATCGGCATTTCGGTGATTTCGTCGAGGAACAGCGTGCCGCCGTTCGCGCGCTCGAAATACCCCTTGTGCTGCCGATCCGCGCCGGTGAACGAGCCGCGCTCGTGGCCGAACATTTCGGACTCGATGAGATTCGGCGAGATCGCGCCGCAGTTCACGGCGATAAACGAATGCTTGCGACGCAGCGACAGTTCATGCAGCGTCTGCGCGGCGACTTCCTTGCCGGTTCCCGATTCGCCGATCAGCAGCACCGACGCCGCCGTCGGCGCGACGCGGCCGACCTGATCGTAGACGGTTTGCATCGCCGGCGAATTGCCGAGCATCAGGCCGAAACGGCCCATGCGGCGCAACTCGCTGCGCAGCGTGCCGATTTCCGCCTTCAGGTCGCCGGCGCGCGGCAGGCGCGACAAAATGGCCTTCACGCGCTGCATGTTGATCGGCTTGACCAGATAGTCGGCGGCGCCCATCTTCAGCGCGCTCACGGCCGATTCCACCGTCGCGTGGCCGGTGATGACGATCACTTCCACGCCCGAGCGCGGATCGAGGTCTTCGAACAGATCAACGCCCGTCCCATCGGGCAGCTTCAGATCGGTGAACACGACGTCCGGCGTTTGCCGGACCAGCTGGATGCGCGCCTCGCGCAGATCGCTGGCCAGCGCAGTCGACAATCCGTCTTCGCCGATGATCGCGGCTAGCGCCTCGCGGGTACTGGGATCGTCATCGACAATCAATACATGTGACATGCGATTCGATTTCTTCCAAAGCGTTTCAGGGTCACACGCCGTCGTGCGGCGTGGTCTTCTCCGTACCGCGAGGAGGTGCGGTCCGGGCCGGTGCGCTTCAAGTCGATTTCCGGGAAAACCCCGGGCGCGATTTAACGGAAACGCGTGAAATAAAATAATTTCCGCTTTTCTGCACGCTTGGCTGAGTCCGTCGTAAGTTTTTCCATTTATACAACTTATGACAGAGTTTCACTGATTATAAGGGTTTATCAAGATAAAAACGCACGTCGCTCGGACGTGCGTTTTTCAACTCACACAAATTGCCTGCGATTCAAGCGGAGACCTAACAAGTTGCCATCGCGCACAAATAACGATGCCGCCTTGCGCCCCGCTCGACGCTCGCTTCAACCGATGATCAGCTGCGCGGGAAGTGCCACGCGTCGGCGGTGCCGCCCACGGTGCCATTGCCATTGAGCGCCTGCGGCGATGCCGAGCCGGGTGTCAGGACCTTGCCGCCTTCGTCTTCCCAGCGGTTCAAGTCGCGCACGGTGCGCCGTCCAGCCGCATCCTGCGATTGCACCCATTTCCACGCCAGCACACTGCCGACCGCGAACAATGCGCCGAAAAGTCCGATCGAGGGACGTGCCATGTGTTTTCTCCCTTCGTCATGAAAAATCGAGCTACGCCGCGCGATGCCTGCATCTGTCGATACGGTTCGCGCGGTAAAAAAGATTCAACGGGAAACGATCAGTCCCACCAGAAAGCCGACGCCCGTCGCGATGCCGAGCGATTGCCACGGATTCTCTTTCACGTATTTTTCCGTGCAGTCGACGCCCGAGCGATAACGGCTCTGCGCGCTCGATTGGGCATCGCTCAGCGCGACGCGCGCGGAATCGACGTGATCGCGCAGACGCGAGCGCAGCGCGTCGACGCCTTCGCCCGGCAGCGTCGCCGACAGACGCACGAGTTCTTCCGCGTCGTTCAGCAACACCTTGATGTCCTCGATGATCTTCTGCTTGCCCAACGCAAGCTGGACGGTCGTCTGACTCATAATTGAAGTCCTCGCCTAAGTGGGTCAGGGGTAAAGCCAGGTGCGTTCAGGACGCGCGCGAAACACGCGACATGCGCCGAAGCACGCCGTTATTCGCGAGCCGCGCGCGCAATCCGCGAATCAGGCCGCCGGCGGTGAGCATGCCGTCCGCGACGCCGAACACCATGCTCGTGACGTTGGCGGCGCGCGCAAGCGCGGGCGTGCCGGCCGCGTAGCCGAGCACGGCGCACATGAACGCCGTCACCAGCGCGACGGCGGCCCAGTGATAGATGTCGATCGAATCGCTCGCCGCGAGTTCCTGCGGCTCGCGCGGCGCGTTGACGCGCACGCCCGGCGCGCCTGCGACTTGCGCGCGCTCGAGCGTGATGCCGTCGATATCGATGTCGAGAAAGTCTTTCATGATGTGCATACCCTTCCCTGCCGCTCACAGCGCCGAACCATGCGCCGCCGCGAGCCTGTTTTTAGAGTTCGGATGCACACCTTTCGCAGCTTTCATGCCAGCCGCCCGAGCGTCGTTCATCGATTGTCCGAAGCACGCCCCGCGCGATGTCCAGGACGATCGGACGTGCGCAGCCGGGTAAGAATTACGCCGTCGCCGTGTAAATCGCGACGTACGCGGCGAACCTTGCCGGAATCGGCGCGAATCGTGCATCGCGAGCGACGACCGCTCAGACAAAATCCACTCTGCCGACGGCATCACATTGCCGCAACATCGTTGCGAATGGTTAAATAGCGATATTGAGATAGTCGGTTGCGGCCGGCGGCGCCGGTTTGCGCGGACGCCGCGCAGTCCTCGCGCAATCGACGCACGACCGAGGGAATCGTCCTTCGCCATCGAAAGCGGATGAGGCCGGCGCTTGACGCGCTGGGCCGAGTCGAACATGGCAACGCGCGACGTCTCGCCGGCAGACCTCGTACGGCGAACCAACCGAATGCACTTGATCGCAACGGACGCCGTGCACGTCGTACCGGCGCGGCGTTTCCGTTCGCGCCGGAGCACGATGCTCGCACGGCGCGGGACGCCTCATTCGCAGAACTTCAGGACATATCAGCACACATGACGTCAACCGATCTGGATCCGCCGCTCGTCGCAGGCGATACACCGGCGCAGAAAAAGCGCAACGCGGGGGAAGTGCCGGGCTTGAAGTCCTATGGGCTGATGTTCGGCTCTTCGCCCGTGATGCATGAGTTGTACGGACAAATCGAACGCGTGGCCGCCACCGATGCGACCGCGCTGATCATCGGCGAATCGGGTACCGGCAAGGAGCTGGTCGCCCGGACCATCCACGACCATAGCGGACGCAAGGACGGCCCGTTCATCGCCGTGAACTGCGGCGCGATTCCCGACAACCTGATCGAAGCCGAACTCTTCGGCCACGAGAAAGGCAGCTTCACGGGCGCGGTGCAGGGCCGCATCGGCTACTTCGAGCATGCGAACGGCGGCACGCTGTTTCTCGACGAAGTGACGGAAATGTCGCCCGTGCGGCAAGTGAAGCTGCTGCGGGCGCTGGAAACGGGCACGTTCTTTCGCGTCGGCGGCAACGATCTGATCACCTCCGATGTGCGCGTGATCGCCGCGACCAACCGCGATCCGGTCGCCGCCGTCAAGGAAAACGGCCTGCGCGAAGATTTGATGTACCGGCTCGCGGTGTTTCCGCTGCGTGCGCCGCCGCTGCGCGAACGCGATACCGATCGCGAACTGCTCGCGCAACACTTCCTCAGCGAGATGAACGCGCAGGAAGGCACCAGCAAGGCCTTCAGCAAGCGCGCGCTCGACGTGCTGCGGACGTATTCGTGGCCGGGCAACGTGCGGGAGCTGAAGAACACGGTGTATCGCGCGTTCATTCTGGCGGAGAAGACGGTGGAGATCGCGCATCCGCATCTGGCGTCGCGGGTGAAGAAGCCGGTCACGCAAGGCGATGCGATGAACGTGTGGGTCGGCACGCCGCTCGCCGATGCGCAGAAGCAGATCATCCTCGGCACGCTCAAGCATTGCGGCGGCGACAAGCGTCGCGCGGCGAAAGCACTGGGCGTGAGCCTCAAGACGCTGTACAACCGACTCGGCGCATACGAAAACGAAGAAGCCGATCCGGGCGAAACATCGTCGAGCGAAGAAAGCTGACTTCCTGCACATAAGTTTTCTCTGATTGACAGCGAGCGCGTTCGATACGCGCTCGCTGTTTTTCAACGCCCGCATTTCATCGCCTGCGCGCAGGCAAAAAGCGCAACGAATTCCGCTCGCTTGCAATTTCTTGTAATTTTCTCAAACCGGTAATTAGAGGCTTGCTTCAAAATGCGGCAAGCCCGCGCCGTGCCTCGCTCGCGCGTCGTCATTCGGACAGCGCATGAACGGGCCGGACCTCGGCATGGCATCGCGCGCGTCAAGCGTCGCAGTGCATGCCGGGCGCATGCGCAAGAACACGGTAGAAGAAGGAAGAGCAACATGCAGATTTGGGTTCCCCGGCGCGTCCCCGGCGCCGCCACGCGGTGGCGCTGGTCGCCGGCATCGTCGCCTGTCTGGGTCTTTCGGGATGCAACTCGCTGTACGGCGAAGGCGCGGTGGCCGGCGCTGGTATCGGCGGCGCGGCGATCGCGGGCAGCGTCACGAACAACGCGGCGGTCGCCACGGGCATCGGCCTGGGCGCGGTCGCGGCGGCGAAAGCCGGCGTGCAGTACTCCCAGCGCGTGATCCATACCAATACGCAGAACGCCATCGCGGATGTCGCGGGACCGCTCGCGGTCGGCGCGGTGGCGCCGTGGAAGATCGTGCATTCGATGCCCATCGAAGACGACGAAAAAGGCCGCGTGACGGTGAGCCGCGTCATCAGCAGCGGCGCGCTCGACTGCAAGGAAGTGGTGTTCTCTGTCGATCGCGATGCGACGCAAGACCGCCCCGCCGACAGCGCGTTCTACGTCGCGTCGGTCTGCCGCGACGGCAAGCAATGGAAGTGGGCCTCCGCCGAACCGGCGACGCCGCGCTGGGGCTCGCTGCAATGATGGCGGGCGCTTCGGTAGCGTCGGTATCGATGGCCTTGCGTATCGGCCTGATCGCGGCATCGGCCGCCACGGTGGTGACGATGAGCGGTTGCGCGTCCATCGGCGCGGCGACGGGCGCGGTGGCGGGCGCGGTGACGACCAATCCGGCTGTCGGCTTCGGCATCGCGGTCGCGGTCGCGGTGCAGGCGGCGACCGACGAAGTCGTCAAGCGCACGATGAAGTCGCTGCATCAGGATCAGCAGGTCATGATCGCGGTGACGGCGGGCCTGTCGCAAGTCGGCGAGACACGGCCGTAGAAGGTCAAGCACACGCTGCCGATCGAAAACGGCCACGGCGAAGTAGTCGGCCCTTCAGAATTAGTCGAAGTCAAGGGTGGCAAGGGGCCGCCGGAAGATCGTGTTTCCCAGAACTCCCAGAAGCAATATTGATCTGAATGGTTTCCTGGGAGTTTGGAAC
>NZ_LFJJ01000217.1 GCF_001189365.1 Candidatus Burkholderia verschuerenii | reverse complement strand
GGCCATGGCGTAAGCCCTCCCGAGGGCAGGTTGACGAACTGGACATTCATCAACTTACACCACGGCCACCCCTGCCTCTGCGCTCCTGCCGCCTCAGCGTTTTTGCACATCATTCTGCACACTACCGATTCTTTTCGCAAACGCATAAGGATCCTTACTGGTTCGAGTAATTGCAACCGACATCGACCTGGACTTGTAATCCAAGCTGGTCTGGCACAAGTGTGTTGGCTCCATCTGCTAAAACGTCGTAGATCTGCACGACCCATTGACTTCCATTCCAACCCATGCCGAACCTTGCTCCTGCCATCGTGGGGTTATGGTTTGAAACACGATCGCCATGTTTTGGGGCGTAATTCGATACCATGCCGTCCCGCCTGGTCCGCACGCAGGAGGTGTAACGCCACAGCCGTTGTACCAGCCGCTGTATTGCGAGTCGGCCGTCTGATTGCTCACCAGCGCACTCACTCCCACCCAGTTTCCGTGCTTGTTGCAGACGTACATCGTGTTATTGCGAATCGTCACGCCGTTCCAGCCGCAATTACCAGCGGATGCATTGATGTTGGCGACGTTGGCGTTGACCGCATTGCCGCTCACGGTATCATTCGACGTGATATCGCCCGCATTGATCGGAGCAGCTCCTGTCGCTTGCTCGTTCTGTATGTAGAGGGTTCCATTGGTTCGCACCGCCGCATTCACGGTATCGCCGTAGTAGATGGCACCGTTGCTGATCTGCAAGCTGTTGCCCGCTTGAAGTTTGAGCGTCTTGGCGCTCACGTTGCCCGCGTTCTGAATGTCTTGGTTATTCGCGTTCATCGTGCCCGTCAAGGGCAGCGCGCCGTCGCGCCGGTAGTATGGGGAGGTTCCGTCCGATCCAAAGCCATTGATCGCGAGGATCGTCCCGGCTCGGTTGCCGACCGGATTAGGAAACGTCCACTGCCCTTGATTGCCCGTGATGATGCCCGGCGCACGATTGGTCGAATAACCGAACTGCGCACCACCGGCTGCTGTGAGAATGCCTGCACCGGCAATATCGGCTGTCCCCGCCTTCATGAGCGGTGCGCTCGGATAGATCTGCGTGGCAATGTGGCAGTTGCCAGCCGAGGTCGAGCAGTTATCCGGCACAATTGACATGGCGACTTGATAAGTCCCGCCCCAGAACGGTCCGGGCCGAAACGCCACCTTGTTGTTTGCCTGTGCGCTCAACTGCGCAAGCGTCGGCGCCGTGATGGCCGTCGCCGTCGTCTGCGAGAATCCCGGGGGAATTAGTGCGCCAAAGTTCGTCGTGATATAGCTGCCGAGCGCGGCATTGATCGAAGCAATATTCTGCCCTTCGATCTGCAGCATGTTCTGGCGCTTGGCCGCGATATCTTCCTTGATCCCCTGCACAGTCAGCAACGCCGCGCCGACCAGGACGATCAACATCTCGAGAATGCTTCCCATGTCGGCGGTCCGCGATCAGGTGCGAGTGGTCCACAATCCCATCGACGCCATCGAACCGTTCGATGCGCAGGCCGTCGCGACCGTTTGCGGATTGAAGGTGACGGTGGGCGAAAAGATGGTCGTGCCGTTTACCGTGACTTGCGTGTACACGGTGATCAGCGCCGCCGCGCTCAACGAGCACACGGTTGCGGTGACCGGGTAGGTCAGCACCAGCGAGTCGTTAGAGGTCACCAGCGTGTTCACGGCTGCCGTCACGGTCCCATTGAACATGCCCTTGACCGCCGACTTGTCGGAGACCACCCGTGAACCCGCGGAATCGAACGCATGGTTTTGCGCGATGACACTCAGCGTCTCGGAGGAAAAGTCCGCATCGTTCTGCGTCGCGTTCAGAATCCCGGTGTGGAACATCTGCGCTTCGCTCTTGAACTGCGACGAGTGAATGAGGTCGAGCACGTACTTGCCACCGGCATAGACCGCGAGCGCCAGCAACGCGGCACCCGCCATCACCGCGCCCGCTTCGATCATCGAAAGCTCACCCGATTGCTTTTTTGCACGGGCGATTTTGAGGAGTCGGGCACGACGTGCTTTCACTTCGTCGGCATAGGTAGTCTGTTTGTTTGCGATAGTCATTTGATGATCCTTAGTAGCTGGAGACTGCGGAATTACTGGAGGTGAGATTGACCGCGCCCGTCACCACATACGAACCGATTCCAAGCGTCAGGAAGAGCGCGGCCGCGAAGCCAATCAGGATGTAGTGCGTCAGCCGTGCGTTACGCTTGACCGCTTCAACGACGCGATCCAGTGACTCGCGTCCAAGACTTTTGATGGCCGCCTCGAACTGGTCGCGACCGGCGGCATCGGTGATGGTGTCCACGATCTCGATCGAGAAAATGCCGGTATCGAGGGCGCGCATCGGTTCATCGGAACGGGCGGTCAGCCGACGATTCATGGTCGCCAGATGCCAGCGAAGCCACGGGTCGGCTGTCTTCATCAACCGCTCGAGCGACGCGCGCAGCGTGAGGTTCGAATCGAACAATCCCGCCAACGAGACGATCAGCAGCGCAGCACGCAGATCTCGCCGGTTGCGCCACAAGAGCGGCATGCGATCGAAGCGGTCCGGCCCAGCGCTTCAGGCTTGCGAAATACGCGAGCACCAGACCGATGAGGACGGTCAGCGTGAGCCACCAGTACTCGAAACAGAAGGTGTCGACGTGATAAAGCAACTGCCCGAAGTCGGGCCATTGATCCAGCGGCCGCACATCGAGCACTTGCGGGAAGATCACCCCGCCAAAGAGCATGCAGAACGCGTACATGTAGACCAGCAGCAACGCCGGGTAGGCCATCTGCACGGACGTCGTCGCCGACAGGACGCGCTTGGCCTTGGCCGCCATTTCAGCCAACTCGAAACCGCGGACCACGGCATCTTCGCGTGAGGATTCGTCCGCAATGTCGAGCAACGCGTATTCGTCGCCCGGCACGAATGGCTTGATGGCGATCGCGAAGTTCTCACCGCACTGCATCGTTTCACGGATACGCGCGAAGACCTGCCACTCGATGCGGCCGCGACTGCGACTGCGCTTCTCATAGGTTTCGAGCCGATCGAACAGCGTCTCGGTATTACGCAACCCCTTGGCGGCGATGTCCAGACGCGTCTCCCGATAGAAATCCTCTCGGACCTTCTGGAAGCGGATGCGCGCAACGGCGAGTTGCTGTCGAAGCGGCAGTATTTTGACGAACGTGTTGAACATGAGCCACCCGAGTTAGACCATCAAGCCATCGACGCCAGGCATCACGCGGTATTGCGCGAACGACTGCATCGACCGATTAATGAATTGTTGGTCAATCAAACCGCGCGAAGCCTTGAAAATAGCGTGTTCATAGAGGGTCTTTCCAGTCATATCCGCGTGATCGAACCCGGTTCGACGTTCCCCGCGCCACACGCGGCGCGCACCAGCCCAATCGCGCTCGGCCACACGTTCGAGAAATTCCGGGGTCGGACGGTACAGTTCGGCGGCAAGCGTGGGGCGTTTGGTGCCGCCCGCGGCCTTACCGTGTCGTGTGAACAGACCTTTGAGACGACAGTGTTCACAGCCGTCGTTGCCATGCGCGACGTGTCGAGTCCGAACTTGGTACGCAAGATCTCCAGATCCGACGCGGCCATCACATCTTCCGCCGGTAGCTTGCAGTGCTCGCACAGTGTCGGGATCAGCTTTTGATTGCCCACCGCATTGATGAAGCCTTCCGAGGCAAGCTCGTCGATCGGCAGTTGCAGGCGGCCGCCCGCCATACGCATCACGGCTGCGATGATGTCCCCCGCGTGCAAGGAAAAACGCACCGGGTGGCCGGTCAGCGCGAGTTCGGCGACGAGGCCCATCACGACGCGGTCACGGACTTCACCGATGGTCAGATCGTCCGGATCCTGCCGCATCAAGGTACGGATCACCTCGGCATACTTGCGGTTCGCTTCGTCGTCAGTCTCAACCGGACGACGAATGATCGAATAGTCGGATAGCCACGGCATCGGATATTCGGACGGCTCGTTCACCGCGAATTGCTTCTTCAACTCGCGATCCGGCAACATGTAAGACAGCTCGCGCAGCGTCGTTGTCTTGCCCGAATCCGTCTCGCTGGTGAGTGCCGTGATCCCGCCGCTCACGTAGTTCAGCGTGTCGATCAGATCGAGCTGGCTCTTTTCCAGCCCCATGTCCTTGGGCAGCAAAACAGAGTAATTCTTGAAATTTCCGTCGAGCGAACGCAGCGTGACATCGTAACCGCCCACAAGCGGCGAGGACTGCCAGCGCAGATTCACTGTGTCGGTCTTGACCACCAAAGGGATCATGGCCGACTGAGGCGAGCTCGGCTGAAAACTGTTGCCGGAGTTGGTGTTGCGCTGCACGAGATCGCTGTAGGCCGCAAACAGCGCGCACCCATCGTTGTGGAACTCGCGCGGCTCGAAGTGAATGTCGCTCGCGCCAAAGGAGTGCGCCGCTTCGACGATGTCGCGAAAGTTACCGATCGCACGACTCGCCTCGCGAACGACCGAATTGGCGGAAGAAGCCGACTTACCCGAGTAGATCGCCGCGATCACCTTTTCGGTTGCGATCATCTCCTCGCGCACGAGGATGTCATTCGAACCGAGATCCTTGACGAAGGTGGCGTACTGCGCTTTCTCAGCGAAGCGCGAAGTCGCCACTGTGATCGCGACACCGGGCTGCAATTCCACGGCGACGAATTCCTTGCGCGCGCTGACCGGGATACGCAACGCGGCATCATCGTCAGCAACGGTCAGGATGCGCTTAAATTCGGGTAACGAATCGACCGAGATCAGTTCCGGGCGTCCCGGCATGAGAGCATCCAGGGCAGTGTCGTCGTCGATCACGTCATCGGCAGAGGCGTTCGGAGCGTCCGCACGCCGCAGCGGCTGCGATATTTCGGAAGTTGGAGATTCATCGGAACGCTCCGCCCCTGCTTGCTGTGCGTCTGCCGCGCGGCTAACGGGCGTTACAGAACCCAGACGCGGGTCCGCGGAATGCACGGAATGCACGGGCTGCTCGACAACCGGCGCCGAGTCAGGGCTCGTGTCGTGTTCTTCGGCGGCCGCCATGGCAGCGGCCATTCTGTCATAACTCGGACGATCGAACTTCGGCGGCACAAAAGGACGAAATTCCGGTTCGTGATTCGTCTCGACTGTCGTAACGCCGGCTGAAGCCTGATCCCCGTCTTTGACGACGGAGCGGTAATCATCTTGACCGCCTGTGAATGCGTTACTGTCGGAACCGATGCTTCCACCTTTCTCGACTTCGGTGCTCTCAACATCCTCGACGTCGCCGCCCGACAGCGCGCGCCCAAGGAACGAGACCTGTGGATTCATCGCGCGAGTCCGCGAAACATCGTCTCGCTGTTCAGGTCGAACCTTCGCTTCTGCACGCGCGCGTTGACGAGACGAACGTTTCAACACCGGCTGAAGGGGCGAACCAAGATCGGTGATCGCGCGGACCGACGGGCTATCGGAGAACGCGACCGGTGTATCGACTGGTGCCGAAATGGTTTCGGTCCATTTGCGCTTGCCGTCGGCGAGGTTCACTTCGAACCCGGCCACCAACGCAACTGTCCAGCCATTGAGCAGCCGAGAGCCTTGCCGCGCGGTATAAATCGTGCCCTGATAGTCATAGAGCACGTATGCCCCCGACATGTCGGAGTAAGCGCCAACGAAGGAGACCGGAATCACGCGCCTGGGCGCAGACGTACCATTGGAACAGCACTATCGTCTGATTTTTCCCGGAAAGAGAGTGAGTTTTGTGCATCTCTTCACAACAGGATGTCTTTCAATCTGGTATATCCAAAAAAGCTACCGAGACAGCTCCATCGTTCCGAGACGGCAATGCGGTTAGTTCTCAATCACCAAAACTTTTTGGCGTGCAAACCCTAAGGGACCGGACCTGCTTGACGCGCGCGGATGTGCCAATTTAGTAGGGGGCGCTAAATGGCACATTTTCGTAACGCCTCTTTATTCATTTAAATCAATGTGTTAGCGAGAATTCTATTTTTACCTAAGAGCTACCCGGGTAGCCTTGGTTTGGCCGGCATATGCGGTGCAAGACGCGGCAAGTGCTTCTTTCAGCGATCCCAGTATATGCCGTGCGTGCTCAGGGTTCGATCGCTGATCCACGTTGAGCAGAGATGTTGCTGTGCGGCAAGGAGCCTCGCCTGCTGCGACTGGCTCAAAAGTTCCGTCAACTATAGCTGCTATGGTTTCGAGTGCTTTGTGAAACGGTGTCGAGCTTGATTGACCATTCGGCCCTACCTTGACGAGTCCGACGTCTTCGACGGTCCAAATGTCGTCGCCGCCGCGAAAGCTCTTCCCTGCCAATGCTCGCACTTTCTGTACTAGCGCTTGCTCCGTGGCCGCTTGATTCGCGCGTTCTGCCGCAGCCATAGCAATTGTTTTGCTTTCCATATTCAAAGATGCGTAATCGACGGTGTGTTGCAACAGCGCTCGCAAATAGGCGAAGGGATTGCGAGTCTTTCCCGATTTAAGCTGGGTCGACACGTACTCAACCACATCGGATAATTTATGCCCTTTTCGCCGGGCCTGCGCCATTAGGGAACAGACGCCGAACGGTGTAACCAGCCCATCGGTGACAAGCCAACCTAAATCGTGTGGAAGCCTCACACCTTTGATTCTTTCAAAAAGGCCCTTCGGTTGTCTCTTTGAAAAAGATTGTTTAGGTTCACTGTTTACGTATTGCACGCGCGCGATATCGTCACTCCGATCAGTAGTAACTGACGTTTTTTGCGGAGACGTTGGCGAAGATGCTAAACCCAGTAGTGCTAGCCCATATCGGGTGAAGCCGATGGTTCCGATTGCCATCACCGACGGTTGTGTATTGCGGTAGATGATGTTCGCCACCTCCAAGACTTCGAGTGCGCGATACACGGTAGCGGGATTGATCCCTAATTTTTTTGCAATTGTTGACTTTTTGATGAAAGTCGTTGCATTTAAATCACTCAGTTTTAATCCAAAACGAATAAGACATGCCAGAACTCGTCGAGCGCTATCAGTTAAATTGAGTTCGTCGAAACCTTCGTAAGCCCGGACAATCGCATTAGCGAGTGCACCTGGCAGTAGTGAATGATCGTTGCGATCAGGCAGTGATGTAGACGGACCCGCGTGTTCAAATAGTTTGAGTGGATCGAATGCAAACGGGGTCTCTGCGTCTGGGCGAAAGTCGTCCATAACGTTTCCTGTGTTTAGTTTTCTTTGGAAATCGTTGACAGAAGACGACGCGCTAATTACTCTCATAACAGAGGTCCAACTCTGTTTTTGTTTTTTAGCGCGTCGTCTCTGTCGTAATGCAAAGGCCAGAAGCTCCAACTTCTGGCCTTTGCTTTTTAGTCGCTACATTTTTAAATCGTCTCCGAAATTTGAGTCCAAAATGAAAAACGCCCAAGCTAGCTCGGGCGTTTTTTATGGGTTGCCGAAGTGGCGATAGTCCTGGTGTGTGTTTCTCCGGGGAAACCTGTTATAAGGACGCTTTTAACGACTGAGTGTTCAGGCGATCTGACACAACACAAAGTTTCTGCGGGGAAGCTTATTTGGACTGTCCTCGTTGCATGCTCTCGCAGTTTCCCCGGGGAAACTGCGAGAGAGAGCGCACAGAGGTTTCCCCGGGGAAATTGGTCAAGAGATTTCGTTCGATGACCGACCGTAGAAACGTGGCGACCTACCAATATATTTCCCCGGGGAAACTTACTTTCCACCTGGGTGTAAGCCTTGGGTAGTTTCCTAACACGCTTCGGAAGAGAGTTGACAGAGGTTTCCCCGGGGAAACTTCTCAAGTTCAATCCTTCGGCAATTGAGCACGCGCACGAGCCGACCTGCCGAAAAGTTTTCTCTGGGAAGCTTACTTGGACTGACCTCGATGCATGCTCAGGCGGTTTCCCCGGGGAAACTTCGAGCGAGCGCGCATCAAGGTTTCCACGGGGAAACTGTTCAAAAAGAATCGTTCGACGAGCGCGTGCGTAAGCAAGCCGACCGGCCATATACGAGTTTCTATCCGGCATGCCGGATAGATTCCATGCGTCCCATATCATCGGTAGTAGCACTTTCCGAAAGCGTCCGGAAACGATATTGAATGGATGCGGGTTAACCATTATCAGAAGCTTGGCTGCGGATCCGCTCGACCAATGTCGACTTGAAATCAGCGTCGGCTGAGGCCAGCAGATCGACGGCAGCATGTAAAACATCGGCGAGCTCGGCCAGCCGATCAGCGGGCAGGGCACCTCCTGACACTTTGAACTCGACGTTGCCGTTCTCATAGGTGCGAAACGACCCGACAGGTTGGTCTGCAACTTTGATCGTGCGCGACGCGACCGCTGCACGTCTTGACTGGCGAGCGTTAGATTTGTGCTGTTTTATCAAGGCTTCAATGGACCGCCGGGAGAAGTCTTCGTCGACGATTTTTTTGCACAACGCCAAGATTTTGTCATCGGCTTCTTCGGCACCATCTGCCAATGGAGCGAGAAGCGAGGCTGTCGTGTAAGGGAATTTCTCAGCGTTTTCGTTCATAAACTCCAACACACGAGGCGAGAATTTGCTGAACGCCAGCATCTTGCTCACCGTGGCTTTCGAGAGTTCAAGCTCCTGCGCAATCTTCTCAGCGGTGACGCCTTGTTCAGATATCAGTTGACTCCAGCGCAATCCCTTATCGATTGCGGAAATCGGTTTTGTTGAATCTGTTAGTTTGAACGACTCGGAGTAGTACGAAAGTGGGCTGTCGGAATCTACATCGATTTCGATTGCCCAAATCTCCTTCCATTTGAGTTGTTGAGCTCCACTCCAACGAGTCTCACCATCGACCACAAAGTATTTGCCCGGATGCTCTGGTACCGGAGTAACGCTGATTGGGTGATGCTGGCGCGTAGTTGCCATCGAGTTTGCGATATCCCGAATACGCTCAGTTTTTTGTTGACTCTGATGTTCCTATGGGGGCCTATGAGGGTCGGGCGGGGCGCAAAAAAAGCCTTCTCCGTGAGGATGGCGGTCTTGGGACGGTTATTTGCAAACGGTGGCCCACGGTGCGTATTGGCCGGAGGGTG
>NZ_LFJJ01000216.1 GCF_001189365.1 Candidatus Burkholderia verschuerenii | reverse complement strand
ATTCTTCATCCATGGCCTGATCGGCGCTTTGTCGTCAAGCACTCAAGGTAGGAGCCCGGTGCCTAAATTGGGCACGCCGGGATCTGTGCGGGGGGTGTTCAGTAATGGACATCCCTACCGCAATCGCCACGTTACGGCACGGGCGCGCCGTCGCCCGGCCGTGCACGACGCGGCCGAGGCCGCTACACCTGAGCGGATCGTTTGCGGTTGTTAACCTGAACTTAACCGCCAGCGTTATTTTTTTTCTACGTTTACCCCCAAATAAGCGCGATGCAATATCGGTCGAGACTGTTCGATCGGTAATCTAGCGTTTGCATCTTTTTGCCAAGGCCGATGACGTGTCCCGCATAACGCGCCGGCATGCCCCTGCGCGCGCCTGAAGTCGACCGCAACCGCGTTACTTAAGGATTGGACCACGATGAATGATTTTGTTGCTCATCTGTTCGATTACATCAAGTTACCCCTGGGCGACTGGTCGCAAGCGTTTGTGACATGGATGGTGGCAAACTTTCGGCCCATCTTTCAGGATGTGCGGGTTCCGGTGCAACTCATGCTGGCGCATATTGGCGGGGCGCTTGGAAGCGTGCATCCGCTTTTGCTTATCGCGGGTCTTGCGTTGATCGGCTGGCAGCTCGCGGGCGGGCGTGCGGGGATCGTCGTCGCGATCAGCCTGCTTCTGATCGGATCGATCGGCGCGTGGAGCGACGCGATGGCGACGCTGTCGGTCGTCGTGACGGCGATCGTCATCAGTTGCATATTTGGCATTCCGATCGGCATCCTCGCCGGATTGAACTATCGCTGCAATGCCGTGCTGCGCTTCATTCTCGACTTCATGCAAAGCATTCCGTCGTTCGTCTATCTGGTGCCCGTCGTGATGCTGTTTGGCATCGGCGACGTACCGGGCGTCATCGTCACGGTGATTTACTCGATTTCTCCGGTGATCCGGCTGACTGGTCTGGGCATACGCGAAGTGCGTCCCGATGTTATCGAGGCGGGACACGCGTTCGGTTGCTCGCCCGCGCGCATTCTCTTCTTTGTCCGTATTCCGCTTGCACGCAAGACGATCATGGCGGGGATGAACCAGACCGTCATGCTCGCGTTATCGATGGCGGTGGTGTCCGCGATGATCGCGGTGGCGGGTTTCGGGCAAACCGTACTGCGCGGCATCGGACAACTGGATATCGCCACGGCGACCACCGGCGGGGTAGGCATCGTGCTGCTGGCGATCACCATCGACTGCTTGTCGCAAGGGCTCGGAAAGTCTTTTCGCGAACACGATATGAAGCACTGGTACGAGCGAGGACCGGCCGGGCTCATTCGGCAATGCATCCGCCCGTTCGACGGACGCCGCCGCGCGGATCGCGGCCTGGAGCCGAAAGAAAAGAAGGCGGTTTAGCAGCGGCGCGATCAAATCACCACGACATCACCACAACGCTTGTCGGTAGCACTTTACGGGGACGTGAACGAGATGCTTAGTCGAAGAGATTTTCTGATCAATGGTTCGGCACTTGTCGCCACCGCGCTTGGCGCGCCATCGGTTCTGGGCGCAAGTTTGCCGGGCACGGGAATTACCGTGACGCCGACCGGCACATCGACGCCCACGACACGGTTTCAAAGTCTGGTCGTGGAGCTCGGATTGCAGCGGCTGGGCTATACGGTCAAGGACTACGTTCCCGCCGATCCGGCCATTTTCCATATGGCGATTGCCTCGGGCGATGCGACGTTCTCGGCGGTCGAATGGGTGCCGCTATACGACGACTATTATTCCAAGGTCGGCGGCGATACGACCTGCGTGCGCATGGGCAGTCTGATCAACGATTGCATCTTCGGTTACTCGATCGACAAAAAGACCGCCGACAAATATCAGATCACCAATCTCGCGCAGTTCAAGGACGAGAAAATCGCCAAGCTGTTCAATACGAACGGCATGGATCGCAAGGCGAGTCTGGTGGCGGGCAATCCCGGCTGGGGCGCGGCGAAAATGATGCAGCATCATCTGGAACTGTACGGCTTGAAGAACAGCATCCAGTTGCAGTTCGGTAATTACGATGCGCTGATGGCCGATGTGCTGACACGCATCAAGAGCAATCAGCCGGTTTTTTACTATAGCTGGCTGCCGAACTGGATCAGCAACGTTCTGAAGCCCGGCGTCGATGTCAGTTGGCTCAGTGTTCCGTTTGCCGATCCGGCGAACGGCAAAAACATGAGCAAGCTTCCGGATGGACGCGACACGGGCTTTCCGGTCTATACCGTCAAGGTGTTAGGGAATAAAGGCTTTATCGATAAGAATCCTGCGGCAAAGAAGCTGTTCGAAGTAGCGAACATTTCGACCGCGGATATCAGCGCCGAAAACATGTTGATGCAGCAAGGGCAGAACAAGCCGGTGGACATCAGAAGGCGCGCGGAGGATTGGGTCAAAGCACATCAGAGCCAGTTCGATCAATGGATCGCGCAAGCCATGCAAGCGGCCTGACGACGTCCCTGGACCCACGCGCCTTTGCGAGAACTCACTATGTCGAATTCAACCGTTGGACCCGCGGATACCGCGCCTCCTGTCGTCATCGAATGCAAGGACTTGTGGAAGGTCTATGGTCAGTCCGCGCGCGAGGTGCTGGCTGCATTGCGCACTAAGGGCCTGACGAAGGATGAAGCCCGCGAGAAGTATGGCTGCGTCGTCGGTGTGGCAGGCGTGAGCTTTTCCGTCAGGCGGGGCGAAACACTGTGCGTCATGGGTCTGTCGGGATGCGGGAAATCGACGCTGCTACGACACATCAACCGCCTGATCGAACCATCGGTGGGTGAGGTCTGGATCAATGGCCAAAACGTGTCCGCGCTGGCGGAAAAGGAATTGCGAGCGTTGCGCGCCAGCCAGATCGGGATGGTGTTTCAAAACATGGCGCTATGGCCGCACTTCACCGTTCTGCAAAACGTGATGTTCGCGTTGCATGGACGTGGAATAGACAAGAAGTCTCAGCAGAACGCGGCTCGCTCGGCGCTGAGGGCCGTCAGGCTCGACGGATGGGAGGATCATTACCTGATCAGTTATCCGGAGGAATGCAGCAACGCGTCGGGCTTGCGCGAGCGCTGGCTTCTGGACTGGAAATCCTGCTGATGGACGAACCGTTCAGCGCGCTGGATCCGGTCGTGCGACGAGAGCAAGGCGATCAGTTCACCGAGCTCACGCGCCGCATGGGGAAAACGTCTGTTTTCATCACGCATGATTTCGAGGAAGCCGTTCGTATCGGCGATCAAATCGCGATCATGTGCGAGGGAAAAATCGTGCAGATCGGATCGCCTTTTCAGATCATCAATTCTCCGGCCGACGATTACGTGCGCTCATTCCTGCAAGGGATCAGTCACCTTCATGCGGTGACGGCCGAGACGGTCATGGACAAGTCAAAAAAGGACCACGCGGAATCCTGGCCGTCCGTTTCGATCGACGAGCACCTCGGCCCGCTGATCGACCGCGTCAGAAGCGCCTCGACGCCGCTCGCGGTTCGAAGCGACTGGCGCGTTGTCGGGACTATCACGGCGGATAACCTGCTCACTGAAATTCGTTCGCGACTTGGGTAGAGGTTGTGAACAGGGCTTGTCCATTGCATCAAGCTTGACGCTCCAACTCGTCGCGCCGAAATGTTGGGTGCTTGCCGACATCGGAAGCTCGGACTGTTGTTCGCGTCCATCGCATTAGGCACACACACGCGCGGTTCGATGTGTCTCAGCGCCCGTAGCGTCAATGCAATCCGGTAATCGGCGTCTTTCGACGCAAATTGGCACGCCCCATGCAAAAGACCGGGTGGCGACTTCGCGCCACTCACTTTACTTTTGCCAGGAGACCAGCCATGACTACGCTGACCATCAACGATCTGACCCGCGCCGACACGCTGCATCGCGACGCGATGTCCTCCGTTCGCGGCGGCATCGCCACGATCACCCTTCCGCCGAATGGCAACCCCGGTCCATTGCCGCCGTCTTATCCGGGGTCGTGTCCCGGAATCGCCGCGATCCTGAAGGATCTGCACATGCCGGTGACCTTCCCTGTGCATCCGGCGCCTCAGGCGCAGGATCCGCGTCTGCTCTGAACGTGAGACGATGCTCGTTGCGCCGCACTCGCCGTCTTGCGCGGCAGTGCGGTGCGTTCTGCGCGAATCGCGTCGAGTGCGTGCGCGTACAGCCTGGGGCGCACCGAGTTTATAAAGATTGCGCTGCAGTTTGCCAACGCAAGATCGGATGCGTGCCACCGGCTGGCATCACCCACACACCGTTTTTGCTGAAGTCCCACGTCGGCCCGAAGCTCGAGGGGTTGCTCATTTGAGTGGTCGACAATCCGTTTGCCGCGGATACCGGCATGCCGCTATAAGTGGCTGCCGCGTTGCCGGTCACCTCGACATCCCAGAACACATTGCTGGCGATGCTGCCTGTGTTGCTTTGCGCGATTGCCCCTTGTTCATTCATGTATGGCGGAACCAAGGCGATGTTATAAACCCGTCCGGCAGAAAAGGACTCGCTTATCGAGCCGGAATTGCTGTTCGCGATCCCACCGACCTCAACCGACGATGTGTTGCCCGTGAAATAAGATTGCGTGATCGTGCCGGTGTTTATGTTGACCAAGCCGCCCGACCATGAGCGGTATGCGCCGCCGGAAGAGCCGTTCGCGAAAGACTGCACGATTGAACCGGAGTTCAATCCGACAAGTCCACCGGATGCGCTGGTTGAATAGACACCGGCGCTGCTCGATGAGCGTTCGATGACGCCTTCATTGACTGCCACAAGCCCGGCCGCAAGCCCTGACGTCTTCGCATCGGCGTACCCCGACGATGTTGCATAAGTAATCAGACCGCGATTCAATCCGGCCAGAATCCCGACCGTCACCCCCGAGCCTTCTGCATACGCATTTTCAAGGCTGACATTTCGCACGACCCCACCGGTCCCGATGATCGTGAACAGGCCCTGGTAACCGTTCGTCTGGAATTCCGGTTCGAGCACATGGGCATTGTTGATGACGTGGCCCATTCCGTCGAACTGCCCGGTGAAGCCACTCTTGCTCAAGGCGCCAAGGCCACCGGCGATCGGGTTGTCGTTGAGATCCAGGTCGCGACCTAGCGCGAAGTTTCCGCCAAGATTTTGCGAGATCTTTAGAAGGTCGTCCGAGGAGTTGACGAGCTGATACGCGGTCATCTGCGTCTTGAGCCCGCTGAAGGGCGCGGCGCTCCAGTCCTTGTTTGTCCGGATCGTGCCAGGTATCCATTTACCGGTCACATCGTACATGGCCGCGACGGTTCCCTTACTCTTCGACCAGTCGATCGTGCCGCGATTGACCACGCCGCCGCCGTTGTCGACGCCGCCCGCATCCGCACGCAAGCTGAGGTTTCCCGAGCCCGAATTGCCCAGCGTCGCCATCGGACCCACGGTTACGGAACGGCTCGCGTTGGCGCTGAGCGACGCATCTCCCGACCACCGCATCGTCTGCTCGAGGACGATGTCACCGCTTGTCGCGTTGAGCGCGACCGATGTGCCCTGGTTCAATTGCTTGAGCAGCACCGCTGATGTGGTTGGCCCGACGTTGAAGACGGGCGCATTGAGATTCCACTGCGCGGCGTGGATGTCGGCATCGTCGAGATGCAGCGCGCTTCCCGTCGTATCCACGGTGCCGCCGCTGCCGTCGGCGTTCTTCGCGTACATCGATGAGTCGACATACGCGACACCTTTAGGCGCGACGAGCCACACATGACCATCGCGTGTCTCTGTTCCGGTAGCGCGCAGCGCCGTTTGATTGCCCGCCAAGGCGAAGACATTGCCATCGGCTGCCTGCAGCGCAATCTGCGCTGCTTCGATGTTTCCGATGTTGACTACGTTGCCGCCGGGACGAGCCGCTTCGACATAGGTTTGCGGTGCCGAGGACGAGTCTCGAACCAGGACCGTGTCGCCTGCCGCCAGTTCGACCGATCCCTTGGGTGCAGTTATCGTGCCTGCGTTCTCCACAAGAGAGGGGGAGATGAGCAACACATCCCCGCCGGTTGAACTGATGGAGCCGAGATTGATGACCGTGCCGGTCTCTTTGCCGCTGAAAGTAAGATCGCCGCCCGACATAAAGGCCGTGTTATCGACATCGAGCGCCGAAGCTACGAAGCGACCGCCCGTCGAAATGACGCCATTATTCCCGACCACCACGCCTTGTGGATTGACTAGATAAAAGCTTCCAGTCGCCTTCAGACTGCCGTCGATGAGCGAAAGACCGGAACCCGTAACGCGCGAGAGTGTCGCGCCCGTACCGTTATTGACATTGACTGTATTGCCTTGGCCGATAGAGAAACCCGTCCAGTCGATTACGCCGCGCGTGGAGCTTTGAGTGATGCTGAGTTGGTTGCCACTACCCGAAATACTGCCGGTCCCAGCGACAAATTTTCCCCCAGTTGGAAGAGAGCCGGCGGCGAATGACGTCGACGAAAATAGACTAAGGACGATTGCGCTGATGGCAGAACGTTGCAGGGTACTCCGCATGGCCCACTCCTGATTGATTATGTTTCTGTTTATTGAGTGTCGTATTTTTCTTCAAGATCGATCGAAAAATTAATAATTTAAAATCGAGCGGCTTGATCTTTGTGGGGAGGGCGCTTCGGACTTTCGTTGGTGTCCCGTGCCTGCTGCGACGGTCATGCTGTTTTTTAGGTTGGGGAAGGCGTGGTGATTCCAACGGGCGCCTTCAATGCGCGTCGGCGGCGGGACCCGCAATGCTGGGTCACCAAATTACCGCCTCCTGTGACGCCGGGTTGTTGTTTGTAGGAGTGCTCGCGGGAATGACGGCAGTGACATAAGTTTCAAACTGATCCCGATGAGCGCGACGGAAATCAACACCAAAGCAATCATTGCCGAGTTCGTGGTCGCTCAAATTTTGCATTTGCACTCACTTGGCTTGGGCGCCGGAAGCCTGGTTTCGTTGTCGGTCGCAATTTCAGGTTTAGCATCACCCTTGCTAATCTCCGCTGGAATCTCGATGCTCAATGATTCCTCCGTTGGGCCGGATAAGGTCATTTAGATGCCAAACGGTTTAGTTAAAGAGGGCTGCGTCGCGATTTACGAGGAGTGGCGTCGTCAAATTCAGGCGAATGAGTTAGATCGCAAGTCTATTAGGGATAGAGAGGATAATCTTGATGACCGACTTCGGCCGAAACCGGCTATCGTCAAACGGCACGCGTTCAGCCACCCAGCGGCCGCTTCGCCCCACTTTCTGGCCAACTGAGCGCGGACACGACTGAGAAGCAACGCTAGTCGTCCGCCAGTTCGGGGAGTTGAGGGGCCATCTCAACCGTCTGCGAATCGCGCGCAGCAAACTCGTCACCTGTTCCAGTGCCAACGTGTCCGTCTTGTGCGTGTACCCGACTCAGGAAAGCGAATACCGCAAGCGCACAGAGTAACGTAATGGCCGTAAGACCAGTAAGAAGATGCCCAAACGCCGCGTGGTAACTAGCAATAAGTGTCGCACGCGATACGCCCGGCAATCGTGCTGCGGCGTGCGCGAGGTCGCCCGCAGCAAGCCTTGTGGCTGCCTCGGAAACGTAGGTGACCTGGGCGTGCGGCGCCGCTGCGCGCAGGCTGAACTGCGTGAGCGCAGCGAGAAGCGCATTGATAGTCGCCAATGCAACGCACTCGCCGGCGACCCGCGTGGTGCTGAAAATGCCCGTTGCCATTCCCGCGCGCGATTTCGGCACAACGCTCACCGACAGACCGTCCATCAGCCCCCACGGCAGCCCGGCGCCGATGCCGATGGCGAGCATCGGCCCGATCGCGGCTGGTCCGGCTCCGGCACGCCGCGCCCCCGCAAGCGTATGGAGACCCACCCCAGCGAGCACGAGGCCGATGGCGGAGATCACTCCAGCCGACATCCACCGCGTGAGCGCAGCCGCGATGAATGGCACGAACAGCATGGGTGCAGATAACGCGAGCATCAGATAACCCGCGTGCATTTCGTCGTAGCCGTCCATGCCGATGAAGCGCATCGGCAGCACGACGAGCAGAACGATGTAGCAGTAGCACGTCGCGACCGGCAACACCTGGACTCCGACGAAGCGCGGATAGCGGAACAGCGACAGGTCGAGCATCGGGCGTGGGTTGCGCGTCTCGACAACGACGAATGCAATTGCAAACGCGACACATGCGACTAGCAACGTAACGACAGCGTCTGACGTCCAGCCACGTGTGGGCGCTTCGATTACGTCGCATGTGAGACAGGCGAGCGCGGCCGTAAATGTCATGGTTCCCGCCCAGTCGAGCCTGTGTGCGCCAAGATCGCGCGACTCACGCATTCGCGGAACTCCCAGACTGAGAGAAAGCATTCCTGCGAAAGCACCCGTCATGAAAATCGCTCGCCAACTAAAGTGAGTGATCAGCCAGCCGGCAAGCACCAGCCCGAACGCCAGGCCGATTCCGAACGTCGCACCCAATGTGCTGAACGCGCGAGTCCGGGCAGAACCGTCGAATTCCTGAGCGAGTGCAGCGGTCCCGCCCGCAAGCGCCGCGGCGGCCGCAACACCCTGGGCCGCCCTTAGCAAATCGAAAACCACGATCGACGGCGCGAACCCGAGCGCGACCGAGGTCACGGTAAATCCTGAGACGCCACAGGCGAAGACCCGCTTTCTGCCAAACCGGTCTGCGAGCGTGCCTGCCGCCATCAGCAGGCTGCCAAACGCGAGCATGAACGCGTTCGTGATCCAGTACATCGCAACGGGACTTGCGCTGAGGTCGCGGCCGATTGCGGACGTCGCCAACGCACCGCCGGAAAATGCCAGCGGCAGCGCGAGCGCCGCCATGCAGACGGCAGCAAGTATGACTAATCGTCTCGTCGTATCGGGGTACATCGTTGAATCCATCGCCGTTCCTTATGAAATACCGGCGCATTGCGATGCGCGCAGTAGAGCGATGAACGATAATTCGGATTCAATCGAAGAAAAACCCCGCGCAAATCCGCAGATAGCGGAGTTAAATTCCGCAATAAAGCGGGAGGGCAAAGCAAGTATGGACAACCTGAACGGCATCGTCGCGTTTGTGCGAACCGCGGAAACCCTAGGTCCTGTTTACATTTAAGAGCGGCCCGAAGGCAGACACGATGGAGACAAAGGTGAGGTAGCTGTGGGCGAGTTTGTCATATCGAGTGGCGACGCGACGAAAATGCTTGATACGCTTAAAG